>NZ_JBNVZS010000006.1:0-191188 GCF_052527395.1 Legionella pelazae
CTACGTTTGTAACACTGAATCTTATTTTATTCCTTGTACCGTAATAATAATATGACGTGCAGTTGCATGATTGCGGTGTTCACATAGAAAAATCCCTTGCCAACGCCCCAAAGCCATTTTTCCTTTAGTAATGGGAATAATTAGGCTGCTACCTAAATGAGCATTTTTGATATGAGCGGGCATATCATCAGAGCCTTCAATAGTATGGCGATATAACTGCTCATTATCTGGTGCTAAACGATTTAAATGTGTTTCTAAATCAAGCCAAACATCTTCTGAAGCATTTTCAGTAATTAGAAGGGAAGCTGAAGTATGCTGAAGAAATAAATGAACTAAGCCTACATTTACTTCGGGTAATTTATTAATAGCTTCTTGAATTTTATCCGTAATTAAATGGACGCCACGCGATTTTGCATCAAGTGTATATTTAGTCTGGCTATAAAAAGGCTGTTCAACCATGTCTAAATCCACCCCGACAAGCAGGAGATGAAGGCACTTGTTTTTGCTTATTTTCCCACTCTGAAGGAGAATAGAGGTGCAAGCTTAGAGCATGTAAGCCTGTTTTAAGTTCTGTGGCTAAAAGGGCGTTAACTTTGCGGTGCCTATCAATGCGCTCTAAATTTTCAAAGGCGTGAGCAACCACAACTAATTTAAAGTGTGTTTCGCTGCCTGGCGGTACATGATGGTTATGTGATTCGTTTTCTATTTCAAGCAGTGCTGGATCTAAATTACTCACCAGTATATTTTTAATTCGCTCTTTGCGCATCATAAGTTATAAGAATAAAAGATTAATCAATTCATCTTATTTTAGAGGAAATTGAATAATTTGGATATAGCGCCACCCACTAAGCTTTATACTTCGTTGCAGGCTTGCTCGGCTCAGCCATGTACTTAGTTGTACGCTCCTTCGCCTTGCTCACTTGCGCCTTGTCTAAAACTTAGTGGGCAACGCTATACCATGTTAAGCAGCAAAAATGGCGCACGGGAGCAAAAATAAGGTCTAAGGCAATGTATAGGCAAAAAGTGACTAATTTGGTCAGTATGTTAGCTTGTCTGTTAGGAATAATTAGACTCATAGAGCAATTAAAGAGCTTAACTAATTTAAAGAAGGGCAGGGCTTAAAATTTCCTTTAGAATGAAGGCAGTATTTTTCCTATATTAATGTTATGGTGTAATTGCAAGGTCAAATTTAATTGGCAAACTGATTAAAATTAAGCCTATGGCATACAAATTGCAAGTTTGTCATTAGGAATCGTTTTCTAAGTTATAGGAGCAAAAAATGAAACAGCGAGGTTTTACACTTATTGAATTAATGATTGTAGTAGCTATTGTAGGTATTTTAGCGGCTATTGCAATCCCTGCTTATCAAGATTATACGGTTAGAGCACGAGTCACGGAGGGGCTTAATTTAGCTGCACCTGCTAAAGTAGCAGTTGCTGAAACCTTTCAATCTACAGGTGCTATGCCAGCTGATGCTGCAGCCGCAGGCTATACTCCACCCGCACCTACTGACAATGTGTCATCAATAACTATTGCTAATGGAGACATTACTATCAACTATACAGCAAGAGCTGGCGGCGGCTCTTTGGTATTAGATGCCACACCTGATGCAACTTCTCCAGGACATATTAACTGGGTTTGTACCGGTGGAACACTAGTCACAAAATATCGACCAGCTAATTGCCGCGCTGCTGCTGCTGTACCTGCTGCTTAATTAATATAAGAATAAATAAAATTTAATTAAATACCGCGGTTAAGCCGCGGTAATTTTTTATTATTTACTTGATACTAGAGCGTTAATAGATACCCGCTTAGGCGGATATGACAGAGTAGGGGGACATGGTAAATCGGCATGAATGACAAATTTTAAGTATCAGAGATTTATAGGTATAGCAAATAAGCGGAATCATTGTCATGCCCGCACAGGCGGGCATCCATTCTGCAAGTTACATCGATAGTAAATCGAGCTTAGAAGATTATTCACTTAAGTTTGCTGTGCTTTTTATCATTCCCATGGTACTAGAGCATCAATGGATACCCGCCTACGCGGGTATGACAAGTTAGGGGATATGATAAGTTAGGGGTATGCCAAATCAGCGGGTTTGACAGATCAGTGTGCGTGACAGATCGCTAGACTTGGCAGAAGGGTAAAATGATTGTCTTGCCCGCGTAGGCGGGCATCCATTCTGCAAGTTAAACTTATAGTGAATCGAGTTTAGAAGATTATGCACTTAAGTTTGCTATGTTTTTATAATTTCATTGGTGCTAGGGCATCAATAGATACCCGCCTACGCGGGTATGACAAATAATGGGTTGACTATTTAAATTTACTACTATAACTTTTTCTCAACTAACTTATTTTGCAGGCGAATATACAGCGGCAATCCATTCTTATAGGGCGGATAGGCTTCGCCTTCAATTAATGGCGCTAAATAGCGCTTGCATGCGTCTGTTATACCCATGCCGTCTTCGGTAATAAAATCAGCAGGCATTTTTCGCTCTTGATTTGCGACATCTTTTAATTCAACATAATCAATAGTCCAACGATAGGGTGTATCTTGCTCACGTTTCACAATCGGCATAATCGCATTTTTACCTTCTATCGCTAACTCAACAGCCGCTTTACCTAAGGCATAAGCTTGATCTAGATCAACTTGGGAGGCAATATGCCTTGCTGCGCGTTGTAAATAATCAGCGACAGCCCAATGGTACTTATGGCCTAAATTAGTTTTAATAAGTTGCGCAATAATAGGAGCAACACCTCCTAATTGAGCGTGGCCGAAGGCATCCTTGACACCTGCTTCGCTTAAGAATTTACCTTCACTATTCCGAATACCTTCAGAAACAACGACAACACAATAACCAAATTTTTTAACCGACTGATCAATTTTTTCTAAAAATCGGTTTTCATCAAAACTTACTTCAGGTAAAAGGATAATATGGGGTGGCTCGCTTTCTTCTTGCTTAATTAATCCACTTGCAGCGGCAATCCAGCCTGCATGCCGGCCCATGACTTCAAGAATAAATACTTTTGTTGAGGAAGCTGCCATAGAAGCGACATCAAAACCGGCCTCAAGTGTTGAAATTGCAATGTATTTAGCAACTGAGCCAAAACCTGGGCAATTATCAGTAAAGGGTAAATCATTATCAACTGTTTTAGGAATGCCAATGCAGGTAATAGGGTAGCCCATCTTATTACCTAATTGTGAAATTTTATAAGCGGTATCTTGGGAGTCGCCTCCGCCATTATAAAAGAAGTAACCAATATTGTGCGCTTTAAAAACTTCAATTAAACACGCATACTCAGCTTCATTATCCTTTAATTTATAGCGGCAAGAGCCAAATGCACCGGAAGGTGTATGCATAAGACTTGCAATTGCTTCATCAGATTCTAAGGACGTGTCAATTAATTCTTCTTCAAGTGCACCAATAATACCATTTTTTGCTGCATAAACTTTACCGATATGAAGCGGATGAAGACGCGCAGTTTGGATTACGCCACAGGCTGAGGCATTAATCACAGCAGTCACGCCACCTGATTGCGCATAAATCGCATTTTTCACGGACATAGTAACTCCAATTTAAGCTTTAATCTATTTTTAAGTTAAATCTTGCATAAATATTTAATCTATACAGGAAAAAATTTTTGTAATCATTTTAATTCAATGTCTTAGCTTGATAAAAGCTTTCAAATTCTTTAATGACCTCATCAGCACTTTGCATAAATTCAGCAAAGGTTTCTTTTAATTCGTCAATATTTTGTGCTTCTTTTGCTTTTTTCTCTAAGCGAATGACTTGGCTTTGCAGGCGCGGTACACCACAAAAACAACAAGCGCCATTGAGTTTATGAGCAGCACTTTCTAGCCCTTTAATATCTTTGTTTTCAAACAAAGCAAAAAATTCTGGTTGACTTTTAGTCAATTCTTCAACAAAGCGAGTTAAAAATTCTTCCGCTAGAATTTGATTCCCCGATACTTTTTGCACGCAAAGCGACCAGTCAATAGCAAGTGTTTGGGTTTTATTAAGAATACGTAAGAGGTGAGTTAGTAGTTCTTTTTCATCGATTGGTTTTTCTAAACAAAGATCAATACCTGATTTTTTTAGTTTTTCTTGATTCACATCGCTTGTGTTTGCACTGATAACAACAATGGGTGTGCGCCGATTAAGTACAGATTCTTTGCGAATTCGACGTGCCGCTTCAAGCCCATTTAATTTTGGCATCTGCACATCTAAAAGGAGTAGGTTGTAGCGTTTTTCATGGCAGGCTCTTAGCGTTTCTTCACCATCTTCAACAAGTTCTATGGAGGCATGCTCTTGTAATAATGAACTTAAAAGCATGCGATTAACAGGATTATCTTCAGCAATAAGAATCTCAGGATGAATGGTTCTTAGCTGTTTTCTTAAATTTTCTAATTCATAATTATGGTTAACTGTTTGTGAGGCCTCTGTAACAATAAATTCAATCGTGTCATATAGTTTTTGAATACTTATAGGCTTGTAGAGAAAAGCCCTTGCGCCTAAGGCTTGTGGATCGTGAATAAGCCACTTGGAAACTAAAACACAAGGTATAGTTTGCTTGCGAAGTAATTGTGCAACTTGCTTTTCACAACCCTCGTTGACATTAATAAAAGCAATTTCACATTCATTATGTTTTTTAAAAGCCTCTTCTAACTGGCTAAAAGCGCTCACTTGAATGCATTGAATTCCCCAAAAACCGACACCGTTACACATCGCTTCAAGTTGTAAAGGGTTATCATCAAAACAAATTGCCTTTAAATGCCCAAAGCGATGGCTTTGATTTTTTTCAACTTCATAGGCTGCTAATTTTTCAAGCCTAATCTTAACAGTAAAGGTAGAACCTTTATGGAGTTCACTGGTTAGTTGAATACGACCATTCATGGCCTCTGCGAGTTTTTTGCAAATAACCAGTCCTAAGCCTGTACCGCCAAAACGTCTGGTAATTGAAGTGTCAGCTTGATTAAAGGCATTAAATAATTTCGTTTGATCTTCTTTGGATATACCAATACCAGTATCGGTAACTGCAATAGAAACTAAATAATCTTTCTCAGTTTCTTGCTCAATGTGGGTACGAATTAAAATATACCCATGATCGGTAAATTTAATCCCATTACTAATTAAATTAGTTAATATCTGTTTGATACGTAAGGGATCGCCTAAAACAGTTTTAGGAACATCTATACCTGTAGAAGGAATTAAGTCGATTCCTTTTTTATGGGCATTAGGGCCTGCTAGCGCTAAAACCTCATCAATACAACCTCGTAAGTCAAGAGGTATGCAATCTAAGTGCAGTTTTCCTGCATCCATTTTCGAATAATCAAGAATATCATTGATGATATTTAGTAAATCTTGCGCAGACGATTTAATTGTTTTGACATAATCAAGTTGCAA
Organism: Legionella pelazae; assembly: GCF_052527395.1. Classification (NCBI taxonomy): domain Bacteria; kingdom Pseudomonadati; phylum Pseudomonadota; class Gammaproteobacteria; order Legionellales; family Legionellaceae; genus Legionella; species Legionella pelazae. Next base: position 5,410 of record NZ_JBNVZS010000006.1, read on the forward strand.
CGGGTCAAGTTTGCTTTCTAGTAACACATTAGTAAAGCCAATAACACCATTCATGGGCGTGCGAATTTCATGACTCATGTTGGCTATAAAGTCAGATTGCTGCTTGCTTTTTTCTTCAGTTTTTTTCTTTTCTAAAGAAAGTTGGATATTTTTCTCTTCCAGCAATTCAAGGCTATTTTGTAAGTCTTCAGTGGCTACTTCAATATGGTGGTTAAGGTCATGAATGGTATTTAAATATTGGCGTTGCAGATGAGCACAGCCTTTTTCAATTTCACCTAATTCACTGTCACTGGAGACAGCAATGTGTGTTTCAAATTCATTCTGTAAAATTTGTTTCATACTACGACGCAATCGCGCAATGGGTAAATAAATACGTTTTGACAGAAAATAGTGAATAGTTAGACTTATTAATAAGCCAAAGAGCGTTATAAAAATAGTCACTATATACATTTGATAACGCTTAATCAGCATGGATTTCGTATCAATATCAATTGATAACCAGCCAAGTATATCATCTGCTTGTAATGGGATATAATCAGCTGTTTTTTTAAAGGTGGTATTGGAATAAAGGTTGAATTTAGGAATAGTGATAGGAGCTAAAAAATTGATAACGTAAGGTTCAATTTGCTTACTTTCAATGTAGTCGCCCGTGAATTCAGGGGGTGTAAAGGGCGTATGAATGGAATGCTTACCGCCCCGATAAGCCATTAAATGGCCATCGCCATCATAAAAAGCGAGCGCAATCACTTCAGGGTTAATCGTTGAAGCATTGATAAGGCCTTGTAAGGTTCGTCGGTCATTACGCATGAGCGCCAATTGGGCCGCAGGCAGGAGCTGACGAATATAGGCTTCACCTAAACGAAACATATGCTGATTTAAATCCTTGTTAAACTGACCGTTATAAAAAACAGCAAATAACAGAGCAACAACTAAAACAGGGATTAAAGTAGTGAGGCGAAGCTGATATTTGATACTCAAGCCTTTCATCGGGAATAACCGCCGTTAAATAAAAAAAGTGCTTCTTGCATAGTTTTTATAAATTTGGCAATACATTTGTTGGCTTTTCGTTATATGTAAAGTCCGCTATTATAGCCCGAATATTTTCCTGCTTACAACGGAGCGTCTTTAATGATTGTTAGAACACGTTTTGCCCCAAGTCCCACAGGCTTTTTACATGTTGGTGGCGTCCGAACGGCTTTGTTTTCTTGGTTATATGCTAAAAAGCATCAGGGTCAATTTGTTTTGCGCATTGAGGATACTGATCGTGAGCGCTCTACCAAAGAGTCAGTGCAAGCAATTATTGATGGTCTAGCTTGGTTAGGTATTGATTATGATCTAGGGCCTATTTACCAAACCGAGCGATATAGTAGATATCAAGAAATAGCTAATCGCTTATTATCACTAGGTCAAGCGTATCGCTGTGTCTGTTCTAAAGAACGTTTAGAGCAACTACGTGAAGCTCAATTGGCAGCAAAAGAAAAGCCTCGATATGATGGGCATTGCCGTGATTTAAATTTAAAACCTACGAGTGAGCCTTTTGTTATCCGTTTTAAAAACCCAACTACTGGCACCGTGGCTTTTAAAGATGAAGTCTATGGCGCTATTGAAGTTGAAAACAGTGAGCTTGATGATCTTATTTTGATACGCTCAGATGGCCATCCTACGTATAATTTTGCTGTGGTAATTGATGATTGGGATATGGAAATAACCCATGTTATCCGGGGCGATGATCATATTAATAATACGCCGCGTCAGATTAATTTATTTAAAGCCTTAAAGGCGCCTTTGCCTATTTTTGCTCATTTACCCATGATTTTAGGTGATGATGGTAAACGCTTATCAAAGCGCCATGGCGCTGTTAGTGTCTTACAGTTTAAAGAGCAGGGCATTTTGCCGCATGCATTACTTAATTACTTGGTACGTTTAGGCTGGTCTTATGGTGATCAAGAAATATTTAGTATTGAGGAAATGATTAAATACTTTGACTTAGCTAATGTAAGCCGCGGGGTTGCAAGTTTTAATTATGATAAATTAACGTGGCTAAACCAACATTATTTAAAAGCAGATTCCCCCACAGAAATTGCCGAAGCTTTATTATGGCACTTTGAACGCTTAGGTATTGATCCTAAGAACGGGCCTGAAATGGATAAAGTTGTCATGATTCAAGCCGATCGATTTAAGAATTTAGCTGAAATGGCAGAAAAAAGCCGCTATTTTTATCAGGATGTCATTGAATATGATGAAGAGGCTATTAAAAAGCATTTACGTCCTATTGTTCTTGAGCCGCTCACCCAAGTATATGAACAATTACAGCAATTAAACGTTTGGAGCGCTGAGAATATTCAACACATCATTAATAATGTGAGTGCTGAATTTAACATTAATATGAGTAAAATTGGCCAACCACTACGTGTAGCTGTCACTGGTAACAGTATGTCACCCGCAATTGACGCGACACTCGCCTTAATTGGCAAAACACGCACTCTTTTCCGTCTGCATTATGCTTTAGAACGTATAAAGCAACGTGTTGAAAATAATGCCAGTTGAATTTGAAGAGGCTACTATTTACTAAAGCTTGAACAACGAGCTAAGCTCTTTTGCTACAAGGATTTTATAGTCATATACACAAGTTTATCCACAGTTTTCGTGGATAAACTTGTTAATGAGATTTGCCTAATATAAATAAAAATTCGTTAAAAATCAACTGGATAATCTAAAAAATGCCTGAAAATTGTTTAAGTCGAAAAGAAAAAGGAAAAAGTTATGCACAGCTTATTCTTATTTCATTTATAGGTGCTTAATTCATAACAAAATTTACTTAGAAGGTATTTTTTATTTTAGTTAGATGCCATAGCATGGGTAGGTTGGGCTAAGCATAGCGCAGCCCAACAGTTTAAGGCACAAGGTGTGTAGCATATTCATAATTTGTTGGGCTGTACTGCGTTTAGCCCAACCTACCCATGCTGTAGATCTGTCATACCAGTGATATAAAGATAAATCGCCTGGTCATTCAATTTAATTTTCTTTTTACAATAATTGCATCACTTACATTAGAAAAGCCATGCACATTTAAATGAAAGGAATCTATTTGGGCATATAATTGACTTGAACTGCCACCATCTAAATTAAGCGCATTAATACAATTAAGCGGAGGGGCTTTCATTAACTGAGCCAATTCAGTAGTTGATAGGGGTGCATTTTCCGTAACCAGAATAATGATATGGCCATTAGCGGTAATTCCTAATGCTGAGCGTTCAGCTCGACCTGGCTTTAAAGGAGGTATTTGGCCATGAATTAATAGGCGAGGACCACTTTGAATAGCAAAATCAATTTGTTTATTGCGTTTGAATTGACTGACATTGGTTAAGTAAGCGTTATTATTTTTAATATAAAAAACACCCCACCAACTAATTTGCTTTAATGGGCTTTGTAGTTTTTTATTGTTTATTCTTAATCCAAGTGGATGAAAATTTTGATCAAAAAATCCTCCGTTAAGCGTAATAAGGGCTTTACTATGTTGCGCATATTCTTCAGCTGAGGCATGCTTCATAGCTAATTCTTTGGCCATAACTAAAGCAAGTTCATTCGATTTTAAATCAACTCGAAAGGCATGAATATGAGACCAGGGTGAGAGATAACTAAAGTTTAAATCCTGATAAAATAAACCCGGGCCTAATTTTTGCCAGTTCTTAGCTGCAATCGCATAGTTGAGCAAGATTATAATAAATAAAACAGTAAATGCTGATTTTAAACCTTGCCTCAACCATTTTCTGATCACAATGGTTTGACTGGGCATCGTATTCTTGTATCCTTATTATTATTTTTATACTGGAATGGCTATGCAAAATTCATTAGAAAATCTTACCAAAGTGCAACAAAAATCGGCAAGTGATTTGTCTAATCTTATGCAGGATATATTAGATCGAGCTCGCGCTCAAGGTGCTACAGATGCTGCAGTTTCTGTCAATCATGACAATGGTTTTTCAGTTGATGTACGTATGAACGATGTTGAAACAGTATCATTTAATGAAGATAAAGGTGTAAGTTTAGTCGTTTTTATTGGTCATCGTAAAGGTGCTGCAAGTAGTACAGATACGTCTCCTAAGGCCTTAGACACACTGGTTAAAGCAGCTTATGAAATTGCAAAAGTCAGTGCCGAAGATCCTTGCTTTGGTTTAGCGGATCGTGAATTACTAACCAATGAGTATCCAGAGCTCGATTTATATCATCCTTGGGATATTAATCCAACCCAGGCAATTGAAATGGCTCTCAAATGCGAGGCACATGCGCTTGCTCTTGATCAACGAATAAAAAACTCTGATGGTGTTAATTTAGCTACTTATAGCTTCATACATGGCTATGCAAATACCTATGGCGCGCTAGGTATTATTAGTGGCACAAGGCATAGTATAAGCTGCTCCTTAATTGCCCAAGAAGGTGAGTCAATGCAGCGCGACTATGATTATACTACTGCACGTCTTGCAAGTGATTTAAGTTCTTTACAGCAGCTAGCCGAGAGCACTGTTAAACGTGCAGTGAGCCGTTTAGGTGCTAAACAAGTTAAAACGCAAAAAATTCCTGTTTTATTTTCTCCACGCGTCTCAAGTGGTATTTTATCAAGCTTGATTAATGCAATTAGTGGCTCAAATTTATATCGTAAAAATTCATTTTTACTAAATGCTATGGGTAAACAAATTTTTCCCTCCAACATTAAAATATATGAACAGCCTCATTTATTAAGAGGTTTAGGTAGTGCACCTTTTGATGGTGAAGGGGTTCCCACTCGCAACAATATCTTTGTTCAAGATGGCCGGCTTTGCCAATATGTACTCAGCAGTTATTCTGCTCGCCGCATGGGTTTAAAAACCACAGCCAATAGTAGTGGCGTTCATAATTTAACAATAAATCCGACTGCAGGCGGCTTAGAGGATTTAATAAAGCAAATGAATAGGGGTTTACTTGTTACTGAATTAATGGGACAGGGGGTAAATGTTTTAACAGGTGACTATTCGCGTGGCGCTTCAGGTTTTTGGATAGAAAATGGCGCTATTCAATTTCCAGTAGAAGAAGTAACAATTGCTGGTAATTTAAAAGACATGTTTTTAGGTATTCAGGCTGTAGGAAATGATATAAATCCTAACATTTCAACACGTTGTGGCTCGATTTTAATTGACGGTATGACTGTGGCAGGTCATTAAGAGGTTAATATTTAATAGATAGATCTATTAAAACCCATTCTGTTAACCTAAGAGAATGGGCTTTAATATCTGTCTACATTAAATTTAATTAAATTAACAATAAGATAATTGCAATGAATTGTAAAAAGGCTAGTTTTTGTCGCGGAAAATGATGCGTCCTTTAGTTAAATCATAAGGTGTCAATTCAACTTTAACTTTGTCACCTGTTAGAATACGAATATAGTTTTTGCGCATACGGCCAGAAATATGAGCTGTAACAATATGACCATTTTCTAGCTCAACACGAAACATAGTATTGGGAAGCGTATCCACTACCGTACCAAGCATTTCAATATGATCTTCTTTTGCCATGAGGTCTCTCAAATAAATTAAATAAAAAGGTAGATAGTGCCTTAAAATAAGAAAAATGGCAATCAAGCAATTATTTATTTAAGTAGTTACTCCTGTCGCCATAGTCCTTTTCTAGTTGGATATTGTAAAGTTTGCTTTAATTGTTTTAAAAAGTCTCGGCGGCTTACAATGATAGCACCTAAGCTTTGTAAGTGCGGTGTAGGTAATTGACAATCAATAAAGTCAAAGTTCCAATCAATCAATAATTGACATAAATAAAATAAGGCTATTTTAGATGTGTCTCGCTCCTTATGAAACATAGATTCACCAAAAAAAGCTCTTCCTAAACTTACACCATATAAACCACCAACTAATTTATCTTCGGACCAAATTTCGACAGAATGTGCATAACCTAGTCTATTTAATTCAATATAAGCTTGCTGCATATCGCTAGTAATCCATGTGTCTTTCTTTCGTTTATCAATCGTTGCACAAGCATGAATTACTTGTTTAAAAGCCTTATCAATCGTAAATAAGTAAGGTTTTTTTAATGATTTTTTTAAGCTTCTCGATAATTTAAATTCTTGAGGGATAAGAAGTAAGCGTGGGTTAGGTGACCACCATAAGATGGGATGATCATCATCAAACCATGGAAAAATACCTTGACTATAAGCTGTTAACAATCGGCCAGGCGATAAATCTCCCCCAATAGCCAACAAACCTTGATCGTCTGCTTCTTCAGGATTAGGAAAAGTATAAGGTAAATCAGCAATCGCCATTAAGAGCAATAAAAATAATTAGGTTAGTTTAAGTTTACATCAAGTAATTATATTTCTTAGAGCATTATTAAACATAAATTTCGTAGTTTGAATTAAGTAGACTACGCCATCAATAGCTCTCAAAAAAGTCTATAATGATAAAATAATATTCAACCTGGGCTTTAGTTATGCGTTCTGTAGAGAAACACGCAGATAGAAGCAGGAATACTATTTTACAAGATTTTCCACCATCTGAAATATGGCGTTTGCAAACAGATGGTTGGCAGCACTATCGAGGGCCTGATAACTTCAGAGAAGTATTCTATAAGGGTATGAATCAAGGATTTGATTTTATCCTGTCTAATCTAAATACCCCTTTGTCTGTCGATTTAATTCAAAATATCTATTTCAGCGCCTATCAATTTGAGGAGTCATACGGAAAAGAACAGGACATGAGAGAAGGTATAAGGGATGGAACTCTAGGATTTGAAATCGATATAGGATTGCCTGGTGCTTCAGAAGAGGCAGGGATTTCCGAAGAAGGCCTTGATGAATTTATAAAAAATATGATAGAAGCCTACCATGACCGCCCTTCAGGCGCACCTAGATGGCGATTGAAGATATTTACTGTTGGTGATAAACCGCCACTTTATATTTCTTTTGATCCTAATAAAAGTGAAAATCTAAACTGTGTCTACTTTAATGAGCAGAATACACAACAGTTAAAAGAGTACTTGCTTGAGCAATTTAGAAGTGCTGCTTTATACAAAGCCAATCCCAAAGATTCTAAAAAAACTGAGGGATCAGTAACAAACATTGAAATATCTTGTTCGGCTAAATATTCTAGAGCTGATTTAAGAAGATACATTGAAAAGGAAATTAATTTATACCAAGAGAAAATTAAAACAGCGGGTAGTAAGGATGAGAAAGTAGCTATTATAGTAGAATTTATTAGGAATCTTCATCAAACACATCCTTTACCAGATGGTAATGGGCGCACCCTTGTTTTTTTGTTAAAAAATTTACTTTTATTGCAAAATGGGATGAGTATGTGTATTACTCAAACACCTGCTCATTTTGCAGGGTTCTCCGTTTCTCAGTTAACAAAAGAAACGTTGTTAGGTCTTAGCAAATATGCCGAATACAAAATTACAAATGCTGCGCAAATATTATCAAATTTAACAGAAGAAAATATTCTTGATAATACAGAGCAAATTAAACTTCACTTACGTGAAACTTTATCTAGGGATCCTATGATTGCTATGGCTCAATTAAATGAGTTATTTATACAGATTCAAGATAATAGGATTGTAGTTCCTAAAAATTACTGGGGCGAATCATATAATCTAGGACTTTTAAATAATTTTAATACCGGATTTAAAAAATCTAATGAGAGTCATGCAGCAATTCAGACCATAGTTAAGCAACTCTATTATGAAAACTTTGTTAAATTAACAAAAGAGGTTGATAGCAGTAGTTTAAAAAAATTTTCCTCTTGGATTGATAAACATCAAATATGCAAGGACATAAAATATAACTATAGTACTGGAAAACGAGATATGCGCCTGGAGTTGGAAGAGTATTTTAGTTCTATCTCAAAAACAAGTACCAGCACAATTTAATTCTAATTGAAAAGCTTGTGTTAAATAAATTCTCGCTAAAGCGAGAGTAAGATTTATATTATCTAGCTAAATCATCTAAGTATTTTTCAGCATCAAGCGCTGCCATACAGCCAAAGCCGGCTGAGGTAACGGCTTGCCTATAAACATGATCAGCAACATCGCCACAGGCGAAAACACCTGGTATAGATGTCGCAGTTGCCATGCCTTCAAGGCCTGATCGAATAATTAAATAGCCATCATTAGTCATTGCTAATTGGTTCTTAAATAAACTGGTATTGGGGTCGTGGCCAATGGCAATAAAAACACCATCTACTTTAAGATGGTTTAAACTATCATCTGTTAAATGGCGTAAATTTACACCTGTCACTTTAAGCCCATCGCCTAGAACTTCTTCTAGTGTATGATTCCAAAATAAACGAATGTTGCCAGTGCGGGCTTTTTCAAATAGCTTATCTTGTAGAATTTTCTCAGCTCTTAAGCTATCACGTCGATGGATTAAAGTGACTGAAGAGGCGATGTTAGAAAGGTAAAGTGCTTCTTCAACAGCAGTATTACCACCACCAATCACACATACCTCTTTATTGCGATAGAAAAAACCATCACACGTTGCACAAGCTGAAACACCACGGCCTTGGTAGGCTTCTTCTGAATCAAGACCTAGATAACGCGCTGAGGCGCCAGTGGCAATAATTAAAGCATCGCAGGTATAGGTGTCGCTATCACCTTGCAAAGTAAAGGGTTTTTTACTTAAATCAGCTTCAATAATATGGTCAAAAATTATTTTTGTTTCAAAGCGCTCAGCATGCTTTTGCATCCGTTCCATTAAAGCAGGGCCTAATAAACCTTCAGGATCACCAGGCCAATTATCAACTTCGGTTGTAGTTGTTAGCTGGCCACCTGGTTGCATACCTGTAATCATGACTGGATGAAGATTTGCCCGAGCTGCGTAAACAGCAGCAGTATATCCAGCAGGTCCTGAACCTAATATAATTAGCTGATGATGATAGTTACGGCTTGTCATTGCTTTCTTCTTTATAAAATATGTTATTATGCCAAATAGTATGATAGAAAAACATATTTTAAAATAGTTATGACAAAAAGAGACGCAAGTATTAAAACTAAAAATAATAAAAAAACGCTACCGGCGTTTCTTATAAAACGAATCAGTGAAGGTAGTTTTATTCTTCTTTTAACAGGTGTTTTGTTTATTCTACTTTCTTTATGTACTTATCATGTCACAGATCCTGGTTGGACTCATATTACAAAAAATAATGTTGAGATAGCGAATGCGGGTGGTCATGTCGGTGCCTATATTGCTGATGCCCTCTATTTTACCTTAGGTTATTGTTGTTTTTTTCTATCTATAGGCCTTCTTTATATTGCTTGGCTTGTCTTAAAAGAACAGCGGATTATGCAAACTGTTAATAAGCCTGTACTTTTACTAAGGCTAATTGGTTTTGTTTTTGCAATTATCGGTGGCTGTGGTTTATTAAGCTTAGATTCGGTTATTGTTAATGCAAGCCATATTAGTAATGCAGGTGGTCTTTTAGGTAATTGGATTGCAAAAGGTTTTTATTATGCTTTAAATTTGCAAGGTGCTTCTTTATTGCTTTTAGCTATCGTATTAGTCGGCGTAACATGGCTAACAGGTTTTTCTTGGTTAATGCTTTCAGAATCCATTGGTCTTTATACTGTATATGCTTGTAATTGGATTATTTTGCAATTAAAAGCCGCGATAATTAGCATAGGTCATTATACTAAAGCGCTTATTAAAACTGATAAATCTACTATGCAGCCCGTTAGACAAGACAGACGACCTTCTCTTTCTATAAGAAGAGACCCTGACAAAAAAGAAAGGACAGAAAAACCTATTCCTATTCTTATTCCTTCTGCTTCTCACACTGCACCGACTCCTGTAATTAATACAAGTGACAATTTATCAGCTGCAAATAATAAACCTATTCCTACCAAAGAAAAGAAAACAAAAACACCAGTTGCGGGCGGGTTACCTTCATTAGGTTTGCTTGATAAAGGTCAAGTTGGTAAACCTTTAGGAGGATATACTCATCAAGAATTAGAAAGCTTATCGCGCGAAGTAGAACAGCACCTATTAGATTTTGGTATTCAAGCAGACGTTGTTGCTGTTCATCCCGGGCCTGTCATTACGCGTTTTGAGTTACAGTTAGCAGCAGGCATCAAAGTCAGTAAGTTAACAGCACTGGCTAAAGACTTAGCACGTTCATTATCTGTGACTAGTGTACGCGTTGTTGAGGTGATTCCTGGTAAGACAGTAGTGGGCCTTGAACTACCTAACCAACACCGAGAAGTTGTTCGTCTCTCATCGGTATTATCAGCTGATGTTTATCAACATGCCATGTCACCGCTAACTTTAGCGTTAGGGGTAGATATTGCGGGTCATCCCATGATAGTTGATTTAGCAAAAATGCCTCACCTATTAGTTGCAGGTACCACTGGTTCAGGTAAATCAGTTGGAATTAATGCAATGATATTAAGCTTATTATTTAAATCGAGCCCTGAGCAAGTTCGTTTAATTATGATTGACCCTAAAATGCTTGAATTATCAGTTTATGATGGTATTCCGCATTTATTAACGCCTGTTGTAACGGATATGAAAGAAGCAGCGAGCGCATTACGTTGGTGTGTAGCTGAAATGGAGCGACGTTATCGATTAATGGCTTCCATGGGTGTGCGTAATTTAACGGGTTTTAACAATAAAGTAAATGAAGCTACCGAGAAAGGCGAGCCTTTAACTGATCCATTGTGGAAGCCAAGTGACGGTGTAGACATTAGTGCTCCTTTATTACAGCCACTGCCTTACATTGTCGTTATTGTGGATGAGCTCGCTGACATGATGATGGTTGTCGGTAAAAAAGTTGAGCAGTTAATTGCCCGAATTGCACAAAAGGCGCGTGCAGCAGGTATTCACTTAATTTTAGCTACCCAAAGACCTTCAGTTGATGTATTAACAGGTTTAATTAAGTCAAATATTCCTACCCGTATGTCATTCCAAGTTTCTTCTAAAATTGATTCTCGTACCATTCTTGATCAGCAAGGTGCTGAACAATTATTAGGTCATGGCGACATGCTATACTTAGCACCGGGAACGGGCGCGCCCTTGCGAGTGCATGGTGCTTTTGTTGATGATAAAGAAGTGCATCGAATTGCTGATGATTGGCGTGCACGCGGTGAACCCGATTACATTGAGGAAATTACTCAAACACTTGATAGTTCTGAAGGCGGGTTGGGTGATGATGGGCAGGAGACGGAAGATGCTGATCCTTTATATGATCAAGCGGTAGAATTTATTATTCAAACCCGCAAGGCGAGTATCTCTTCTGTGCAGCGACGTTTTAAAATAGGCTATAACCGTGCAGCTCGTTTGGTAGAAGAAATGGAGCGTACAGGCATTGTTGGACCCTTAGATGGTGGCTATAGAGATGTTCTTGTATCAGCTGTACCTGATGAATAGAGAGGAAAAATATGAAAAGAATAATGATTTTAGCTTTAATCACTTTTTTGACAAATGTTTGGGCACAAACACCTGCTGAAGAAGTACAAACTAAATTAAATGCAATCCGTAGTATGAGTGCAGGTTTTGATCAGATTGTAACTGCTGGTAAGCGTGAAGTTTCTCAATCTTCAGGTAAAATGGCTCTGGTTAGGCCAGGCCGGTTTCGCTGGGAAACCAAAAGCCCCTTAGAACAACTGGTTGTTGCAGACAGTAAGCGTCTATGGGTCTATGATGTTGATTTAGAGCAGGTCACAGTTAAAAAACAGGAACCGGGTTTAGGCGGAACGCCAGGTCTTTTTTTAAGCGGTTATGATAATAGCGTGACTCGTGACTTTGATGTAACAACAAAAGATAAAAAGGGAATAAGAACATATATTTTAAAAGCTAAGTCACCTAAAGAAAATTTTCAAACAGTGCAGTTAACATTTAATGGTGATGCATTAAGTGTCATTGAATTTTTTGATCAGCTTGGGCAACACACTATTGTTAAATTAAAAAATGTACAAACCAATCCGCCTTTAGCAAATAAACTATTCCAATTTAAACCGCCTAAGGGTGTAGATATCGTTGAGCAATAATTAATAATGGATCAACAAGTCATACCATTAGCGGAGCAATTAAGGCCTAAGCACTGGAATGAAGTCATTGGACAGGCGCACTTATTAGGCCCGGGTAAGCCTTTACGTTTAGCTTTCGATTCTGGTAAGCCCTATTCCATGATTTTCTGGGGACCTCCAGGCGTTGGTAAGACGACTTTAGCGCGATTAAGTGCTCAGGCCTTTGATTGCGAGTGGATAGCACTTTCGGCAGTATTAGCAGGAGTTAAAGATATTCGAGCAGCGATTGAACAGGCTCAAATCAATTTAACCAAGCATCGGCAAACCCTACTTTTTATTGATGAAATTCATCGTTTTAATAAATCGCAACAAGATGCCTTATTACCCTATACTGAATCAGGTTTATTAACCTTTATAGGAGCAACCACGGAGAATCCTTCTTTTGAAGTAAATTCTGCATTGCTTTCTAGAGCGCAAGTTTATGTGCTTAAGCCTCTAACTAATGAAGAACTTGGTTTATTAGTGCAAAGAGCACAAGAAAAAGTTTTTCCTTATCTCAAATTTGAAACTAAAGCATTAGATTTTGTTATTCACTATGCTGACGGCGATGCGCGTCGACTTCTTAATCTTTTAGAGCAAATTAATACAGCTGCAAAAATGGAAGGTATTAATGAAGTGACACTTTCCTTTTTACAGAATGTTTTAGCACCTAGTGGCCGACGTTTTGATAAAGGAGGAGAAAATTTTTATGATCAAATTTCTGCTCTGCATAAATCAGTTCGGGGATCAAATCCTGATGCGGCCCTTTATTGGCTAACTCGCATGCTAGATGGCGGCGTTGATGCCCGCTACTTAGCAAGACGAATTATACGAATGGCCTGGGAAGATATTGGACTTGCAGATCCGCGCGCTATGCAATTAGCAAATGATGCAGCGCTAACCTATGAACGATTAGGTTCACCTGAAGGTGAGCTTGCTTTAGCCGAAGCTGTTATCTATCTTGCTTTAGCACCAAAAAGTAACGCTGCTTACATTGCATATAAACAAGCACTTGATTTTGTAAAAAAAGATAAATCGCGAGAAGTTCCTTATCATTTGCGTAATGCGCCTACTGCTTTAATGGATAAGCTAGGATATGGTCACCATTATCGCTATGCACATGATGAGCCCTTTGGCTATGCAGCTGGTGAGACTTATTTACCCGAAGGTCTTACTAATCTTAATTGGTATAAGCCAGTCGATAGAGGCTTAGAAGTAAAACTCAATGAAAAAATGGCTTTTTTAAAATCACTAGACAACGAATATAAACATAAAAATAATAAATCAAAAAAATAAATTCTCTTACCTAGCGCTTCGCTTAAATATCCTATAACTTATTTAGGGTAGTTTTAAAGTTAAGTAGCCGCGTGTGGGAAAAATGAAACTGCTAATAAGGTTTTCTTCACGCCTACGTTCCACGGCTTGTCCGCGGGATCCAGTGATGTGGTTAGATCTTTGATTTTGTGAACAAGTCATGGACGTAAGCAAGTAGAGATCATAGAAACTAGTGAAGGTCAAAATTACAGTAAATTATAAAGGATAATAATAAATTAAGGATGAATAACTTACACCATGAAATATGTCAGCGCTTGCCTTGTGGACTAGTGGTGATAAATGCACAAGGTGTGGTTGTATGGTTTAATCATATGGCAGAAGATTTACTAGGAGATGAATTAGAAGGTGCGATATGGTTAGACGTTATTAAGCGCTCTTTTGCTCCTAAAGAAGATGATGGCTATGAGGTATCTTTAGTTGACGGTCGACGAATTAGCGTGGCTATTTCCTCACTAAATAGCCTACCAGGTGAATTGGTAACGCTAACCGATTTAACAACTACGAGACAATATGAGCAAGAAAAAGCCGAATATAGCCGCTTTTTAGCTCTAGGGAGAATGACGGCTCAACTTGCCCATCAAATTCGCACGCCCTTGTCCTCAGCAATACTTTATACAGAGCATTTATTAAATTCGGCTATAGCACAAGCTCGGATGGCTAAATGGATAATGTCGATTCAAGCTTGCCATGCTAGTATTGAAAAGCAAGTTCAAGACTTATTATCTTTTGCGCGTGGTGAAGCAATTGAACTTGCTAATGTTAATGTTTCTGAATGGGGAAAGGAATTAGAAAAAAGGATTTATTCTTTAGCGCTACCGCCAACTTTAAAGTTAATTATTGACAATCAGCTGGGAACAGGCTCTTATTGTTTACATACTGAATCTCTAATAGGAGCAATTTTAAATCTTATTACGAACGCAATACAAGCTGGTGCAAGTTGTATTGAACTTACACTAAGTTATATTAAAAATAATTTAGAAATCAGTATTAAAGATAATGGCTGTGGGATGACAGAATCAGTAAAAGCACAGGCATTTGCTCCTTTCTTCACAACAAAAGCAGAAGGTACAGGCTTAGGATTAGCGGTAGTAAAAGCGGTAGTTAAGGCCCATCATGGAGATATTAGACTTGAATCCTCTCCAGGACAGGGATGTTGTATACAAATAAGTCTTTCTCAATAGCTCGCTAATGAGCTATTTGCCAACAACATTAGTAAAAGGAATTCCAATGATGAATGGCGTATTAATTGTAGAAGATGATCCTGTATTACGTGAAGCACTTGCTGAAACAATGAATTTAGCAGGACATTCTTATTTGGCCGCTAAAGATGGTAAAGAAGCGTTAGCCATGCTAGAACAATATAGCCCTGCTGTTGTGCTCACAGATATACGCATGGATAAACTCGATGGTCAACAATTACTTAACGAAATTCAGCGTCGCTCACCAGGCATGCCTGTTATTTTAATGACAGCTTATGGATCAGTTGAGGATGCTGTAAAAGCAATGCAACAGGGCGCAGTTGACTATCTAGAGAAACCATTTAGCGCACATAAACTTACCGAGAAAATTAACCTCTATATTGGTGCTACCTCTTTTGATGACGATAAAGAGCCTATTGCCAAAGATCCTAAAAGCCAAGCATTACTTTCTATGGCACTGCGAGTTGCTCAATCTGATGTAGGCGTGATGATTACAGGTGAAAGTGGGACAGGTAAAGAGGTACTTGCTCATTTTATTCATGATCATTCTGCTCGCAGACAGCAGCCTTTTATTGCTATTAATTGCGCTGCTATTCCTGAGCAAATGCTTGAAGCAACTTTATTTGGTTATGAAAAGGGCGCTTTTACAGGTGCTTATAAATCAACACCAGGTAAGTTTGAGCAAGCACAAGGTGGTACAATTTTATTAGATGAAGTCAGTGAGATGAGTTTAAGTCTGCAGGCTAAACTGTTGCGGGTCATTCAAGAAAAAGAAGTCGAACGTATTGGCGCAAACAAGCTCATTGATTTAGATGTTCGAGTACTGGCTACCAGTAATAGACAACTATTAGAAGAAGTAAGATTAGGACGCTTTCGAGAAGATTTATATTACCGTTTAAATATTTTTCCACTACATTGGTTACCCCTAAGAGAGCGAATTTATGATATTATACCTTTGGCGAATTATCTAATCCGTCGTCACTGTAAAGGAAAATCATTAAAAGTTCCTTTATTAAGTGAAGAGGCTATTCAATTGTTTTTAGATTATTCTTGGCCGGGAAATGCCAGAGAATTAGATAATGTAATACAGCGAGCCTTAGTGTTACAAACGAATGGTATAATAAATCCTACTCACTTGCAGTTGTCTACGTTAGGAACAGTTAGGCCTACGTCATTTGATGGTATTAAGATGAAAAATTTACAAGAGCATGAGTTTGAGATCATTGCCGAGACTTTAAAAGCGCACGACGGTAATCGCCAGCAGGCTGCTGCCATTTTAGGAGTCAGTGAGCGTACTCTGCGCTATAAGTTAGCAAAAATGCGGGAAGAAGGGTATGTTGTTTAACAAGAGCCTTATTTTAATAAAATAGTCTAAGCAATAGGATTGCTTAGGCTATATTTCTTTATAATTTATTTTACTATGTTTTCAAGTCTAAAATCGTTTTTATTTAAATTTTTCAAGCGTTGCTGGATAATTTTTGCAGTTTGTATTATTGCTGTAGCTCTAATGTCAAGTATTTTTCGTGCTTTAACGCCTTGGGCTAAACAGTATAAACCTCAGCTTGAGCAGCGTCTAACCACACTTTTAGGTGAACCTGTTACGATTCAACGAATGGAAACAGGCTGGTTTTGGTTTGAACCTGTCATTAAATTAAAAAATATTAATATTCGGAGTGCGCATAGCGTCATTCATTTAAAAAAATTATTAGTTGGTATTAATCTTTTTGAATCACTTTGGCATTGGCAACTCCAGCCAGGAATTTTGTATGTTGAAGATCTCAATTTAACTTTGCGTCAGTTAAACGATCAATGGCAAGTAGAAGGTTTAACCAACATTAATAAAAATAATACAGTGCTTAGTAATGTCGCTCATGCACCTATTTTAGCGTGGATTTTTGAGCAAAAGAAAATTATTATTAAAAATCTTAACCTACAAGTTTATTTACACGATAAAACTCTTATACCCTTAAGGCAGTTTAACTTAACAATTACTAATCAATCAGGTCAATATGCCGTTAAAGGCAATGCCTACCTTGCCCAAAAGCCCCTTACTTCTTTTGAATTACTAGCGAAAATGCAGCTAGATCCTTATAGATTAGATAAAGCACAAGGGCAGGCTTTTTTTGCTGTAAAACACTTACAACTTACGCAATGGGATGCATTTTTACCGCCATCAAGAATGCAGTTACAAAATGGGAAAGCAAATCTTTTATTATGGCTCGATTGGCAAGCAGGTCATTTAAAACAAATTCAAAGTAAGTTTGAACTAAAGAAATTGGATTGGCAGGATAAACAAACGCGAGTTGAACAAAATCTTCCTTATTTTACGGCTAATCTAGCTTGGAATCCTACAAAATCTGGCTGGCAGCTTGCTGGCAATAATATAAAAATGCAATTAGGGGATGTGAAGTGGCCTGATAATGAATTCTTAATCGGTTATAAGCGAAGCGATCAGACCTTTGATGTCTATATTAAAAATCTTATTTTAGAATCCCTATTACCCATAGTTCCTAGTTGGCCTAATCAATTTAGCCCCATTCTCGCTGTTATGCCACAAGGTTTCTTACAAGATACACGTATAACATTAAAAAATCATGATCCTTTACTGTTATTAACTAAATTTAATCATCTAGGTTGGTTAGCACAGAAAGCAATACCGGGCGTACAAAACTTAGCAGGCTATTTGTATTGGACACCGAGCAAGGGTAGCTTAAAGTTTGATAGTCATCAGTTAACTTTAAATTTTCTTTCTAAGCCCTCAATTAAACTTAGTCAATTAAATAGTTCTCTTAATTGGGAAGCGCTAGAAAAAGGTTTGCAGATTAATTTAGAGCATTTCATATTAACAAAGCCAGATTTAAAAGTTAATGCACAAGGAAATATAAGTAATATTACTAGTCAGTCAACGGGACAGGTTGATTTAAATGCTCAAGTTATGGCTAATAATGCGGAGCAATGGCTAAAATACCTGCCTGCAAAATATATGAAACACAAATTAGATCGTTGGCTTAAGCAGGATATTAAACAGATTAAACAAATGATTGCCCAAATTTCTATTCATGGTTTAGCTTCTGATTTCCCTTTTGATGGGAAGCCGGGTGAGTTTACAATCAAAAGCTATCTAGACGGGGTGGATTTACGTTTTGCACCACATTGGCCTTTGTTAAGCGATATTCAGGGTTATTTAAATATAAATAAACGTTTACTAGAGACTAATATTAAACACGCCAAGACAAACAATATCATTATTAAAGATGTTAACTTACAAATTCCAAATATTGGTTTAAATAAAGAAGCATTATTAGTAAGGACGACGATTAATACCGCAGCTGATAAGGCGTTAGCCTATGTTCGTTCATCTCCTTTAAAGAAAAAATTATCAGCTCTGAAAATTTTACAGATGGCAGGCGATGTAGCCTTAGATTTGCAATTAGAAATTCCTTTTTACATCTCACCTGAACATGATCATGTTCTAGTACTAGGCAATTTGGTTTTTAATAAAAACCATGTGGCTGTCAATCATATTATTAATAACATTAGACTGGATAATCTAGTAGGCTCCTTACAATTTGATGAGAAGGGTATTTTAAATAGCAGTCTTAATGCAGTGATTATGAATTATCCTATTAATTTGGCAATTCAATCGGTTCGCTATCCTAATCCCTATACGGAGATAAAAATTGCAGCGACTACAACGAGTGATGTTTTAAGAAAAAAGTTTAAATTACCTTGGCTCTCATTATTAGAAGGTGAAGTAAACTTAGAAGGTATTTTAACGCTGACCAATGATCCTAACGATCTTGATCATTTGCAAATTAAAACCTCGCTTTCAGGCATGGCAATTAATCTTCCACCGCCAGTGGGAAAAGTAGCTTCTGCTTTAGCGCCATTAACAATTGATGTTAACTTTAATCCACAAAAAGCGTTACGTTTGCGAATTGCCTATGACAATAAACTTAATAGTGATTTATGGTTTTCCTGGTTAAATAATAAATTTCTTCTAGAAAGAGGCGAGGTTCGCTTAGGTCAGGGCCAAGCCCTTTGGCAAGAACGTTCAGGGGTACAAATAATAGGTACAATAGATAAGTTTGATCTAGAACAGTGGAAAAATGCCTTGGCAAAGATATCTTTTAATAACGCAAGCTCTAATAGTATTCCTATTAATTCAATTAATCTTTTATTAAAACAAGCAATCTTAGGTAATCACAATTATCCTAATCTAAAAATAGAGGCTACAAAGTTAAGTAATAATGAATGGGCTATAGGCTTAAATCAACAACAAATAGCAGCTAAGTTACGTTATCAGCTAAACAATAACAATCTAAGTGGTACTATTTCTAAATTAAAAATTGATAAAACTTCATCATTTCGAGCGAACCAGTTATCATCTATAAAGATAAAACAAGTTCCAAACTTAGATTTAATTATTGAACAATTACAATTTAATCGCTTAAATTTGGGCAGAGCAGCCATTAAAGCAATAGTCAAAGATGATGTCTTATATCTCGACTCTTTTAATTTAAAAACACCAGAGTATACCTTACAAGCACAAGGGAATTGGTATCAAACAGCAAAAAGCAATCTGACTACTTTACAAGGTTTAATGCAGATTAATAATCTAGCGAAAGCCTTGCATCGTTTGAAAATGAGTCCAGCAGTCGAAGCACGCCAAGGAAAGTTAAATTTTAAGGGGCATTGGCCGGGTGGTTTTCAAGATTTTTCCTTAAAAAACCTGAAAGGTGATTTATCTATTTACCTTAAAAATGGTCGTATTACGAATCTTAGTCCGGAAACAGAGGAAAAATTAGGTGTTGGTAAACTATTAAGCGTTCTAAGTCTGCAAACAATCCCACGGCGCTTAAAATTAGATTTTAGTGATTTAGCGCAAGATGGTTATAGTTTTGATGAATATAGAGGTATATTTGAAATTCATGAGGGCATTATGTCTACCGGGCAAAGTCATATCGATGGGCCCGTAGCCTATGCAAGCATGAAAGGCAGTCTTGATATCATAAATCAGCGCTATAATTTAGATTTAGAAATTGTGCCTCATATCACAGCAAGTTTACCTGTTGTTGCAACAATTGCCGGGGGGCCTGTTATTGGCATAGCTACATGGGTAGCAAGTAAGATTATTAATCATGGTATGCAGAAGATAAGTGGCTATACTTATAAAATTTCCGGATCATGGAAATCACCTGTTGTAGAGCAGATGAGTATTATTAAAAAAGTAAACTTAGCGTATAACAGATTTCTAAGTTAAGAATGAGTATAGGATGAATTAAATTGACTTTTTAAGTGTTGGTATTAATTGTTAAATTTAATGCGCTAATAAAATAGGATAATTCTATGTGGGGTATGCTTTTAAAGCGTTATTGGCAAGTTGCCATTTTTAAAGAAACGCCAGCGAACACACCTTATTCTTTCCTTTTGTTAGGTTTGGTTAGCTTAATTTATCTAATTATTTTACTTATTCAATGGACTATTGCGGATGTAAAAGGCACTTACAGTCTCACAAATTCTATCTTTACCGGAATTGCTCTTTTGCTGTCTTTTGGTATTTATACAAAAATAATTCTTTACTTATACAAAAAGGGCAATCGATTTGTACAAACAGTAATATCCTTATTAATGAGTAACTTAATTATCCATTGCTTGGCTTTTCCTCTTTTACTTACGACTTCTTATTTTTTGCAAGCTGATATCAAGCAAACCAATATGTTATTATTTACATTTATTTATATAATTAGCACGTTAGTATTAAGTATTTGGCAGTTTCTAGCTATAGCACATATTTATCGTTGTGCTTTAGAATTAAGTTTTTTTGCTGCAATGTTAGTTAGTTTTGGTTTGTTGGCAACGAATATTTTAACTGTTTCAATTTGGCGATGAGAAAAATGCATTTACATATTTTAGGAATTAGCGGCACATTTATGAGCGCGTTGGCTTTACTAGCACGTGATGCTGGTCATCAAGTAACAGGGTGTGACGCTAACTGTTATCCGCCTGTAAGTGATTTATTAGAAGCAAAAGGAATTCCATGGTCTGAAGGATATGAAGACTCTACCGAAGCTTTAAAAGCTGATGTTGTTATTGTTGGTAATGCTATTAAAAGAGGCATGCCTGTATTAGAAGCTGTATTAAATGCGGGTAAAAATTATACCTCTGGGCCACAATGGCTTGCAGAAAATATTTTACCTCGTTTTCGTGTTTTAGCAGTTGCAGGAACGCATGGTAAAACAACAACTACATCTATGTTAGCTTATATTTTAGATCAAGCGGGCTTAAATCCTGGTTTCTTAATTGGAGGCGTTGCACCTAACTTTAATACGAGTGCTAATTTAGGCCAAGGTGAATGGTTTGTTATTGAGGCGGATGAATATGATAGTGCTTACTTTGATAAGCGGCCAAAGCTTATGCACTACCGGCCTGAAATTGCCATCCTTAATAATTTAGAATTTGATCACGCTGATATCTATGCAAACTTAGAAGCAATACAGCAGCAATTTCATTATTATTTAAAAACAATTCCTAGCAAAGGTATAATTATCAAACCGAGAGATGATGCAGCTCTAAATACTGTCATTGCACATGGAGTGTTTTCAAATTTAGAAGACACCGCTCTAGATGGAAAAGCAAATTGGCGTGCTGAAATATTAGATGAAAGTGGCTCTGCATTCCGAGTCCTGTATAAGCAAGAAGAAATAGCACAAATCACTTGGCCTTTAATTGGTCGATTCAATGTGGAAAATGGTTTGACAGCAGTGGCTGCAAGCTATCATGCTGGTGTAAAGCCAGAAGTGGCGGCTCGTGCACTTGCTTCATTTAAACCGGTCAAAAGACGACTTGAGGTCAGAGCTAATCAGTATGATGTTACTGTTTATGATGATTTTGCACACCATCCGACAGCTATTTCTAAAACGATTCAAGCTTTACGCCAAAGTAAGCGTCATAAACGTATTTTTGTGGTTTTAGAATTTGCTTCATATACTATGCGTTCAGGCGTCCATGCAGAAAGTATGGCTAAAGCATTAGCGCAGGTGGATAATGCATTTATATTAAGCCCAGAGCAGTTTGATTTATCAAGTTTAGCTAAAGATTGGACTTGTACTTTCAAAATTTTACCTAATACGCAGGCCATTATTGATGCTGTTGTGCAATGTGTTGCGCCAGGTGATGCTGTCGTTGTGATGAGTAATCGTGGTTTTGATAACATTCATCAACAATTAATTACCAATATTGCTAGCCGATTTACTATGGAAGAAAAATTTTCTGTTTAGATAATATTTAGAGCACGTTAACAATTTATCTGCTGCGTCTACGGTACTGCAATTCCTAGGCTTACGTGCTGTGATTTCTATTCCTACGTGTAATTATTAACACACTCTAATTAGGAGGTTAGATTTATAGTTACTTAGCGTCTCCTTGCAAATTATGTTATACATTGTTATAAATAAATAGACAGGTAGATCGAGTAACGATCTACAAACTTTCTTGAATAAGTCTAGTATTCCGCATTTTGTAGCTGCAAAAAGTTCAAGAAAGTAAAAGAATAAATTCTATTTAAGATTTAACCTTAGGCTACATGCTTGCATGTTCTATAGCGTCGCCCACTAAGTTTTAGACAAGGCGCAAGTGAGCGAGGCGAAGGAGTGTACAACTAAGTACATGACTGAGCCGAGCAAGCTTGCAACGAAGTATAAAGCTTAGTAGGTGGCGCTATACTAGTGCAAGTAATGACTTGCGGAGGAAATCTAATATGCTAACCTTTGCTCAGTTGCAGCAGAAAGCGGAGTTTTTACCCCTAAAGCTGTGCAACTCGTATGGTAAGCTAGGTACATTAGGTGGTCTTTTTTGTTCTTGTCTTCCTTTTCTTCCTTCTCAACTCTTTCAAGATGCTTCTCTAATTCAAAATGTAGCTAAAAGTCTAAATTATTATACTGTACTAGAGAAGGAAAAATTAGCAGTACTGCAAGGCGCTTATCTTTATATTTGGGAGCGCTATCAAAATTCACTACAAAAAGTGCTGAATAAGCCACTTTTAGACACCTTAAGGGCTCATTTAGAGATTGATTCAATAGAAAAACTAGATAAAGATATCTATGAAGAGAGCTATCAAGCGCTAGATGATTTTTGTAATTGGGTATATCGTAATCGATCTCATCCTGAACTAGGCGAATTGTATCGAGCTTTTCCTAATGATATGCAAGCAAACATTCAAATGCGCAATTATCAGCCGCAAGAGGATGATACTTCATCATGGGGTTACACCATAACAAGCTTATTGAAGAATATAGGAATTAATAGGTTATTTTAAGGAGAGCATATGCCATATGACGCCCCAGATTACACTTTCTTGAAAAATACAACTGATAAATTACAACAATCGTTTGCGCAATTAACTAAGCGGTATACTTCTCCTGCCTATCCACTTTTAAGAGAGAAATTTCTAAAGTTAGAGGATTTATATAAAAAGAAATTAAAAGAAAAAGAAAAAAAGCGATGGATAAAATGCGCACCTGATAAAATTAGGCTTGAGCAAATTGGTTGTATAACTCAATTAGCTAGTAATATGCCAAATGAGCAAATAGCTCGTAATAAAGAAGAAATTCTTGAAAGGGCGAAGTCTATTTTGATAGGTTCTGGCTTATATCGTTATTCACGTATTACTAACTCTTATAAAATGCTGTTTGGTTTTTTTGGTGAAGCGCAGGAAAATAGTGCATTGAATATGGCTCTTCACGACATATTAGGTTTGTCTGATGATAACAATATGGATCCCTTAACTTGGGCAAGTTGTTGTAGTGATTACCGGGAGTATCTATTAAAAGATGATAATTACACGAGTTACAGCTACATTAATAATGATCCAGATTTTTTTTCTAACTTAGAAAAAATGATTGTAAGAGAACAAATAAAAGCGCAGCCAATGATTAAACAGCTACAATATATTTTATTTATCCAGTCTACACTTAAAATGCTCGATTCTTATCCTCAAAAATTAACGCAACTTGCTAATAAGTTAAAAACATTTTTAATTGGCCAAAAAGCAAAGATTAACTATCCGGTAGATAAGGCAAGGCTCTTAAACTATTTAAAAACCCTTAAAGCTGAAAATGATTTATATAATATATTTAATCAATTTCTGCCTGAGAGTTATCATATTACATTGATAGAGGCTAATTTAGTCGCGGTTGACGATAACGGAGCGAAGGAGTTGGAAGCTGATATATCTGAAAGAATTACTGTTTACTGCCAATATGCTTTGCTTGCAGCTTATATCTTGGTTTTAACCAAAATAAATGAAATGCAAAAATTAGATGGACCATTTGTAAATTCAGCCGAATATAACGAAAAAAAACTTATTGAAGACTTAAAAAAAGCTTTAAAATTTGCTATTTCCGAGCAAGATAATAATCAACTAGATGATGATACTCGTAATCTGGCTTTAACTTCGTTACAGGTTTTTATTGATTTGAATGACCAAGCTGTCATTAATGCTGAAGCTTGGGGCGGGTTTGATTTATTTAAAGGTGAATTACATCGGCAGTTAGTAAATGTAAGGCATCGTTTAAGTGAGCCTAGTGAAACCCATGCACCAGTAGCCTCTGTTATGTAAATAAAATTAGAGCTCTATTAAATCCTAGGGCTGTTTTTTAACCTAATTAGTCAAAATAAAAAGTTCTACGTTATCCACAAAAACTGTGGATAACGTTGTGTGGAATATGTTTAATGGCTGAATATTAAAATATGTAGCGTCGCCTACTAAGCTTTAGACAAGGCGCAAGTGAGCGAGGCGAAGGCGTGTAAAACTAAGTACATGACTGAGCCGAGCAAGCTTACAACGAAGTATAAAGCTTAGTAGGTGGCGCTATAAATAATTAAATCCTTGTTTCAGACAATAAATATATTATAAATCAAAGCCCTATTTAGGAGCCTCTTAAATTTTGTTAAAAATTTATTCATTCTTTCATTAAAAATCTACTCCAAGCGCTATACTATTAATAAAAAAGCAAGGAATATCTATGGATAAATATCAAGACCGACAAGCTGCCGGTAAAGTTCTTGCTAAGCATTTAAAGGAATATGCCAATAAAGCTAATACTATAGTATTAGCACTTCCTCGAGGTGGCGTTCCAGTTGCGTACGAAATAGCAAGTGCTTTAAATTTGCCCCTAGATGTTTTTCTAGTTAGAAAGCTAGGCGTGCCTTGGCACAAAGAATTAGCAATGGGCGCTATCGCCTCTGGTGGCTGTAAGTTTTTTAACCAAGAAGTAATAGAATCATTAGAAATATCGCAAGATGATATCGATAAGACTCTCATTAAAGAAGAAAAAGAACTAAAACGGCGTGAAGTACTTTACCGCGACAATCGAGCATTTCCTAGCTTTTATAATAAGACTATTATTTTGGTTGATGATGGTATTGCTACAGGCTCTACAATGCGAGCAGCAATTAAAGCTTTAAAAAATAGAAAGCCGGCTAATATATTAGTTGCCGTTCCTGTTGCAGCCTTATCAACGTTTAAAGAAATGACAGGTTTAGTCGATCGTGTCATATGCCCCTTAAAGCCTATTCATTTTTATGCAGTTGGAATGTGGTACGCCCACTTCCCACAAATTACAGATACTGAAGTAACAGAATTACTTAGAAAAGCGAACGAAAATTATTTAGCAAATGCTTTATGAGGTAACTTATGGGTTTTCATTCTCTAGATAAAGCGAAGGAAATTACAATACTGACTGCTAATACTACTTTATCCGGCTTTTTATTTGTTCCTAAAGAGGCATTAGGACTTGTTTTATTTGTCCATGGAAGTGGTAGTAGTGCGCATAGTGTTCGTAATCAGTTTGTTGCAAGCTTTTTAAACCAAGCTAATTTAGCTACGTTATTATTTGATTTATTAACACCTCATGAGGAAAAAATTGATAATATTACCCGAGAGTTGCGATTTAATATTTCTTTTTTAGTAAAACGCTTAATTGAAGTTACCCGCTGGAGTATAAAACAGTTCCCTAGCTTAAATTTAGGTTATTTTGGTGCAAGTACGGGGGGTGCTGCAGCGCTTGTTGCAGCAGCAAAAGAGCAAAACCTTATTAAGGCTGTTGTTTCTCGGGGTGGGCGGCCAGATTTAGCAGGTGATTTTTTATCAGAAGTAAAAGCGCCGACCTTACTTATTGTAGGCGGTAAAGACAAAGTAGTTATTGATTTAAATCAATTGGCCCTGGAGCACTTAACTTGCACTAAACAATTAGAAATTGTGCCTGGTGCAACCCATTTATTTGAAGAAAAAGGCGCTTTACCACAAGTCGCTGAGCTCGCAAAAAGTTGGTTTATTACTCATCTATCTACTTAAGCATTACTGGAGGAGACATGGATGCTTATCACAAAGTTATTCAAGCATTAAATGAAGTAATAAAGCCATTGTCAGGTAATAAACAAGATTATTCTGAGCTAATTGAAAGAATTGGTAATAGACGTTTTGTTTTATTAGGGGAAGCAACCCATGGCACTGAAGAATTCTATCAGGCTCGTATAGAAATTACTAAGCGTTTAATCGAAGAAAAAGGATTTATGGCAGTTGCCATTGAGGGTGATTGGCCTGATGCTTATGGCATCCATCGCTATATTCAGGGCAAAGGGGAGATTAAGGACAATGAGAAGTCGTTAAGCCGTTTTCAGCGTTTCCCTACTTGGATGTGGCGAAATACCACAATGCCTCCTTTTATTAAATGGCTGCGTATGTATAACGATAAATTAGCAGCAAATAGGAAAATTGGATTCTATGGACTTGATTTATATAGTTTGAATGCATCAATCACGGCTGTAATTAATTATTTAATGAAAGTCGATCCTAAAGCTGCCAAGCAAGCTATTGAGCGTTATGGTTGCTTTGATTATCAGCGTCTGGACGCGCAATCCTATGGTTATTTGGCTAATTTAGGTATTAAAAAGAAATGTATAAAAGAAGCCTTAGCTGTTTTAGTTGATTTACAGCAAAACGCGTTTGACTATTTACGTCAAGATGGCGTTAATCTTGAAGAGGATTATTTTTTTGCAACTCAAAATGCTCGCATTGTAAAAGATGCTGAAAATTATTATCGCTCCATGTTTGAAGGCTACGCATCATCATGGAATATTCGTGATCAGCATATGGCAGAAACGGTAAATGTTTTAGCTGACTATTTAGAGCGCCGATTTCAAAAACCCGCAAAAATAGTTATATGGGCACATAATTCGCACGTTGGTGATGCACGTGCTACTGAGCGAAATGAGCACGATGAAATTAATATAGGTCAATTAATGAAGGAACAATATGATTTAAGTACTTATTTATTAGGCTTTTCTACCTATGAAGGATTTGTTACTGCAGCTTCAGATTGGGATAAACCTGCAGAATGTAAAAAAATAGTGCCGGGACTTGCAGGTAGCTATGAAGAATTATTTCACCAATTAAATTATAAGGATTTTATTTTATATTTACCAGGGAACGAGCAGTTAAAGCACTTTTTGAAAATTCCTCGCTTACAACGTGCTATTGGCGTGATTTATAGACCAGAAACAGAGCGTTTTAGTCATTACTTTTTTACTCGTCTACCTTATCAATTTGACTGCTTAATTCACTTTGATAAAACGAATGCTTTACAAGAACTTGAAGTAGAGCAAGTAAGTTAATCTAAGTGTAAATACTGAGGCGCTAAAATAAGAGACTATAATTTAAGTACCTTTATTGAAAAATTTACTGAGCAATGCAATGCCATCCATTTATAAACTTGCTTCTATTGTGACAGGCTTTTCAGTGTATATAGGCGTGTAAATGATGGAAAGAAAATTAGGTTATTGGGAAACAATTAAAGTTCTCATGCATGATTTATTTGCTGGAAATGATCTAGTTGTGGTGTCTTTAAAATTAAGAGGAAGCATACAAGCTAACTTACTAAAGCAAGCCTTAAATCTAGGTTTTCAGCGCCATCCATTATTACGCGCTATAATAAGATCCCGGGCGGATGGATATTATTGTTTCAAGTTAGAATTAGATTTTCTGCAAGTTCCTATTCTTATTCTACAGCAAACAAGAGCAAATCAGCCACTTGAAATTATTGAAAGAGAAATGAAAACTCCCTTTCCAGCAGAGCAATGCCTATGGCGTGTTACTTTATTAAAAGCTAAAGAAGATTGTCACTTAATACTATCCTTTCACCATGCCATTTGTGACGGTACTGCTATTTTCGCCTTTATTCATGAACTACTAACTTATTATGACAAGCTAGAGCAGGGGCTAGAGCCTGAATTTAAAGCATTAGAATTATTGAAACCACAGGAAAATTTTCTTCCAAAAAAAATTAACTGGAATAATTACTTAAGGCAAGTAACACGATATCAAGCCACTAATAGAAAAGGTTGGCAATTTGATACACCAGTTTCATTTCAGCAGCGAATACCTAAATTAATTATTAAAAAAATTTCTATAGATTTAATAAATCATTTAGAAAAAGTGTGTAAAAAAAATAAAGTTTCATTAAACTCTTTGTTTAATGCAGCTGCATTAATAACTAAATGTAACTTAGATGGATATCCTTATAATGCAACCTTATGTACATGGGTTAATACTCGAGATTTTTGTGTTCCAACTATAGACCCGCAGAATTTTGGTTATTTCGTGAATTATATTGCTACTAAGCATCGTATTACTAGAAATACTAATATCTGGAATTTAGCAAGAGATTATCATTTAAATCTTAAAAATCGCTTACCCGAATTAGCTGCTTTTCCGGGAACATTTAATTTAAACCAGGCAAAAAAGAACTATAATATGAAATTTTTAGAGAAATCAGATCATTTTCTATACGATTTTACTTTATCCTATCTATCTAAAATACCATTAGCAATGCAGTATGGCTCATTAACTTTGGCGGATCTAACTATAGGTGTAAACATCGTTTCTGGATTTGCCGCTATGGTGCTAGAAATTTTTAATTTTCAGACAGAAGTATCATTCGCTTGCTGTTATGTAGAGCCACTAATTAATAAACAATGGATTGAGGAATATATGTCAAATTTTCAGGATATACTTGTTAGGCAAGAATTCTAAGTATTTTAATAGACTTCTTTCGAAACTCGCTGGAAGGAGTCAAGTTGAGTTGCAGGTTGCGCCAGCGCACAGACAGAACCGGAGTGTACATAGAGTACATGAGGATTCGAGCACTGCCGCGGCCTGCAAATTGGCCATTGCAGTAGAGTTTCCAAAGAAGCCTAATATAGCATTTTCAATGCAGTAGCAATAAAGTTCCTTCCTTAATTCTCATAGTATTAACAAATCCTTTAAGGACTTAAGAAATTAATGAGTAGAGGACATATTTTTAGGTTTTAAAAAGGTCAAATTGGTAATTTTTTGTAAAAAAAGTAAAAAATTAAGAATTTTAATATTGCCTTAATGATAATTTTTTATAATACCATTATTGATAAAAAAATGGGAAATAAAATGTCTGGCTCAGTCAGAAAAAGGTTTAATCAGTTACCCACTATTGACAAGCCTACTTTAAATTCATCAACGCCTCAGATCAAGGTTAGCATTAATAAAGAGCGTCCATTAAGTATACGGTTATTATGGAAAGCAGAGCTTTCGCTAGCAGTAGGCGCCTTTTTTGGCATGCTTGCTGTGATTTGTATTGTCTTTTTACCCATGTCTGCTTTAGTATCTCCTGTCGTTGTTCTATCTACTTTTGTAGCTGCTCTATCAGCTATTACAGCACTAGTTCTTTTAATTATGTCATCTTCTGCAGTCGCTATTAAAGAGGATATGATTATAGAACAAGAACCCCTATCTATATCTCCTCTCGTTGTCGAAGCTAACTATATGGAAGAAGAGGTCGCTTGATTTAAAAATATAGATCTTGCTTAAAAGATAATTCTGTTTTTGTTTCTTTTTGAGGTATTATCGAGTTTATACCAAAGGGAGTGTAGACAGGAGTAAGCTAAGTTGGGTAAATTAAAAAATAAAGTAGCTCTTATTACAGGAAGTACCAGATCTATCGGCTTAGAAATTGCAAAATTATTTACTGCAAAAGGTGCGACAGTTATTATGACTGGGAGAACATCTAAAGAGAAGGGTAAAGAAATTGCTCAATCAGAGGGAATTAACGATTATCTAAATTTAGACGTCTGCTCGGAAAGCGACTGGAAAGATATTGCCCAATATATTGAAAGCAATTACAAGCGTCTAGATATTTTAGTGAATAACGCAGGTATTGATGGGCCTGTTAATGCTAATCGGCCTCAAGATCCAGAGCATTGTACCTTAGAAGATTGGCGTGCTGTCCATGCTGTTAATTTAGATGGAACTTTCCTTGGTTGTAAAATGATGATGCCTTTATTAAAAAGGAGCGAACATGCATCAATTATTAATATGGGCTCTCGTTCAGGTTTGGTTGGTATTCCTTCTAATGCTGCTTATTCATCAAGCAAAGCAGCAATTTTAAATTTTACACGAACTGTAGCAATATATTGTGCAGAAAATGGCTATCCAATCCGCTGTAACACCATTTTACCTGCTGCAATACTAACTGATCTATGGGATTCAGAATTTGGTCATGATGAGTCACGAATGCAGCGTATTCAAAACTATACGCGTACAATTCCTCTAAAAAGGATGGGACAAGCAAGCGAGGTGGCAAAACTTGCTGTTTTCCTAGCTTCTAATGATTCCCTATTTATTACAGGCGCGTATTATACGATTGATGGTGGCATTATGGCAGGTACAGGCTCTTATAATTCAAACCAGATTAATACTGACTCAACACCACTCATTAATTCGCTAACAACACAAAAAAAAGCGGTGAAGCATCAATTAAAAGAGACTACCTCAGAGCAGAGGTTTTTTGAAAGGTCTACTCATAGAGATAAACAATTAAAAGAAGAAAGCCAGTTTCATATCAGCCTTAAATAATAAGGCAAGCTAAATTATGAAATAAGGATGTTGAAAAAGCTTCACTAATTTTATTGTCACTATTAATTAAGTTGGTTAAGTATAATTATACCTATTATTTAAGCAATTATTATTTAAGCCGAAATAATAGATAAGATCTCTTTAATAAACACCATAATTAAGTAATACTCTATTATATTCATTTTAGTTTCTTAACTATTGCTGTATTACGGAACGTATAACCAATTAAATATGAAGAATACGGATAAAAAAAAGGATGTTACTTTAGGCTCAACCATTGCCGCACTAGGCGTTGTCTATGGCGATATAGGTACAAGCCCTTTATACGCACTGCGTGAATCGATAGGTGGCTTGCCTGTCAACGTGGTTGATGTTTTAGGAATCTTATCCTTAATCTTTTGGTCACTTGTTATCATTATTTCAATCAAGTATTTAACAGTTGTTTTCCGGGCGGATAATAATGGTGAAGGGGGAATACTGGCTTTACTTGCCCTCTTAAAACAAAAAAATACTAAACATGAAAAGTTTTTTTATCTATTAGCAATTTTTGGCGCTGGCTTACTTTTAGGTGACGGTATGTTAACGCCCGCTATTTCTGTTACTTCTGCGGTTGAGGGTTTAAAGACATTCGCACCTGAGCTTGATGAGTACATCTTGCCTATTTCACTTTCTATTCTTTTTGTACTATTTATGGTTCAGGAAAAAGGCACAGGTAAGATAGGTGCAATATTTGGCCCTATTATTTTTATCTGGTTTATTACCATTGCTGTCTTAGGTACAGTGCAAATAATTAAAAACCCTAGTGTTTTGCGTGCAGTCAATCCTTATTATGCTTGTCATTTTTTAATGAGCTCAGGTTGGCAAGGTTATTTTTTACTAGGGGGTGTTTTTCTAGTTGTGACGGGAGGAGAGGCTCTCTATGCTGATATTGGCCATTTTGGTAAAAACTCAATTCGTATAAGTTGGTTTAGTGTAGTTTTTCCTAGCCTAATTTTAAATTATTTTGGCCAAGGGGCTAATTTATTGATTAATCCTGATGCCATTAGTAATCCATTTTTTATGATTGCTCCTACCTGGTTTGGAATACCGCTTTTAGTTATTGCAACTCTTGCAACAATCATTGCTTCACAAGCTGTTATTACGGCAACTTTTTCACTTGCTAAGCAAGCGGTGCTGCTTGGCTTTTGCCCACGCATTTCGATTATTCATACCTCTAAGGAATATCAAGGGCAAATTTATGTGCCTCAAATTAACTTTATCTTAGCCGTAGGTACATTTTTTCTGTTATTAACTTTTAGAAGCTCAAGTAATTTAGCACATGCTTATGGTATTGCTGTTAACTTAGATATGTTGCTAATTAGCTTAATGGTTGCTTATACAGCTTTGCATATTTGGAATTGGTCTTGGGTTAAAGTTCTTTCCATTTTTAGTATCTTTGTTTTTATTGATTTAGCTTATTTAGGCGCTAATTTACATAAATTCTTAACAGGTGGCTGGGTTCCAGTCTCATTTGCTTTAGTAGTAGGCTTTATTATGTATACTTGGAGTAATGGTTTAGAGTATTTAAGGAATAACTTTTATCTTAAGAAAGAAGATTTATCTAAGATACTTAAGCAACTAAATTACAAAACCTTACATCAATTAACCGGGGTTACTTCTATTTTTATTACTGATATTTATGACAAGAGCGGTGGAAGTTTCCTGCATTTCTTGAAACTTAGTCGGGCAATGCCTGAGCATGTGCTCATCGTAAGTTATACTGTAGAAAATATCCCTTATGTGCATTACAGTAGGCGCTATGAGGTTGATTGCCTTAACGAAAAAGTTTGTAAATTAATTTTACACTATGGGTTTATGGATACTATATCAATTCCAGCAGCACTGAATCATGCTAACATTAGACGAGCTTTACCCTTTTTAATAAATGTTGATATTGCTACATTTATAGTTGAAGTCCCAAATATTTTCGCTTCTAAAAAGAAACGTTCGTTGATGTTTCACTTTCAAGAGAAGCTTTTTGAATTTCTAATGCGTAATTATTCAGCGAATTTGAATATCGATTTTTATGATGTTCCCCATAATCGGACAATGGCTATTGGTGCATATTATATCGTCTAAGCTGGTTTATACTTTTATCTCGGCATTGCCGAGATAAGTTTCACTCAACGCCAACTGTGACTTTACCTGTTGTATAAGAGTGTGCTCCAATGCCAGCTAGCTTTCCTCCATTAACCACTAAATAGTCATTACGAATAGGTCGGCCAGCAAACCAGCATTCTAATATTTCTCGAGTTCCTGCTGCATAACGGGTTTGTGCTGACAAAGAAGTCCCTGAGATATGCGGTGTCATGCCATGGTTTGGCATAGTACGCCATGGGTGATTAAAAGGAGCCGGCTGTGGAAACCAAACATCACCAGCATAGCCTGCAATGTGCCCCTTGCTAACTGCTTGTTCAATAGCTGTCGCATCACAAATTTTACCACGCGCTGTATTAATTAAATAAACGCCACGCTTCATCTTCTGAATCAAGGTTTCATTAAATAAATGTTCTGTTTCAGCATGTAGCGGAATATTGATAGTAACCACATCACAAAGTGGTAGCATCGTTTGTAGATCAGCATGATAGACAAGGCCTAACTCACGTTCTTTTTCAAGCGGTAAGCGATGTTTATCGGTATAATGCATTTTAACATCAAATCCTTTAAGTCGTTTCATGACTGCGAGTCCAATACGTCCAGCGCCAACCGAGCCAACAACCATGCCTTCAAGATCATAAGAACGAGTTACACAATCAGCAATATTCCACCCACCATTGACGGCCCACTGATAAGAGGGAATATAATTTCGAACTAGCGTTAGAATAACCATAACAACATGTTCAGCCACACTGATACTATTTGAATAAGTTACTTCAGTAACTGTTATGCCTTTAGCCATTGCGGTTTGTAGATCAATATGATCAGACCCAATTCCCGCAGTAATAACTAGCTTAAGATTCTTGGCTTTTTCTAGCCGCTTTGCGTTTAGATAAGCAGGCCAAAAAGGTTGTGAAATAACAATATCAGCATCGGGTAGTTCTTTTTCAAAAGCAGAATTAGGTCCTTCCTTATCGCTAGTGACAATTAGAGTATGACCTTGCTCTTCAAGAAATTGACGCAATCCCAATTCGCCCGAAACACTGCCTAAAAGTGTGCCTGGCTTAAAATCAATATGACTTGGATTAGGCACTAAAGTGCCATCCGGATAGTGCGTTATAAACGGCAAATCATCACGCGGGTAAGTTGTAGGGTAGCCATTAACAGGATCTTCATAAAGGACGCAAAGTACTTTTGCCATATAGTTCTCCGTAATTAGAATACTCTTGAAAGAGAGAGTAATAGGAATGAAAAATCCTAATCCATGCTAAACATCACGCTCATAATGTCAAGGAAAAGTTATAAAGGTTATTAATTTATGACAGTTTAATATAAGAGGACTATTTTAATCCTACCTACGTTCCGCGACTTGTTCGCGGAATCTAGAATCTCACTATGTCGCTGGATCTCGCGGACAAGCCGCGGGAGGTAGGTGCAGAAGTTTAGGACTAGAACCTTAGGGCCTGATCCCAAGTTTTATGTCCTTTACCCAGGCTACTTAATCGTTTTTGGCTATCTCAAATAATTTTTCTTATTAATACAACAACAATGCCCTATGAAAGAAGCGAAGCTCTCTTTCTATAACGTCAAAATATTAAACCATTTAATCAAACAGTTCTAAAATTTTTTCAGGCGGCCGCCCAATCACTGTTTTATCTTTAAATGTAACAATAGGGCGTTGCATTAATATAGGCTCTTTTACCATAGTCTGTAGAATTTTTGCTTCTTCATCCAGTGATAGGCCCAAATCTTTAAAGCGCTTCTCTGTTGTTCGCACAAAATCTTCAAGTTTGAAATGAGAACGCAAACTCCTTAATTGCTCTAAAGTAAGTGGCGTTTTTAAATATTCAATAATTATAGGTTCAAGACCTTCATCCTGTAGTATTTCTAAGGCTTTCCTCGACTTTGAGCAAAGTGGATTATGATAAATAGTAACCTGTTGCATATTATTCATTACTTTTTTAGTTGCGGCTTGTCTAGTATTGATGGATAGTGTTATGAAACAAGCTGCTATTCATCTCCATAGCAGCTTTATATAATAGAGCTCTTGCATAACCAGCATCTTTTACTTTATTGCTGCGTTACAAACGTTTCTGCGGTGCTCATTTACTTCTTGTAAACTTTGCTCCTCGAAACCTTTGCGCCTTGCACTAAAGTAAAATCTACAAGTTATGCAAGAGCTCTAATGAAATTTACTCATCATCCCAGCTTAATGTTCCACCCGCTTGGTACTCAATGACGCGCGTTTCAAAAAAGTTTTTCTCTTTTTTTAAATCCATGATTTCACTCATCCACGGAAATGGATTCTCAGCCCCTGGATATTGCTCAGGTAAACCAATTTGGTTTAAGCGTCGATTGGCTATAAACTGAAGGTACTCTTCAAACATATCGGCATTCATACCTAAAATACCATGGGGCATGGTATCTTTAGCGTAAGTATATTCAAGCTCAACGCCTTCTTTAATTAATTGAATAATCTCTTCTTTAAATTCAGGTGTCCATAAATGAGGATTTTCAATTTTGATTTGATTAATCACATCAATACCAAAATTCATGTGCATGGATTCATCACGTAAAATATATTGGAACTGTTCAGAGGTTCCAACCATCTTATTACGGCGGCCCATTGAAAGAATTTGTGTAAATCCTACATAAAAGAAAATACCCTCAAAAACAACATAAAAAGCAATTAAATCGCGTAATAAGCGTTGATCATTTTCTGGCGTACCTGTATGAAAATTAGGATCACTTAAGCTTTGAGTAAATGGAAGCGCCCATGCTGCTTTTTTAGCAACTGAGGGAATTTCACGATACATATTAAATACAGCGGCTTCATTTAAACCTAGACTCTCAATAATATATTGATAAGCGTGCGTATGAAGTGCTTCTTCAAATGCTTGCCTTAATAAATATTGTCGGCATTCAGGATTGGTAATATGGCGATAAACTGCTAAGACTAAATTGTTTGCAACTAATGAGTCTGCTGTTGAGAAAAATCCTAGGTTACGAAGAATAATTAATCGCTCATCTTCTGTTAAACCATTAGGATCTTTCCATAATGCAACGTCAGGGCTCATGTTAATTTCATTAGGCATCCAATGATTTGCACAAGCTGTTAAGTATTTATCCCAAGCCCAGGTGTATTTAAAAGGGACGAGCTGATTTAAATCAGCTCGGCAGTTGATAATTTGCTTATCATCGACTTGAATACGGCTAGCGCCCATCTCAAGTGGCTCTAGGCCTGTGGCATGTAACACATTTTTGTCAGTAATAGTTTGCTCAATTAACTCTGCCATTTATTTTCCTCCTATTGGCAAGCTTCGCAGTCTGGATCGAGTATTGAACATACTTTAGGTTCTTCGATCTTTACTGCATTTAAAGCGCCATCATGAATAGTTGATTTTTCAGCATTACTAGCCCCTAAACTACGTAAGTAATAAGTTGTTTTTAAGCCACGTAACCATGCTTGTTTATATAGTTGATCAAGCTTTTTACCAGACGGTTTAGCCATATAAATATTTAAAGATTGTGCTTGATCAATCCATTTTTGCCGTCTTGACGCAGCTTCAATTAACCACATTGGATCTACTTCAAAAGCAGTAGCATAGCGTGCTTTAAGCTCTGCTGGAATTCGATTAATTGGCTGCACACTGCCATTGAAGTATTTTAAGTCATTAACCATGACTTCATCCCATAAGTTTAATGCTTTTAATTCAGCAACTAAATAGGGATTAATAACAGTGAACTCGCCTGAAAGGTTAGATTTTACATATAAGTTCTGATAAGTAGGCTCAATAGATTGTGAAACACCGCAAATGTTAGAAATTGTTGCTGTTGGTGCAATAGCCATGACATTTGAGTTACGCATGCCTTGGGTGCGAACTTTAATTCTTAAGCTTTCCCAATCCATGCGTTGCGATCTATCTTGCTCTAAATATTTATCACGCGATTGTTGTAATAAATTAATAGAATCAATAGGTAGAATACCTTTACTCCATAATGAGCCTTCATAACTTGAATAGCTACCTCGTTCTTGAGCGAGTTCACAAGATGCTTCTATCGCGTAATAGCTAATCATTTCCATAGAAACATCAGCAAATTCTACCGCCTCTTGTGAAGTGTAATTAAGTTTCAGTTCATATAGCGCATCTTGAAAACCCATTAACCCTAGGCCGATTGGACGATGTTTTAAGTTAGAATTACGTGCTTGCGGGACAGAATAAAAATTAATGTCAATCACGTTATCTAACATTCGAATTGCTGTTTTAATGGTGCGTTTTAACTTCTCTTCATCAAGTTTGCCATCCGTTAAATGCGCTGGTAAGTTTAAGCTGCCTAAATTGCAAACTGCTATTTCATTGACTGAGGTATTTAGAGTAATCTCTGTACAAAGATTTGAACTATGAACAACACCAGCATGCTGTTGAGGAGAGCGTAAATTACAGGGATCTTTAAAGGTAAGCCATGGGTGGCCAGTTTCAAATAACATCGATAGCATTTTACGCCATAATGTTACAGCGGCAATCGTCTTAGAATTTTTTATTTCACCACGCGCTGTTTTTGCTTCCGCCCTCACATAAGCTGCTTCAAAAGCTTGACCATATACTTCATGTAAATCAGGTACTTCATCAGGTGAGAAAAGTGTCCATTGGCCTTCTTCATGAACACGCTTCATAAATAAGTCAGGAATCCAAACCGCTGTATTCATATCATGAGTACGACGTCTATCATCACCTGTGTTTTTACGTAGCTCAAGAAATTCTTCAACATCACGATGCCAGCATTCAAGATATGCACATACAGCTCCCTTACGCTTGCCGCCTTGATTCACTGCAACAGCTGTGGCATTAACAACATTTAAGAAAGGCACAACACCTTGGGATTTACCATTAGTGCCTTTAATATGAGATCCCATAGCACGCACTGGTGTCCAATCATTACCTAAGCCACCGGCAAATTTAGACAATAAAGCGTTATCTTTAATGGCGCTGTAGATGCCATCTAGATGATCTGGAACAGTCGTTAGATAGCAACTCGATAATTGCGGCCTAACAGTACCTGAATTAAAAAGAGTAGGTGTAGAAGACATATAGTCAAATGAAGATAGCAGTAAATAAAATTCAATTGCTTTTTCTTCTTTGTCTTGCTCACGAATAGCAAGTCCCATGGCCACTCGCATAAAAAAGGCTTGTGGTAATTCATAGCGTATGCCACTTTCATGAATAAAATAACGATCATAGAGTGTTTGTAAACTTAGATAAGTAAACTTCATATCTCGTTGTGGCAATAAAGCCTTGGCCAATTTATCTAAATTAAATTCACCTAATTTGCTATCAAGTATCCCTTGCTTAATCCCTTGTCCAATAAACACTTTGAAATAAGAAGGATAAAGCTTGGCCATTTCATCAAAGGTTGCTTCAGTCTGAATGTTGAGTTTATTTAAAGCTTCGCTGCGTAAACTATCGAGCAGTAAACGCGCTGTAACATAAGTATAGTTTGGCTCTTTTTCTACTAAAGTACGCGCAGCCATAATGAGTGCACGATGTACATCTTCTAGTTTTGCTTGGTTATAAAGATTACGTAGGGCATCTTTAACAACAGGATCAGGATTAACATTTTCGAGATCACGGCAGGCTTCTTGTACAATGGTGTTTACTCTGGTCATGTCTAATGGTCTAGCTTCACCATCAGGCATTATGATTAGTGGAACTTTACTATCTTTGGCTTGTTGTTGTTTTGCAGCTTCGCGCGCTTTTCGATGTTCTTCTCGATAAAGGACATAAGCACGAGCTACTTTATAGTGGTGATTGCGCATCAATGCCAATTCAACTTGATCTTGAATATCTTCAATATGAATTGTCCCGCCTGCAGGTTGGCGGCGTTTAAGCGCTGATGTAATTTGTTGAGTAATTTCCTCAATTTGTTGATGAATACGATTAGATGCTACTGCATTATTGCCTTCTTCAGCAATAAATGCCTTGGTAATAGCTACTTTAATTTTACTGTCATCATAACTAACTACTTTGCCATTGCGTTTAATTACTTTAAGTACGCCTGGCGCATTTGTAGTTAGCTCAATTTGATTGATATAAGGCATAGTATCTACCGTTTGTTCTGACATAGGTTCTCCATTCTATTTAATGAAGAAATCATAACTTAAGTATAGCACAAACACAACATATAGCGTTATGTTTAACTTTTGTTAACTATATATTGTGTTTTTCCTGTAAAAAACTTGTGGATAACTTGTAGATAGATGAGAAATCCTTTTTAAAACAAAGCTTAAAACCACTAGTCTAATTGACTAAAAGAAATTTTTTAGTACTGCAGTAAGTATCACTTTTATAGTTATAGTATTCCACAGTTAAGTCATTAATAGATTAAAACCAAAATAATTTTTTGCATAAAAATAGTCTTTAAATAAAATTAAAATGTCGCAAAGATAAAGCTCTACAAAGAGCTATCTAATTACTTTAGAGAAAATTAGCTATATTTAAAGAAAAGTAAACTATAAAACCTCTTATGATAAAAAAATTACTCTTTGGTGTATTTTTTTATATTTCTACTTTTAGTTCCACTACTTTTGCAGTAGTTAAAATAGGGACCTTAGAGTTTGACCCGCCATTCGTTACAAATGATCAGCATCTTGTTGCTGCAGGGTTTGATATTGAGCTAATGACAAATATTTGTAATAAATTAAATTGGCAATGTAAATTTGTTGCTTTCAAAGATTACAATAATTTATTAACAGCACTTATTAATCGCGATATTGATTATGCAGTAAGTGGAATCGTTATTACGCCTTTAGAAAATCCAAATCTACTTTTTAGCCTGCCTTATTTATTAAGTGCTGGTACGTTTGTAACACTAAAATCAAATACGCAAATAGCTGATTTAACTTCTCTAGTGAATAAAAAAGTTGGCGTTTTAGCTGGCCGTGGATATGGTGAATACTTAAGACAAAATGGGGCTTTAAGTATGACTATTGTAGATTATCATGATCAAATGGATTTATTTGATGCATTGTATAATGGGAAAGTTGACGCAATTTTTATGAATAATTATACGGCCATGTATCTACTGCATCGTTTCCCAAATTATGTAAAACTTATTAATACCTGCATCAATTTTGCTAGTGGAATTGGTATCTTAAGTCGAGTTGATAACAAAGATAATCTCGATAAGATTAATGCACTATTAACCCAATTTGAGTCGGATGGTACTTTTGTAAAATTGTATAATTATCATTTTGCATTCTTTATTAAGCAATAGACTTCTTTCTAAACTCTACTGCAACGGCCAATTTGCAGGCCGCGGCAGTGCTCGAATCCTCATGTACTCTATGTACACTCCGGTTCTGCGCGCTGGCGCAACCTGCAACTTAGCGCGCAGCGAGTTTCGAAAGAAGTCTAATAATGCTAACTTTCACGCCCATGGCAGTTTTTATATTTTTTATTACTTCCACAGGGGCAGGGCTTATTGCGGGAAATAGGAGTTTTTCTTAATTTGCTCGGTTTTAAAG
Source organism: Legionella pelazae (assembly GCF_052527395.1). Taxonomy (NCBI): domain Bacteria; kingdom Pseudomonadati; phylum Pseudomonadota; class Gammaproteobacteria; order Legionellales; family Legionellaceae; genus Legionella; species Legionella pelazae. Next base: position 45,584 of record NZ_JBNVZS010000006.1, read on the forward strand.
AATCAGTGTAAAACCATTTACCCTGAAATTTACGAAATTCACTTTTTTCATGAATGTATTGTGTCTTCCCGTTTAATTCATAGGAAGCAATAAATTCGACAAACTTGCAGTCATCTTGCTTAACTTCAGGATACGTATTAATGATTTCTAAGCCAATCCATCTAACCTGTTTCGCCCAATTTTGAGCTTCAACTTCATTAAAATTGCTTAAAGGCTTTCCATACATAGTTGCCTTAATATAGTCAATATTTGCTTTAGTGTATGCTGTGTAGCGAGAACGCATAAGTTTTTCTGGAGTAGGCGCTGCCTGGCCTTGTTCAATATAAAGTCCACAGCAGTCTAAATAAGAGTATGATGAGCCACAAGGACAAAAAGAATTCATATTTTATAGTATAACAAGTCGTAAAAGAGCATTTTAATCGAAAGAAATTTTTTTAAATAGGCTTTATTAGAGGATTAAAATTTTAAATATATTAGTATGCTCACTTAAAACCTTCTATTCAGTTAATTGCATAGTTTGCTTTTACTTTTTTATCATTGACTATTGAAAATTTAATCTCATAAGGGTTAATTTTACAATTTGCAATTTCAAAATTTTTTGTTAACATTTTTTAATTTATTAATATCAATTATGGAGAATTAAATATGCCTATTATTGATAAAACCCGTTTACAAAAAAAAGAAAAGATTAAAGTAGAAATTAATAGCGATATCTTTAATAAAATAACTGATTATTGTGAGTGGGCAAATATTAGTGATGTTGGATTTTTTATTGAAGAAGCTGCTAATTTTGTATTTGCAAAAGATAAAGACTGGAAACAATACAATAAAGCTAATAAAAAGAAACGACTTGTTGCAAAATAAATTACGGCTTGATCCAGCACCTCTTCTAAATAGATATTAAAGTAAAGCTAAGCATTGAAATCAGATGAATCATTAGTTTTATGAATTCATACAATTGTAAGTTCAATCTATACCTACTCTAACTAAGCGGTATTATCAATAAGATTTTTCAAAAATTTCTTGACAGTCCGTTAGAGCCTCATTAAACTGCCAATCTCTTTTGGGGCTATAGCTCAGCTGGGAGAGCGCTTGCATGGCATGCAAGAGGTCGGCGGTTCGATCCCGCCTAGCTCCACCACCATTAACGTTAGTTTTTGGTGGGAAAAACTTAGGTCCCCATCGTCTAGAGGCCTAGGACATCGCCCTTTCACGGCGGTAACAGGGGTTCGAATCCCCTTGGGGACGCCATTTTGGCGTAGGTAAGCTTTATATATTTTAATAGTTTTAGGTCCCCATCGTCTAGAGGCCTAGGACATCGCCCTTTCACGGCGGTAACAGGGGTTCGAATCCCCTTGGGGACGCCAACTTTGTTGGAATTATTAATAAAACTCTATAGTTAATATCCTTTATTTTAAATAAATAATACCAAGTATTTTCATCTAAAGTTTATTTTGCCTTTCGTCTATCAATTTATTCTAAAAATCATCCATTTAAGCTTAATAAAACTTTAATGTTATTCTTAACCATTTCCTGAAACTGCTCTTTATATTGATAATTTATAAATAAATTGATAAAATTGATCTAAATTTAATCTAAAAGGGTGATATTATGAAGCGGAAAACAGAACCTACCAATACAAGAAAAAAGCGTAAGATAACAAATACCAAAGCAGGGAAGGGATATAAGAATGATGAAACATTTGCTTATGGCACAGCAGTAAATGAAATTCCAAAAAAAAGACTCTTGGTATTAGACGATTATGCATTTGATATTGAAGAACTTGATCAATTAGAAGAGAAGGATCTATTCACTAACATGCATACACAAAGCGAATTTAGTGAAGAAGCAAAACAAACTCTAGCATCATGCCGTGCGCTAAGAGATAAAGTACAAAGGCTATTATCAAAAACGGTTCTTTCTGAGTCACTTATGAAAAGTGTATATGATCTAGCAATAACCTTACTTAAGTACGGCGATAGTAAGGAGAGTGAAGAGGCCTTATATAATTTTCAATTACTACTTGATTCTCATCCCAAGGAAAAAAATGCATTATTAAATTTTGTTATTCAAATGGCCGTTTATAATCCCAGAGCTCGCACCGATATCCTGTCCAAAATGACTTTCGGAAAAATTTATTCCCAACTAAGCGATGGTGATTTCTGCGTAAGGGCTGCTGGAAATTGGTTTGTACAAGCTGTTAGGATGACTTATCCTGCAATGGTAAATGAAGAAGAGGTTAAGATTCTAAACAAGCAAGGGATACAAGCGCAGATGTTTACTTTTTTCGTGCAGAACAGAGTTACAGCTACGCAATTCAATCCTATTCAAGCACCAGGAACTATGCAAAGAGAGCTAGATGAGATAATGAAAAAAACCAAGGAAAATCAGGAAGAATTACTAAAGATCGTTAATAGTTTATAAGGGCAGTAAGTTGGACCACTTTGGCTCTTTTACATTAAGCCAACGTTGCTTATAACCGCTCAAAAATGATTCGAGTATTAAATCCAAAAAGCCGTTCATGCATACGGTGTGCATATTCGTCTGTCATATTGGCAATATAATCACATACGATACGAAGGGCGGTATTTTCATCCGTTGCGTTTTGATATAATTTTCTATTTTTATGATCTAGGAGAGCACCTGGATTTAAGCTGATTGCTTCAAATAAGCGAAGTACTACTGTCTGACCGCCGTATTCGAAGATACGTGCCTCTTGTGAGTCATAACATGTTGGTAGATACATTGTCTTAAATAATCTAATAAGTTTGCTGCTTCTGGCTGTAATATTTCAATAAAATATTTTCAAAGCCGACATGGGTAACTTTTACCGAAGTGGCAGTAATAAAATAATTAACCATTTCACCAATGGTCTGTTTACGCCGCCTTACAATCTATTAGATTAAAGTTTTTTTAAATAGAGCAGATATAAGGATAAGGAAAGTCTAGGGTATATCCCCATACAGATAAAGGGAGGGTAGGCTATGAATTCTCGCTTAGTCATTTATGTTGGTTTAAGTATGCTAGCCTCTTGTGTACGGATAACAGATACGCCCTATCCAGCAGCTTATACTTATTCCGGATATGATGATATGAGGTATTACTCACAAATATACTCACAAGGTGTAAACTATAAGGAGTATAATGATATTAATGATAATAATATGCTGTCTTCTACCCGTGAGGTAAAAGTACCAGAATCTTATCATGTTGGTGCTTATCATTCACCAACCAGAGCTAAAGACCGTGATAGGAGTTGGGTCAGTAGTCAGAATCCACTAGGATATACCATTGAACTTGCAGATGAAGAAAAGCCAGCTCAAGTTGCCAAGAAATTACATCTAGCGCCTAAGCATGATCGTATGGCAGAAATTAAATATCAGCGTGATGGTAGAGATTATTATAAAGGTTTATACGGTAGTTACTCAAGTAAACAAGAAGCAGAGAATGCTTTAAATAATCTACCTCCAGAGCTAAAGCAAGGAGCAAATATAAAAGATTGGAGCTCAATTCAAAGTTCGGCTAGTGATTAATTAACGTGAGTTCGATATAAAAGAGCTAAAAGCTCTTTTATATCGCTAAACGAACGTTATCAAGAATAAACAGATTCGACATAAAGCTATTTGATAGCTTTTGTATCGGGTTCGAGTTCACATTAATTTAAGCCGCTTTGCTTGCAATAATAACCGTTAGTTTAACCAAGCCAGGCGTGCTTGTTCTTTCAATCATGACTTGTTTTAAGGTTATTGCATAACGGCTATTTAATTGCCATAACCAAACTAAAAAAAGCTTATAGGGAACCGCATCAAAAGATAGTTGAATATCACCCTGGCTTGTTTGCTGCAATTGATAAGGTAATTTTTGGAATTTTTGATTTTGACTAGTTAATTCAGTAGCAATAATGCTCAATAATTTACTACTAGAAACAGCTTGTAAATGTTGACTATTAGGTAATTGTTGCCTGACTTGTTGCATCCAAACTAACGTTTCACGTTTTTCTTTAAGTCGCTTTTCTTTCTCACTCACAGCGGATGTAATGGGTGAATAGATTAATAAATAAAATAGATAAATGATTACACAAGTAAGTCCTAATCCTACTAGCCACCTTTCTCGCTCATTTAAGTTATTCCAATAATTCATCATAGACTTAGCTCCAAAACCCCTACAACCCGGCCATCTTTGGAGGAGGCTTGGGTTTGTCGTACGTTAATTCGTTTGCGTTGCAGGCTAGTTTGTAATCCTTCAAGCGAATTAAAATCATTGCTGATGACAGTTATTTGCATTATTTGATTTTGAAATCTTAATTGTTCAATGGTTGAATTATTACTAGTAAGCGCTTCTGTTAATTCGTTTAGTAAAACCCAAAAATTATTATCAGTGTTACTGTGGCCTTTAAGTAATTGGCTGATACGAAACCGAGGACTAATAACTTGTTGTGCTTGAGGAAAAAATTGGCGATAAATGGTAGAAATTTGACTATCTACGGCAGTTAATTTGGTATTAAGCGAGTGAATCTTAAGGCCTGTAAGCGTCAGTAAACTAATTAACCATAATAGTGTCATAGTAGCAGCGGCATAATACCATTTTTTTACTTTGCTAGTAGTTGGGTTATGACTAAAGGGTCCCTGACACAAATTAAGCAGGTGATGAGTTTGTAGACGTTTAGCAATCCATACTAAAGGGTCTTCATTAATGAATAATGATTGAGGTATGGTTATGGCTGGATTTTCATCAAAAATATAAACAGTTAAGTCTGCTGGTAGTTGTTTTAGATAGACTTTTGCTAATTCTAAATTTAATAAGCCGTTAAAGGCTAAATCATCATGAACTAATAGATTATTATTAATAAGACACGCTTCTTTATTCTCTAAGGCAAACCAGTCAAGGGTAAAAGAGTTAAAGCGAATACCATTATTATCAAGTTGAGAAATAATTTGGGTTAAATAACTCTTTTTACAGACCACTACTAAGTAATGGCCTTGATGGTAATATTGCTTATCGAAACTAAAGTGTAATTCTTCAACATTTTCTGCTAATTTTTCTTCTAAAGCATAAGGAATTGCAGCGCGAGCTTTTTTTTCTGGTAGCCAGGCTAACTCTACCTGATGAAAACTAAAATATTCTGAGGGAGCAACGGCGATTACTTTTGTAGAAGTGGATTGCAACTGTTGAATTTCCATGAAGCTACGTTGAGCCAATGGTGCGTCAAGATTACCCTGTGCATTTAAACTTAAGCTTAGACAGCCTTCATCAGTTAAATATTTTATAAATAGAAAACAGGTAGACACACTCATCCTTGTTCGTTTATCGGTACTGTATCAAAAAAAGTGTACCGAGAAAATTTAAAATGACCAAAATAGCTTTAAAGGTTTAGTATTACGCAGCCATTAGCGCTAAGAGAGTTCCTTCAACTCTTTTAGAGTAGACTTTTTAGAAACTCTACTACAGAGGCGCATTGCTTTGTTGATACGGTGCTCGAATCCTCATGTACTCAGTGTACATTTCGGTTCTGCGCTCCGTGTCTCCTCGCACTGCACTCTCTATAGCGAGTTTCCGAAGAAGTCTATTGAACTAAACATAAGCTGATTTTTTCATCGTTAAATTCACCCATTGATGCTGTAATTCTTGGGCAAGTAAATAAACAGCAAGCGCATATTGCGGGCTACTATTATAACGAGTAATAACATAAAAATTGGGATAAGTAAGCCAGTATTCAGCACCTTTAGCTGTATCGAGAGCAATTAAGCCAACTTTATTAGGTTGAATTTTAATTTTAGCTAATGGCTGAACGCCAGCTGCTAAAAGTTGTTTAGGTGCATAAACAGCATCCTTGTAATTTGTGTTAATTCGCTTAACTAGGTTACTACTAGTAACTCGTGCTGGTAGAGCAACGTCTTGATGTAAATTCCAACCATGTTTGTGAAAATAATTAGCAACACTGGCAATAACAGCCTGATCATCATTCATGAGATCTTTTTTAGTATTTCCTGAAAAGTCTGCTGCATAATAGCGATAACTGCTTGGCATAAATTGAGGTTTACCCATCGCACCTGCGTAAGAACCAAAATATTGAGTAGGTGGTACGTTATGTTCGCGGCAAAGCAATAAATATTCAGAAAGTTCTTTAGTAAAGAAGGCAGAGCGTTTTGGATAATTGAAGGCTAAAGTCGCTAAGGCATCAAGTACACGGTAGTTTCCCTGATGTTTACCATATAAAGTCTCAATACCAATGATAGCAACGATAACACTGGCAGGAACGTGATACTGTTTCTCAGCTTGCATCAAAGTCTGTTGATTTGCCCTCCAGAATTCAATACCGCCCTGAATACGTTGCTGAGTTAAAAAGAGTTGTTTATATATATCCCAAGGTTTTTTCTCATAAGGTTTTTCCATTGACTCAATGATCTGTGGTTGAATTTGTACATCCTTTATCACTTGCATAATATAATGTTTGTTAAAACCATGCGTTTTAACCATAAAATCAACAAATTTTTGTACATCTGGACGTTCAATAAGCGCTTGATCAGCATAACTGTTATAAGAATTAAAAAAAGTAAGTAGGGTAAAACTAAATGCTAAAATTAAACGCATGGTATTCCTTCTATTTAAAAAAGATATTTTATGCAAGAAATTTAGTGACAACAATGGCTCTTATGGACTTTATTTAGTATAAAACTAAATACACTGTAAAACAGTCTTTCTGCAAGCCAATTAATAAGCTAGAATAGGACCATTTTTAATAATAGGTTTTTTCAATTGAGCGACTTAGCGCGAATTCGTAATTTTTCAATTATTGCTCATATTGATCATGGCAAATCCACACTAGCTGATCGATTTATCCAAATTTGTGGTGGCTTAACCGAACGTGAGATGGCTGAGCAGGTTCTTGACTCAATGGATATTGAGCGTGAACGAGGCATCACCATTAAAGCGCAATGCGTTTCTTTAAATTATAAAGCACGGGATGGTAAGACATATTTACTGAATTTTATTGATACCCCTGGCCACGTTGATTTTAGTTATGAAGTATCTCGATCTCTTGCTGCCTGCGAGGGAGCTATTTTAGTGGTTGATGCCGCTCAAGGCGTAGAAGCGCAGACAGTTGCTGTGTGTTACACAGCTATTGAGCAGAATTTGGAAGTTTTACCTGTGCTTAATAAGATTGATTTGCCGCAAGCAGAGCCTGAGCGCGTGATTAATGAAATCGAAGATATTATTGGTCTTGAAGCGCATCATGCAATTCATGCAAGTGCTAAAAGTGGAAGTGGTGTTGAAGAGGTATTAGAAGCGCTGGTCAAATATATTCCCCCACCACAAGGGGATACGGATATACCGCTTCAAGCTTTAATCATTGATTCCTGGTTTGACAGCTATCTTGGTGTGGTCTCTCTTGTTCGTATTGTTAATGGGACTTTACGCAGAGGGGATAAAATCCGGGTTATGTCAACTGGACGAGCCTATGAAACTGATCAAATAGGCATTTTTACACCTAAGCGGACAAAAAAAGATATTTTACAGGCTGGTGAGGTAGGTTATGTTGTTGCTGGAATTAAAGATATTCACGGTGCACCAGTAGGGGATACGCTAACCTTGGAAAAATTTCAAGCAAAAGAGCCGCTTCCCGGATTTAAACGCGTAAAACCGCAAGTTTACGCAGGACTTTTTCCAATTAGCGCCGATGATTTTGAAGCATTTCGTGAGGCGTTAGCTAAATTAAGTTTAAATGACGCATCGCTATTTTATGAACCTGAATCATCAGAGGCGCTAGGTTTCGGTTTTCGCTGTGGGTTTTTAGGCATGCTTCATATGGAGATTGTGCAAGAGCGCTTAGAGCGAGAGTACAATCTTGATTTAATTTCAACTGCACCTACTGTCGTTTATAAAGTCATTACTACAAAGGGTGAAACATTGATGATTGATAACCCATCTCAATTACCGCCCACGCAACAAGTCAAACAAATGTTTGAGCCTATTGTTCGAGCCAATATTTTAGTGCCAAATGATTACTTAGGACAAATAATTACCTTATGTATCGAAAGGCGAGGGGTGCAAGTCAATATGACTTATAGTGGACGTCAGGTCTCTGTTACTTATGATTTACCGATGAGTGAGGTTGTGTCAGACTTTTTTGACCGCTTAAAATCAGTCAGTAGAGGTTATGCTTCATTGGATTATAATTTTTTACGTTTTGATGAGGCAGATTTAGTGAAATTAGATGTGCTTATTAATGGCGAAAAGGTCGATGCGTTGGCGGTAATTGTGCATCGTAGTGCTGCCCAATCTCGAGGTAGAGCACTAACAGATAAAATGCGAGAATTAATACCAAGACAAATGTTTGATGTCGCTATTCAAGCTGCGCTAGGAAGTCATATCATTGCTCGCCAGACTGTCAAAGCCCTACGTAAGAATGTAACTGCAAAGTGCTATGGCGGTGATATAACTCGGAAACGTAAGCTACTTGAAAAGCAAAAAGCAGGTAAAAAGCGCATGAAGCAAGTTGGTCACGTTGAAATACCACAGGAAGCATTTATGGCTGTATTTCAAACAGATAGAAAAAAGTAATCGTTTAAATAACAGTTAATGAACTTTTATGTAAGTTTCCTAGGTTAATTTTTTATTAGGAAAATAAATATGAATTTTGCTCTATTATTAGTTATTCTTTCATTTGTGAGCGGTATTATTTATCTATTAGATATCTTAGTTTGGGAAAAGAAAAGAGCGCCTAATCAGAAACCTAACAAAATTATTGAATATGCACGCTCATTTTTTCCAGTTTTTTTTATTGTTTTACTATTGCGCTCATTTTTAATTGAGCCTTTTAGAATACCATCCGGCTCTTTAGAGCCAACTTTATTAGTAGGTGATTTTTTAGCTGTTAACAAATTTGCTTATGGGCTTCGTCTTCCTGTGATAGAGAAAAAATTTATTCCTATTGCTAACCCTAAGCGTGGAGAAATTGCTGTTTTTCGTTGGCCACCTGATCCAACTTATGATTACATAAAACGTGTAATTGGAGTCCCAGGTGACAAAGTTGCTTATCATAACAAAGTACTAACTATCAATGGTAAAGAGATGAAACAAACTTTTGTTGAACGGACAATCGATGAGAGTTCAGGTAGAGCAGTTAATAAGTATCGTGAAAATCTTAATGGCGTTGAGCATGATATTTATGTTCGCCCTGATGTGGCTGCTTATGATTTTGAAATAGAAGTCCCTAAAGGGCAGTATTTTATGATGGGTGATAATCGTGATGATAGCGCAGATAGTCGTTATTGGGGATTTGTATCGGATGAATACTTACGGGGTAAAGCATTTTTAGTTTGGATGAGTTGGAATGGAAAAACAGATAGTATTAGATGGTCGAAACTAGGACATTTAATTCGATAAGGATGAACAATGAATAAACAAAAAGGGATTACCTTGATTGGCTTTCTGCTTACGGCAATAGCAATTGTACTAATTGGTATTCTAGTTATGCGTATAGTGCCTGTGTACATTCAAAATTATGAAGTTAAGAGTTCGATTAAAGCGTTAGGTAATATAAAAGATGATGAGCCCGTAGATGCTGGTACGTTAAAACAAAAGTTAATGAATCAACTTTATATTAATGGGATCAATGATATTCCTGCTGAGAATATAAGTGTCACACCAACTGATCAGGAAAATCGTTATCTTGTAACGGTCAAATATGATGTTATAAGGCCAGTTATTTCTAATATAAAACTTTTATTTAATTTTAACGAGTCACAAGAGGTTACGGTTGGTTCCCATTGATTTAGCTCGACTTTGTCGAAAAATAGATTATCAGTTTAAAAACATAGCTTACTTAAAGCAAGCTTTAACTCATTGTAGTGCTAGTACGGCAAATAATGAGCGGCTTGAATTTTTAGGAGATTCCATCCTAAGTTTTGTTATTGCTCATGCACTTTTTAATCGCTTTGGCCAAGAGAGCGAAGGTCAGTTAAGTCGGTTACGTGCTTTCTTGGTAAAGGGAGAAACACTTGCTGAAATTGCAGCAGAACTAGGGCTAGGAGATTATTTATTCCTCGGTCAAGGTGAGCTAAAAAGTGGTGGCTTTCGTCGTGCTTCTATCTTGGCTGATGCACTCGAGGCTGTGTTTGCAGCGGTCTACTTAGATGGCGGAATGGAAGCTTGTCAAAGCCTTATTCTTAAATTATATGCTTCTCGTTTAGAAAATAAAGAATTACAGACAAATTTAAAGGATGCTAAAACACAATTACAAGAATTTCTACAAGCTAGGAAAAAACCTTTACCTGAATATACTCTACTTAAAATAGAGGGTGAAGAGCATGAGCAGATTTTTTATATTTCTTGTACAGTAAACGGAATTGCTAAAAGCACAATTGGCTCTGGATCAAACCGGCGTAGGGCGGAGCAGGAAGCAGCTAAAGAGCTATTACATTTTTTGAAGAAATAAATAAGCACAAACTCGCAGAGAAGATAAAACCTAATAAGTATCCCAGGTAAATAGTAAGCTTATTATTTAGTTTATCACTTAGGCCTGTAATCATAGTCACCTATTGATGCATTAGAGGTCGAAGAAATATTTAAATCCAGCGTTTGTTTTAAGAGCGTGTTTAACCCTATTCTTAAGCTATCAGGTGCACTCTCTTGTATTAGATTTAAATTATTCTTTTGATTAACACCTAAAGTAGGCAAAAGTTTCTTTTGGTAAGATCCTTTAATAGAATTATCCTTATATCCCGTATTAGTATTATGTATGGATAAATTCTCTTCTCGAAAGTGCATACTTTGAAAATCTTCAATATAATAAGGTGCATAATGATGATTAAAAAAGGCTAAATAATTTTGCCATCCAAGTTCACGACGTCCAGCAAATTCTGGATCAACTACTGCTTGCTGAGCAAAAAATTGATGATAATTAGGGGGAGGCGCTAAATGTTTAGGTTTAGGGGCTGTAATATTATAGCCAGGCACAAGCTCTAAAGAATCTGCTGCAGGGCCTACTACCTCATGAATACTATGAAATCCACCGCCAACAATATAAGCAACTATTGCTGATAAATAATTCTTTTTTAATTCTTCATTCTCAAAGTTAGCTAACATTTCCATCTGAGCTAAAAGCAGGCTGGCCATACCTGAAGGGCCGGCAACATACACGGCATCGTTTTCTATTAAATCAAGCACATAAGGAGAACTATAATCTGCCGGCTGACTTTTGCAATCAGCTGCCCATGAGGAAGAGTGGGTTGGCAGTCCAACAGCAAATTGCTCTTGATTTTGCAACAAAAGACCTAATTGTTGTGTACGAGTTTTATCAAACTGGCCCGCTCTTCCTCGATCACGGGTTACTGTAAATAATTTAGATTTATAAATATGAATATCTGAGATATAAGCGCGCGTCTGCCAACCTTCTTTTCCCTCTTTAGCTAAACCTTCTGAAAAAAATGTTTTAGGCTCCCCTTGCCAAAATTGTGCGATTATCTCAGCCAATTTTCCTACAGGTTTTCTTGCTGGCGCTTGTCTTAGGGGTATTTCACGTATTAAATTGAGCATAAATTTAAAATGAATACCCATTATCTCAATAAGCTGATTAGGATTATTTTCCTTTAATATTTTTTTTATTTCATCTAAGGACGGTGATTGTTTAAAAGCGCCGAATGCGATAACGTTAGATTGCTCATTAAATTTATCTAATCGTTGTTGCGTAAAGTCACCGCTTTTTTCTAAGTCATCAATTACTTTAAGTAACTCGCCTGAGACTCGTCCTACAGTATACATCATCGCTTGAGTTGGGTTTAACAAAAGAGCAATACTTAATTCTGACTCTAATCGCCGCGCTAACGGATTTTGATATTTTTCTTCTACAGTTTGCTGATAGCTATTTGCTGGTAAATCTACCTGCAGCCTGCTAAATAAATATTGCAATTTTTTATCTATTGATAATAAAGAACCTGTCGCTTCAAGATCCTTAAGATAATTTGCAACCACTATTGGTTCTTGCTCATAATTTTCTAGAGCTATTTTTACTTTTTCAATGCATTCGCTAAGAGCAATCTCATAATTTGAATTTACTCTTTTTTTATTTAAATCCTGCTTAGTTTCTAGCAACAGAGAAAGAGTATAAGAATAAGCTTCGGTTTTAGATTTAAAATTCATCAGTTATAGAGAGAAATTAAAAAAAGCTAAATTTACTTTAATAAACTTAATATAATATTAAATGTATTTGTGCAAATCTAACTGAGTAAATTAAAAATAGCTAGTATGTTATTTATTTAAACTCAAAACATCTACAAAGCTAAATTTCATATAACATATAGAGTCTTATCTCAGTTCTTTTTATGTTGAGTAATTAATTTAGCGCTTTAGCGATTAAGAAGAAGTTTATCTTTTATGCGATTACTTAAGGGCTTAGTTTAGCGCTATAAAGTTAATAAGTTAAGCCTATTCACTCATTTCTTCTAATAGAGATGCAATATTTAACCATTCTTCTTCGGCAAGCTGTAAATAGTTCTTAACGTCTTGTTGTTCTTTTAAAAGAGACTGCAGTTTTGTAGAGTTATTGCCTGTATAAAGTGTCTCATCCGCTAAGTCGTTTTGTAATGAATTTAAGCGCTGTTGATAGTTAGAAGTTTGTTGCTCGAGTTTTTTCAACTTATTTTGCAGGTTTTTACGTTCTTTATAAAGATTATTGCTTGTGTTTTCTTGAGCTACTTGATTTTTTCGAGCTGTTTTATCAGATAGCCAAATAAAATAATCATCTAAATCACCTTTAAAGGGCTGTACTAGTTTATTGTAAACTAAATAATACTCATCAACGGCACTGCGCAGAAGATGTCTGTCATGAGAAATTAAAATTAAAGCACCTTCATAGCTTTGTAAGGCAATTTCTATTGCAGAGCGCATACTTAAATCAAGATGATTAGTCGGCTCATCAAGTAGTAAGAGGTTAGGTTTTTGCCAAACTAATTTAGCTAAGGCTAAGCGTGCTTTTTCACCACCCGAAAAGTAATGAATAGCATTGACAGCCATATCGCCTATAAAATTAAAGCCGCCTAAAAAATCGCGAATACTTTGCTCAGTTGCAGTAGGGGAGAGCGCTTGAATTGTTTCAAGTGGGCTTAAGTTGGGGTTTAATTCTTCTAACTGGTGTTGAGCATAATAACCAATTTTTAAGTGTGCAGAGGATAAAATCTCACCTTTAAGAGGCAAAAGATTTCCTGTAAGCGTTTTAATTAATGTTGATTTTCCTTCCCCATTAGGTCCTAATAACCCTAACCGTGCGCCTGAATTAATTATTAAATTAATTTGCTCTAGAACGGACGTATTTGCTGTATAACCAGCGGTGACCTGCTCGCAGCGAATAAGAGAAGAGGTCGCTTTAGGGCATGGGAAAAATTCAAAGCAAAAGGGTGAATCGACCTGTGCTTGCGCGATAACTTCCATCTTTTCAATCATTTTAAGTCGGCTTTGTGCTTGCTTTGCTTTTGTCGCTTTAGCCCGAAAACGATTAACAAAAGACATCAAATGATTAATTTTATCTTGCTGCTTTACAAACGTTGCCTGTTGTAGAGCTAGCTTTTGCGCGCGTGCCTGTTCAAATTTACTGTAATTACCTGTATAAAGAAAGGTATTTTGTTGCTCAATATGAAGAATATGCGTTACAAACGCATCAAGAAATTCACGGTCGTGAGAAATAACAATAATACTGCTAGGACTTTGTCTAAGCCATCTTTCAAGCCAGAAAATAGCTTCCATATCTAAGTGATTGGTTGGCTCATCAAGCAAAATTAAATCTGCAGGGTTCATCAAACAACGGGCAAGGCTTAAGCGCATGCGCCAGCCGCCTGAGAAACTATTGACTGGCTGTTGTTGCTCTTTAAATTTAAAGCCAAGGCCATCCATAATTGCTGCAGCTTTGGCAGGTTTACTATAGCCGCCTGTTTGGCCTAGTTGCTCATGACAGGAAAGTACCTGCGCATCATTTTTAGTAGCTTCCGCCTCTTTTAAGCGTTGTTGTAAAAGAAAATAGTCCTCATCGCCCGCAAGAATAAAATCTAGCGCTGTTTCTTCACTATCAGGTAATTGTTGAGAAAGATGGCTGATATGTAACTGAGGATTAAGCTGACACTCACCTTCGTCAGCAGTAATCTGTCCTAAAATTAAGCTAAAAAGGCTCGATTTACCGCAGCCATTATTACCTACTAAACCAATTTTTTGTTTCTCATGCAATGCCAATGAGGCTTGTTTAAGTAAAACTTTATTACCTTGTGAAAGGGTAACTTGGCGTAGAGATAACATACAATTAATACTCAATAATAATTAAATTAGACTTCTTCGGAAACTCTACTACAAAGGCGCATTGCTTCGTCAATACGGTGCTCGAATCCTCATGTAATTTAAGTATACACTCCGTCCGGTTCTGCGCTCCGTGTCTCCTCGCACTGCACTCTCTATAGCGAGTTTCCGAAGAAGTCTATTATTATAGCAGTGCCATCAAAGGATTTATAGTCAGCAAATACCTTAAGGGTTAAAGCAGATAAAAGATGCTAAACAGGGATGATAAGGCTATAATATGGCCAATTTGATTAACAGGTTGGTTGATGAATAGGCAAGATTTTTATTTTGATTTACCTGAGGAACTTATTGCTCAATACCCTTTAGAAAATCGTCGTGACTCACGCTTATTACTTTATAATAAGCAAGAGCAGACCTATAATCATCATCAGTTTAGTTATCTTCCCAAGCTTTTAGAGTCTGGCGATCTTTTAGTGTTGAATAATACTAAGGTCATTCCAGCCCGTTTCTTTGGTGTAAAGGAAACAGGCGGGCGGGTTGAGTTTCTAATTGAACGTATTCAAGATGATCATCATTTTCTGACCCATATTAAAGCGAGCAAAGCACCTCGCGCGGGCATGACTATTTTTCTAAATTCTAATTGGCAGGTGCAAATAATTGCAAAAGTTGATGATCTCTATCGCTGTTATGTGGACGGTAACATTGACACTATTTTAGAAGAAATTGGCCATATTCCTTTGCCGCCTTATATAATGCGACCTGATGAACTTAGAGATAAAGAACGCTATCAGACTGTCTATGCTAAGCATAAAGGTTCCGTGGCAGCCCCTACCGCAGGTCTTCATTTTGATGATTATGTTTTAACGCAATTAAAAGACCAAGGAATAAAGGTAGGTTACTGCACATTACATGTAGGGGCCGGGACATTTAGGCCAGTTCGCTGTAATAATATTACTGAACATAAAATGCATAAAGAGCAGTATGATATTAGCGAATCACTATGTGAGCTTGTTAATCAAACTAAGTCGCAAGGTAGGCGGGTGATTGCTGTTGGTACAACTTCAATGCGTAGCCTTGAAAGTGCTGCTCAAAAAGGGCATTTAAAACCAGGTAAACAAGAAACCGATATTTTTATTTATCCAGGTTATGAGTTTAAGCTTTGTGACGGTTTAATTACCAATTTCCATCTGCCTGAATCAACTTTATTGATGTTAGTAGCCGCATTCATTGGTTACAGTCAAACAATGGCTTTATATAAGGAAGCCATTGCTAAACAATATCGCTTTTTTAGTTACGGCGATGCTTGTTTATTATTGTAAATGGATTATTAAGATGCAAGAAAACGCTTTAAGTCAGTATATTCCTCTCTTATCAAGTCACGCTGGTAGTTGCCTTACGTTTGAAAATTGGCAGAATACTGGTATTAGAACAATTGCTTATCAAGTAGAT
Source organism: Legionella pelazae (assembly GCF_052527395.1). Lineage (NCBI taxonomy): Bacteria > Pseudomonadati > Pseudomonadota > Gammaproteobacteria > Legionellales > Legionellaceae > Legionella > Legionella pelazae. Next base: position 61,313 of record NZ_JBNVZS010000006.1, read on the forward strand.
GAATTATTAGTAAAGCCTGGATTGCCTGTTTTAAAAAAACTGACTCATCTACGAAACTATATTTCTTGGCCTGGTGAGATTGTTTTAAATGCTTTATTAAGTCCTACGAATGCTGAAGGGATATATCAGATTCGTTCTGCTTATGATGGCCAACTTGTGAAAATTTCTGTGTCCGAATTATCGCATCTAATTAAAAAACTTAAGCCAAGTAAGGTACTTCTTCCAGTAGGGAGTGCAAAATACTTTAAAGAGTTTTGGCAGCCTCTTTTAACTGACCTTGAGCTTTACCTGCATCATGAAGAATCTATAGATGATACACTTGTTACAGGTTATTATTGTAGCTATACTGAGCAGCCGTTTAACTATTTATACAAAAGTTTACAAAGCTTTAAAAATAAGCTTTATCTTATAGGTGATTTCCAATTACAAGAAATGCAGCTTCTTCTACAAAACAATTATAGTGTTCAGTCAAATCAACCAGCTCAAGATGGTATGCAAGGCCTGTTTTATAATGAAGAGGGTAAAATTAATATTCTTAAGCAAGAACTTCAGCAAGATTACCAAACTCTTAAGGACAACTGTCAATGCCAAACTTGTAAAGCGCAATTAACGCGAGCCTATTTGCATCATTTATTGCAACAAACACCTCTGTTAGCACAGCGTTACTTAATACAACACAATGTTTATTATTGTCAAAATTATCTTATTAATCAAAATTAAAGAATTGAATTATGTCGATGCTCATTTACGTCAGCGCAAAATCCCGATATGATGTCACGCAATTTTGTTCTGCCTGATGTTTTTAGGGTAATGATAAAATAGACCTTTTGCCTAATCTACCCCCTTTAAGTCATAAGGAGATTATAGGGATTTTGTGGTGCTTATTTACTAACTGTAAGTTCAGTACCTTAATTTAGTCCTTTACTATTTTAAGAAGAGTAAATTAGGCAAAAGGTCTAATGGCAAGTTTGAGGAGACCAAATATGAGTTTTTTTATCAATGATGCAATGGCTGCAGCTACAACAGCGCCTACAGGACAGGCTGAGGGCGCATTCCCTTTGGTAATGCTAATTGCTATTTTTGTTTTATTCTATTTTATGATAATAAGACCAAATAATAAAAGAGCAAAGGAGCATCGTGAGCTAATAAGTAATTTAAAAAAAGGAGATGAAATTGTTACTTCAGGAGGTATATTAGCAAAAGTAGTTAATATAGATGAGCAATTTATTAAAATTAGCATTGCTGAGGGTGTAGAAATTAACGTTCAACGTAATGCTGTTGTGGCAGTATTACCTAAAGGTACTATTAAGGCCCTTTAAGCTGGTAGGGACTAGACTTATGATGCATAACAAATATCCGTTTTGGAAAAATATAGCGTTAGTTATCGTTGCTGTAATTGGTCTTATCTATGCTATACCGAACTTATATAGCGAGGATCCGGCTATCCAGATATCTTCTCAAACATCAATAGACGTTGAGCAACTTAAACAGCAAGTAGCAAATCTCCTTGCCGAAGCCAAAATAAATTACAACTCGATAGCTACTAGTAATGAAAGTATTGAAATAAGATTTTCATCAACCGACACACAATTATTAGCTCAAGATGTTCTTAAAAAAGGTTTAGGTCAAGGCTATACAGTTGCTTTGAATTTAGCACCTGCTACGCCTAATTGGTTTAGTAAGATTGGCGCTGAACCTATGAAACAGGGGCTCGATTTACGTGGTGGTGTTCATTTTCTCCTTGAAGTTGATGTCGATAGTTTGGTAAATCGCCGCTACGAAGGCTTAATGAAAAATATTGGCCAAGATTTACGGGAGAAGGGAATACGCTATGCAGGTATCCGTTATTTTCCAGATAAAGGCGTCAATATTATATTCCGTACACCTGACGCAATTGATGATGCTGCTCTTGAAATTAAAAATAATCTACCAGGCATTGTTGTTAATAAATTAAAAGAAACAAACACGTTAGTAGTTTCTTTATCACCTGCTGAGCTTAATTCAATAAGACAAAATACCATCGAACAAACAATGAGTATTTTGCGAAATCGAGTCAATGAACTAGGTGTTGGTGAAGCTGTTGTTCAGCAACAGGGGGCGACTCGTATAGCTGTTGATTTACCTGGTATTCAGGATGCAGCGCGGGCAAAACAAATTTTAGGTGGTACTGCAACGTTGGAGTTTCATCTTGTCGATCAGGAAAATGATCCTCAAATTGCTAAGCAAACAGGCGCTGTTCCTGTTAACAGTAAACTTTATATGATGGATGGCCATCCAATTTTATTAAAAAAACAAGTTGTATTAAGTGGCGATTCAATTACCAGCGCTGTTTCTAGTTTTGACCAACAAACTGCTTCACCAGCAGTACAAGTTCAACTTGGTGGGGGCGGCGAAAGTTTATTTACCAAAATAACGCGCGAGAATATTGGTAAACGAATGGCAATTGTTTTTGTAGAAACGAAAACAGCCCTACAAACAGTAAATGGCGTGACAAAACGCGTTTCACAGCGTGAAGAGCGAGTGATTAGTGCACCTGTTATTCAAAATGCTTTAGGAAATAATTTTCAAATTACAGGCTTAACGGATTCAAAAGAAGCAAGTAATTTAGCATTGTTACTTCGTGCCGGCGCTTTACCTGCAGTTATTTATCCTGTTGAGGAACGTACCGTTGGTCCTTCACTTGGTAAAGAAAATATACGCCGCGGTATGATATCTTTAGAAGTGGGCATGGGTTTAATTATAATACTTATGTTAGTTTACTACCGTTTTTTTGGTTTAGTCGCTAATATTGGTTTATTCCTAAACCTTGTTTTGTTAAGTGCATTATTATCACTAATCGGTACTACGCTCACCCTGCCTGGTATTGCGGCCTTTGTTTTAACAGTAGGCATGGCAGTTGATGCTAATGTTTTAATCTATGAGCGTATACGTGAAGAATTACGCAATGGCATGTCACCGCAAGCTGCGATTTATGCAGGTTATGATCGGGCTTTCTCGACAATTATAGATGCTAATGTGACAACCTTAATTGTTGGCGTTGTGTTATTTGCAATAGGAACTGGACCGGTACGTGGTTTTGCAGTGATCTTATCATTAGGCCTATTAACCTCAATGTTAACAAGCATTACTTATACACGTGCGATAGTAAATTGGTACTATGGCGGACGGAATATAAAAAAATTATCTATAGGTATTTAAGGCGAGAAATAGATGGAATTTTTTAATCCAAATTCAAAAATAGATTTTATGGGGGCAAGAAAGTGGACAGCTTTATTTTCTGCCCTAATTTTCATTATCTCAATTGGTGCTTTGTTAGTTAATGGCTTAAAGTGGGGACTTGACTTTACCGGTGGTACACAAATTGAAGTCACTTTTCCTGAAGCAGCTAACCTGACCTTGATTCGTGATAATCTTTATCAAGCTGGTTTTAAGGAAGCTCAAGTAATTAGCTATGGTACTTCTAAAGATGTTTTAATTAGTATTGCTCCTCGAATGAATCAAGAGCAAAGTGTCTTAGTTGATAAAGTTATGAACGCGATGCCCCCTGGTGCAATCAAGCAGCGAGTTGATTTTGTAGGTCCGCAAGTAGGGGAAGAATTGGCGACTAAAGGTGCATTGGCTATTATTGTTTCTTTATTGGGAACCATGATTTATATTGCAATGCGTTTTGAATACAGGCTTGCAGTTAGCTCTGCGGTTGCTTTAATACACGATCCTGTATTAATACTAGGCGTGTTTGCTCTGTTTAATATAGAGTTTGATTTAAAAGCACTAGCTGGTCTATTAGCTGTAATTGGGTATTCACTTAATGACACAATTGTGGTGTTTGATAGAGTTAGAGAAAATTTTGTAAAAATACGACGGGCTGAGCCACTAGAAATTATGAATATTTCTATTAATCAGACGTTATCAAGAACAATTATGACTTCTTTACTTACGTTATTTGTTGTCGTTGCTCTTTTTATTTACGGTGGTGAGACAATTCGCGGTTTTTCTCTGGCATTGATAATAGGTATTATCGTAGGAACTTATTCTTCTATCTATGTAGCTGGGGCACTAGCAGTCGGTATGGGCTTAGATAGAAAAGATTTTCTTCCCACTCAGCGCCGCGAAGTTGATGACCGGCCTTAAGTATTTAATTTCGACGTAAAAGGGCAAATCTTTTTATGCCGTCATGAAAGCGTACCATTTGGTAAGCGAGAATAGCTAAATTGTTTGATAGTAAGAATAGTTACACAAACTAGATATAATTCAACCTTTTATATTAAAGAGCATATGAAGCTGTTGCGTGTTTTAGACTCAGTAACTGCCTTTAAAGCAGGGGCTGTAGCGACGATAGGAAATTTTGACGGTGTACATTTAGGACATCAAGCGCTTTTGGCAAAGCTTAAAGCTAATGCCCTTAAACTTAAGCTGCCTTCTGTCGTTCTAATATTTGAGCCTCAACCTAGTGAGTTCTTTTGTAAAGAAAAAGCGCCAGCACGCTTAACTAGTTTAAGAGAAAAAATAGAAATCTTACAAAAGTCGCAAATTGATTATCTTTGTTGTCTCAAATTTAATCAAAGATTAGCCAATATGTTAGCGATTGACTTTGCTCAAACTTATTTCTTTTCTTTACTACAAGCTAAATATCTCTTAGTTGGCGAGGATTTTCGCTTTGGCCAAGGTAGACAGGGAGATATTAATTTATTAGCTAGTATGACTAAAAAGTTTAATTGTACGCTCGATATTTTCTCTAATTATGTTCTAGATGGTCAACGTGTAAGTTCAACTAAAATTAGAACGCTTTTATCTCAAGGCCAGTTAAAAGAAGCGCAAGCGTTACTGGGAAGGCCATATAGTCTTTGTGGCAGGGTAATTCAAGGACAGAAACGTGGGCGCGAATGGGGCATTCCTACAGCAAACTTAAACCTACGGCGTTTAACTTTACCTTTCACTGGTGTTTTCTGTGTTCAGGTCCAACATGAAAATGGCCAAATAATAAATGGTGTTGCTAATCTAGGATGTAGGCCTACCGTTGATGGTAAACGCAACGTCTTGGAAGTACATTTATTTAATTTTAATGGTAATTTATATGGCAAAATGCTAAAAGTTATTTTTTTACATAAATTACGTGATGAAGCTAAGTTTTCGTCTATTGAGAAATTGATTCAACAAATACACGATGATGTTAAAGAGGCAAAGTGTTATTTTAGTAATTTATTTGTTTAAATATTAGACTTCTTTGGAAACTCGCTGCAAGGAGCTAAGTTGTAGGTTGCGCCAGCGCACAGAACCGGAGTGTACATCGAGTACATGAGGATTCGAGCACTGCCGCAGCCTGCAAATTGGCCATTGCAGTAGAGTTTCCAAAGAAGTCTATTATAATTTTATTTAATTTATATAATCGAGTAGTTATAGAATGGCAGAGTATAAAGATACCCTTAATTTACCTCATACAGCTTTCCCGATGAAGGCCAATCTTGCTCAGCGTGAGCCGCAATTTTTAGAAACATGGTATTCAACAGATATTTATAAAAAAATTAGACAGGCACGAGCAAAAGGGGAACGTTTTATTCTTCATGATGGTCCACCTTATGCCAATGGCCATCTTCACTGCGGTCATGCCTTAAATAAAATTCTAAAAGATATTATTGTTAAATCAAAAACATTAAGTGGTTTTGATGCCCCTTTTGTACCTGGATGGGATTGCCATGGCCTACCTATAGAATTAAATGTAGAGAAAAAAATAGGTAAAGCAGGCATTAAAGTTGATGCTAAAGAATTTCGTATTAAATGCCGTCAATATGCCGAAAGTCAGATTAATATACAAAGAGAAGAGTTTAAACGGTTAGGTGTTTTTGGTGATTGGAATGAGCCTTATGCAACTTACAACTATAATTATGAAGCGAATATTATTCGAGCATTAGGTAAGATTATTGAAAATGGTCATTTGCAGCAGGGTTTTAAACCAGTTCATTGGTGTATTGATTGTGGTTCCGCACTTGCTGAGGCTGAAGTTGATTATGAAGATAAAACGTCGCCTTCTATTGACGTTGCATTTTACGCAGATAATCCTAATGAAGTTATTAGTTTATTTGGGCAAGCGCTGCCAGTTAAACCTGTTATAGTGCCTATTTGGACTACAACACCTTGGACTTTGCCTGCCAATGAAGCAGTGACATTCAATCCTAAATTAAATTACAGCTTAGTTGATAATGGTGAACATTACTTTTTAATTGTTGAAGAGTTAGTTGAACAAGTAATGAATCGCTATGGGTTTTCAGATTATCAATCTGCTGGAAAGCTTCCTGGCGAGAGCTTTACTCATCTACAGTTGCAACACCCCTTTTATCAGAAGTTGGTCCCTATTATCACAGGTGAGCATGTAACAACCGAATCAGGTACAGGCTGTGTGCATACAGCACCTGCCCATGGTGTTGAAGATTATAAGGTAGGGCAAGCGTTTAATTTACCTTTAGTAAATCCTGTCGTGGGCAATGGCTGTTATGCAGAAGACGTGCAGTACTTTGGAGGACTATCCGTTTTAAAAGCAAATGAAAAAATAATTGATTTGCTTGGTGAAAGAAATAGGCTTCTTCATAAGACATTTATCAACCACAGCTACCCACACTGCTGGCGCCATAAAACACCAATGATTTTTTTAGCTACACCGCAATGGTTTATCTCTATGGATCAAAATGGCTTAAGGCAACATATTTTAAATGAAATTGAATATGTTAATTGGGTTCCAGAATGGGGCAAACCACGTATAACCAATATGGTTGAAAACAGACCTGATTGGTGTATATCACGGCAAAGAGCTTGGGGAACACCTATTCCTCTATTTGTTCATAAAGCAACACGACAACTACATCCAAATACATTGGAACTACTTGAAGAAGTGGCTAAGCGAGTTGAGAAAGAAGGTATTGAGGCCTGGTTTGCCTTAAATACAGAAGAGCTTTTAGGCAAAGATGCTAATGACTATGATAAATTAACGGATACCCTAGATGTATGGTTTGATTCAGGTATTTCCCACTATAGTGTTCTAATGCAAAATCAATCATTAGGTTTACCAGCTGACGTTTATTTTGAAGGCTCAGACCAACACCGCGGCTGGTTTAACTCATCACTAACAACCGCGGTTGCAATGTATGGCCATGCACCTTATAAAACTGTTTTAACGCATGGTTATACAGTCGATGCTGAAGGCAAAAAGCTTTCTAAATCAAAAGGTAATTATGTTTCTTTAGATAAACTGATTAATCAGTATGGCGCTGATGTGCTACGTTTGTGGGTCTCCTCAACCGATTATCGTAATGAAGTGAGCATCTCTGAAGAGATTATCAAACGAACCAGTGATGCTTACCGTCGAATTCGTAATACAGCGCGATTTTTATTAGCTAATTTAGTCGATTTTGAACCTGAAAGTCATCTTGTAGCACCTGAACAATTAGTAGCGCTAGACAGTTGGGCTATTAAGCGAACACAAGCGTTACAGGAAGAGATTTTAACTGCCTATCAACAATATAATTTTCACATTATTTACCAAAAAATTCATAACTTCTGTGCTGTAGATATGGGTAGTTTTTATTTAGATGTGATTAAAGACAGGCAATATACCACTTCTAAAAATAGTTTGGCACGTCGTTCTTGCCAAACAGCTATGTATCATATTGTACAAGCCTTAACACGTTGGCTTGCACCGATTCTTTCTTTTACAGCAGAAGAGATATGGCAATGTATCCCTGGCCAAACGATAGAGTCGGTTTTCTTAGAAACCTGGTATACAGCATGGCCTGAAATTAACAGTGTTGATATGAATTTATGGCAACGTTTACAAAATGTTCGCAATGAAGTGAATAAAGCTTTAGAAACACAACGCCAACAAGGCGTTATTGGCTCAGCCTTGGCAGCTGAAGTAACACTTTATGCCAATCCTGATTTAGAGCAGCAATTATCGCAATTGGGTGACGAGTTACGTTTTTTATTAATTACTTCTTCAGCCCAAGTTAAGCCGCTAAATGATAAGCCAGCTGAACTTACTATCAATGCGGAATTGGATTTAGCGATTGCCGTTAAAGCAAGCGAGATGGAGAAATGTGCGCGTTGTTGGCACCGATCTGATGACATTGGCTTAAATCCAGAGTATCCTGATTTATGTCGCCGCTGTATAAACAATATAACTGGAAATGATGAGGTTAGATATTTCGCATGAAGAAATGGCCTTGGTTACTTTTAAGTCTATTAGTTATTGTTATTGATCAGCTTTCTAAGTTTTGGGCTGCAACACAATTATTACCTTATCAACCTGAGCCCTTATTGCCTATGGTTAATTTTACTTTGGCTTATAATACAGGTGCAGCATTCAGTTTTTTAAGTAATGCAGGTGGTTGGCAACGTTGGTTATTTGCCATATTTAGTTTAATAATGAGCGCTGTGCTATTGATATGGCTTTTACGTACGCCAAAGCATTTAAAATTACAACTAGCAGGTATAAGCCTAATTTTAGGGGGCGCCATCGGCAATCTATATGATCGAGCTATAATCGGCTATGTCGTTGATTTTATTCAAGTCTATTATAAAAATTTCTATTGGCCCGTGTTTAATATAGCAGATAGCGCCATTTGTATAGGCGCTTTTCTATTGTTAATTGATTTAAGCAAAAATAGCTGTAGACAACGTGCTTAATTGGGTTGCTTCTGGATTTAAAATACTGACTGCATCGACTGAGGGTAAAGATAAATAATGCTCAGCCTCATCCCACTCAACCTCCATGGGAAATAAACGTAACATAGGTAAGCATCTATTTAATAACACACAAAAAGATAAAGTTGATGGGTAAGGACGTACCTGATAATAGCCTAGAGCCATAACCTGCATTGCTTCAGAAATCGTAGCGACCCCAGGTAGATAATTAACTGAGTAAATTGCTGCAGTTTGGGCAATAGCGGGTAAAAAACCTGGGCTTGAGACAAAATGAACGCCTGCTTGATAACAATTTTCTAACTGCTGAGTATTAATAACGTTGGCTGCCCCAATCCGTAATTTTGGAAATTGCTGCAAAATAGATTTGAGTAACGTTTCATCATGGGTATTAATCTCGACAGCGGAGAAGCCTGCCTGGGTAACTTGTTGAAGCCTATTAAAAAGTAATGCATCAACATCTAGCGTCACAATAATTGTTTGTGTGTTAAATAATTTATCAGTCATTATACTCTTCATGAACAAACGGCGATGCACTAATGGTAGAAGACTTAGCGCTTCTTAGCAAGTGTCTGAAGCATTTAGATTATCTTGATTTTCATAAAAAATTTTCTATGAGTAGTGATTCTTTATAGAGAAATTGAAAAATTAAAATTCACCTACCATTAGGTAGGTGAAAAGCTCATGTTCTTGGCGAACGTATGGCTGCGTTAGATTGTTGCCTTAGATATTCCTGATTGCTTGCTGCTTGAAAATCATCAGCTACTGCGGGACCAAGAATAGATTGTAATTGTTTATGTGGATCACTACCATTACTACTAGGCCTTAAATTTCCTAAGGCGGCGGCTCTTCCTAAATTAGGATTAGATTTATTACGTAGTTCAGCTTCAATACTTGCTTTTGCCGCTTGTAATTGCTGAAGTTGAGTTTTTAACTGCGTAATTTCTTGGGTAAGGGTACTTTTTCTTTCACTAGTGTTGCTCTTTCTCTCTTGATGAAATTTATTCTCTGCTTTTTCAGTTTCGCTGATAAGTTTTGACATTATTAATGAGTCTCGTGTACGATTAGCTGCTTTTTCTTTCCAATTTTCATTATTAAAGTCAGTCTTTTTATCAACTAGGAGGAGCGTATTATTCTCCTTAATAAACTTTTGATCAGGCCTTAGAATATAATAAGTAGCATCGTCAAATGAATCTACTTTATTACCTTCTTTATCATAAAGCGTTGCCTCACCATCATACACATCAAGCATGTCTTGCAATTCACCAACTTGAACGTATAATGCAATATATGCAGGCTTTTTATCCATGGCTTTTTTATCATCACCATTAATAAGGCATGTCTCAATTTCGAGCCTTTGCTTTTCTACTTCGGCTTGAAGCCCCTCTATACGTCTGGCAATCTTACCTCTAGCTGCATCTTTACTGGCGGGATTAGCAGGGTCAAATTTATAATTCTCTTTCTCTAAATTACTTAAACCAGTTTCAAATGCCCGATAGCGCGAATTAATACTTTTTCCGTACTCGTCAATCTTAGAGAGTTCCTTATCAACTATAGTTAACTCATCCGTTTTGTCCTTTAACTCATCTTCAGTTTCTTTTATGAGATTGTTAGTGTATGTTAGGGTCTCGTCTAACTCACTAGAATTTTGAGCATTAAGAAACTTTTGCCTATCTTTATCACGTTGAAGTATTTTTTCAATCTGCTCTTGGGCATATTCACAGATTTGTTTATAATTCTTCTCATCTTCTTTATCAGCCAATTTAAGAAGCAAATAAGCTAACATTTGGTGATGACGTGCTTCATCTTCCATAACTTCTTTACGTATATGCTCTTCTTCCTCAATCATTTTAATGAATTCTTCTACTATCTTTACACGAACAGCCTTGCCAGTTTCTGTAGTATTTAGGAATCCAATGACATCATTTGCATATTGAAAGCCCTTTTGAGGTAATTGTTTTAAAATTTCTTCTGCGTTACGGTCTTGTAAGGTATTTACAAGAAAATGGTCTAAATCAGCACCAGTTATAACAGTTGGCCCCCGGCGCTCTAATTCTATATCCGAAGGTATCTCCGTATTACATGTTAACGAACTTACACCAAGCCGCGTGAGTTTATTAGGAAGTTTAAATTTAGTTGCCATAGCTACGCCTATTTATAATCTAATATAATTATATCCAAGTAATTGTGTTGTTGAAAGCCTTTTTGATTATTTTTGTAACAAATACTAAACAAATTTACCAGCACCTAGACGCCGGGCCTGTCGGCACGCCAGCAGGACCTGCAGTAATACCTTTTACACCTAAACTATTTAAAGTTAGGGTCTGGCAACGCGTATCATTGGTTGCTTGCTGGTTATTAGGTACAGCTTGTAGCGTATAACTAGAAGGCGTTTGCGCTGTAATCGATAAAGTATACCATTGCTCGGGTGATAAATTAGTTGCTCTTACATCCGTTGCATTACCTGTGCCAATTGTTGCTGTTTGATAGGTATTTTGCTGCGCATAGTACCGTTCCAGGCGACTTGCTAAATCAAGTAAAGCAGCTTGCCCATCAGCACGCCTGCTGCGAGTAATATAATCCTGATAACTAGGGTAAGCGATCATAGTTAATATAGCTACAATGACAACCACAATCATTAATTCAATTAAGGTAAATCCTTTATTTAGATTTTTAACCACAATCATGCCTAATTCCTTGCATTATATTCAATTGAAACGCCTTAATTTAAATTATACCTAATCTAGCTTATTTAAACCGCGAATTTCAGATAAGAATTACCTAAAATCTTTAATAAATCAACGATAGTTTCGTTAAAACTAGCCAGAAATGCCCAAATGAGCACTACTAGTTCTGTACTTTTGTCTAGTTTTGCCTTGCCCTCATTGATTTTTCTTGATTTTAAGCGGTTGTTATTCGAAATTTGTGTTTAAAGTTAAATACATAGTTTTGTTTCATTTAAAGGCGTTATTTGATTTTGCTGTTTTATTTGTTTAACAAATAAAGCAGCATGGTGTATCTCCTCATTTGAGGAGGATGGTAAAGGATCTGCTAAAATTGGGTCAGAAGGAGAAATAGTGCTTAACAATACATTAAGGAAGCGTTGACTATTATTAGAAACTGTATGCTCAAGTTGGTCAATACGAATTGGGTTTTCAAGAAAATAATCACTATCTTTATGCGTTTGAAAGAGCTGTTTATCTTCATCTGCAAAAATCTTGCAATATAAATATTGCCGACAAATCTGAATCTTTGTTAAAGAGAACTGCTTAATAAAGCCAACTTGTTGTTCAAGCCAATTACTACTGTAGGTAATTGCCTTGGCAGTTAGGCGAAATAGAGGTCCTATTGTTTCATCCCAAATAGAAGCAACAGCAAGAATAACTAAACCTAAAGAGTAAGCTACAAAGCGACTTAAGGGGTTAAAAATAGTTAAGGATAAGCGAGTAAGGAAAAATAAAACATCAATACAAGGTAGAAGGATAAAATTCTTACAGGTTTGGAGAGCCGGTAAGGCAATTAACCAAAAGCCATTCATTAAGAAATTTAAAAAAGGGTTTTTACTATAAGTTCGCAGCGGATTAGTATAGCCGTAAAGTGGCATTAATCTTAAACCGGCTAAAAAATTCCAGTTTCCTGGTCGTTTAGCAAAAGCAATGAAAGTGTTGCCAATTGATTCTAACCCACCTAATGTCCCTAAAAAGCGACTAACAAAATTAGTTAGGCCACGAAAGGGAACGTAAATTAACATCGTTCCTATTTCTAAGAAAAAAACGGTGGTTAAAGCGAGTAATAAATCAAGTACTGCAGCGCCAATTTGTCTTAAAAATAAGCTAGCTAATCTGGCACTTTTTTTAATACCTGTTAAAAACCCAGGATAGCCATAATAGTGTGCTTCGATAAGCGGACCTAAGACTATTTTACCAAATGTCGCTGCGCCTCTAAAAAACCACTTAATGGTCCCTAGTAACCAATCATCACCAGGATGCATAACAGTATCATAAATAGCAGCGCCACCTTTGGCGCCTAGTGCTAAATAATTAATTTCAGGATGAGGTCCCATTTCTTTTTGTAAAGCAGGAATGGCTTTACATAAGCCATAGCCTAAACCTAGAGCAAGGGCTAAGATAATAGCAATTTCAGCAGGATTATCACGTAAAGCTGTAATCGTTTGAATAAAAAAATCATCCAGATTGCCAGAAACCACTATTCCTTGCCAGTAAATGACAGCTGCCGAAATAGCTTCAGAAAGTGTTCCATGACTCATCCATTTCCCAAGCTTTTGAGTAGGCTCAATTCCTGCAATTAGACCATTTAGGTGAAGTTTAAGTAATAATGCTTTTAAAGCGTCAGGTGCAATAATAGCGCCACCGCCATAAAGATAGGCAAGCATAGCGAGGGATCCGATAAGGGGATTTTCCTCACTTTTACTAACAAAGAACATTGCGAAGTGACGTGCTATATTAAGAAGTCTGTGCAGTGGATTGCTATAGAAAGTTAACTGAGGGACATGCTCTTCCCTAACAATAATATAATTATTTTTGCCAATATGTTCTTGTATAAATTCCTCTAATGATTGACCATTTTTTAATAAACCATGTCCAATCATAATTTCTACAATTGATTTTAACAAAGCCGGTTTTTCTGGGGCGATTTGCTTTTCTTTATTAATCGGATACCCGCTATGAATATGGTTAGCAAAGTCAGTGTGTAAATCTCTAAAAAAGAGCGTTAAGTTATTAAAAATATATTTAAAAAACTTAGGAATACAGGAAAGAAAAGCTTTAAATTGTAAGTTTATTTTTTCCGGCAGAAAAAGATGTTTCTTTGATAAGTGACTTAGTATCACTAAATCTTCACCGCTGGGCATAGGATAAAATAACTCATTTTCCTTAAAATAATGCAGTGCAACCATATTATTTTTTATTCGGATAATGACTTGATTTTCGCAAGGTAAGTGCACCCAATGACCATTAGCCTTAGTCGTTAGGACTTCATAAGCTTGCTCTTTCGAGTTAGCGACGTAACCCGGTTGATTTAAGTGAGTAAGGTCATTAATTAACGCCTCTAAGGTAGAGTGACCTATTTGATTTAAGCCTTTAAAGCGGTAATACGGCTTAATCGTTGTCAGGGTTAGCCCATCACTACGCGTCCAAACCTGTTTTTCATAAACAGGCTGGTTTTTTTTGGCTAGATGACTGGCTAATTGTTTAGCTTCTTTATAAAGCTTACTAAAAAAAGCGCCTAAACGCTCAAATCGATTAGCGGGAATATTATAAAGGGAAGAAGGTAATGCCAATCCATAAAGTTCTGAAATTACCCGTAAGGTATTATTAAGCTCTTGCTCATCTTGTTTAATATGAATTTCGCTATCCCAGACAAAACAAGGTTTCTTTTCAGCCGTAAAGTTGTTTGCTACTTCTGTAAAATCTAACTGATCTAATCTTGAAACAGGAAAGACACGATTAAATTGATAATATTGTGCTGTTTGCTTAGCACCGTAAAGAATACGACCTAAATAACCCTCAGAGACTATAGGACTATTAGCAAGCAATCTATTCTGATCACGGCATTGCTCAATAAGCGATATCACTTTAGTACGCAGCTTTTCTTGCCCTGCCCAATCGTGACTAAATAGACTTCGCTCCTCTTTAAGTAATTTTTCCAGTGAAAGAAGGCATTGTCTAGCAAACTGATATTTCTTTTCTTGATGTATATGACGTGGTTTGACATAGCTGTCTGAGCGAGTTAAATAACTACTTAATTGTCTTATACATTCAGCAATCAAGGAAGCTCGCCGTTTACCAGGCAGTTGTTTTAATTTTTGTGGGTCATGAGTAAACAGCAAAATTTGAGGAATTGACTTATTATGGTTAGCAATAATTCGCAGGTAATCACCATTAGGAAGACGATAATCCATATTATAATAACCAAAGATTACTGTACCCGCTTGAGCACCACTAATAGAACCAATGAATGTTGTTCCCACGCCATGGTTTAATGGACGCACTTGTAGGGGTATTTCCATATGAATAGTCTCTACTATTTCTTTTAAATTAACCATTTATTATTGATGAGCATCCAGCTACTAATAATAAATTATTCCTTCATTAATTAGGCAATAGCAAGCTAATTTATTTGCTTTCCTATTTAAAAAGACTTCTTGCAGATTAGATTTAAATCCCTTAATATGCTTTTGTCTATGCTTACCATGAAACTTAATCTTTACAAGCATATGATTAGTTGGATTTATATTGGATTGTTCTATTTAAAATGGATTAGGCATTGAAGCAGTTACGAAAATTTATTAGATTAGAAACCACATTAATACCTGTTGACATCAGTTACTCTCAGCAGCTTCAAATTTTTATTGTCTTAAAGTCACTTTCAATTAGGAACTTGATTCAATTATTCCTTAAAGCTAAAGAATTATTTTCAGTATTGGATTTTTTACCATGGCGCATTGGTATATTAGGCTTTTAGTCCGGGAGTAAGAAGAATTGATAAAAAAACTTATTTTTTTAATAATACTTTTTCCCTTAATGGTATTGGCTGAGGAAAATAATCCGTCGGTCAAGCCACCCGAGACGGTGCTTTCTTCAGTAGAGCAAGTACAAAAAACTTCCGTTGAGCAAGCTAAAAATACAGCTAGTATATCGGCAACAGGTTTTTCAGCACCAAGCAATAGTGGCGATGAAGGCAATGATCCGGCTGATGATGAAGAGACTAATATTCACTTAAAATCTACCACACACATGGGCGCTGTATTAAATCAAAAGCTGCCGGTGTTTGGGCGCAATCTTTTTGGGCGTCAATGTGAGCGCTTACATCAAGCGCGCTTTTTTAATCCTGAATATCGAATTACTGTTGGTGATGAAGTGAATGTGCAATTATGGGGCGCCTATCAGTTGTCGCAGAAATTAACCGTTGATAGTCAGGGCAATATTTTCATTCCGGAAGTGGGACCTGTAAAAGTTGAAGGCGTGGAGAATCAGCGGGTTAATGAGGTTATTCAACAGCATGTTAAACAGAGCTTTAAAAAAGGAGTTAATCTCTATGCAGATTTAGTCACTGCTCAACCAGTGCAAGTATATGTGGCAGGTTTTGTTAATTCCCCAGGCCTTTATGATGGGCTGTCGTCTGATTCAGTGATTTATTTCTTATGTGCAGCAGGTGGCATTAACTTAAGCGAAGGCAGTTTTCGTGATATTGCAGTGATTCGTAATGGTAAGCCGCTTCGACAAGTAGATTTGTATGATTTTCTCTTACAAGGTAATGTTAATCCCTTTCAGTTGCATCAAGGCGATACAATTTTAGTACGCGCTCAAAAGTACATTGTCTCAGTGGCAGGGGATGTTAAAAGTCCCTATCAATATGAGTTGCTTGACAAAGAAACACCGCTCTCCACATTAATGCATTTAGCCAATGTTGAGCCAACAGCTACTTATGTACGCATTCAACGTAATCAAGGGACACAGCCAACCTTCTTATATGAGAAAATTCGCGCATCCAAACCGGTGCGTATTAAAGCAGGCGATCGCATTACGTTTGTAGCTGATAAAGAAGTTCAACAAACTTTAATTACGGTGAAAGGGCAGGTCAAGGGTCCACATCAATATGTCGTCAAACAAGGCACCACCCTAGGGCAATTTTTAAAGACTCTACCGCTTGCGTCGAATGCAAATATAGATAATGTGCAACTGTTTCGTGAATCGGTAGCCAAGCAACAAAAGGAAGCATTAAGTGCTAACCTCTCACGTCTACAGCGTCAAACAATGACGGGGGAGACTTTCACTGGCGATGACGCCAAACTTCAAGCAGCTCGCTCAGAACTTATTACTAAATTTGTCCAAGAAGCTAAACAAGTGGAAACCAAAGGCCAAGTTGTTTTAGGTCCAAAAGACCACTGGGATAGTATTTTATTACAAAATAATGATGTAATTAACATTCCAATTAAATCTTCTGTCGTCACCATAAGCGGCGATGTAGTGAATTCTATTTCACTGACGGTTAATCCTAGCTACCGTCTCATCGATTATATTCAAGCTGCAGGCGGTTTTCAGAAAACAGCTAATCAATCTGAATTTCTTTTAATTCGACAAAATGGCCAAGTTCAAGTGGTCAAACACACTTGGCATTCAGGGCAAGTTGGCTTGCAAGGTGGTGATCAACTTATTGTCTTACCTAAGCAAACGGAAAGCGGTATTAAACTAACCGGTATGATGACGACAATACTTTATCAATTAGCATTGGCAGCGAAAGTAGCGATAGCCATTTAAAGTCTAAATTAATAGTGCAAGTAGAGCCATAATGGCAGTTTATTTAAAAATAACCTTAACAGTAAATCATGTTAACTAAACAAATGAATTACAAAAGATCTTTAAAATTACTTACTGCATTGCCTGTAGTCAAGGAGTATACCCGTTTAATAAGGTATTTACATAGGCAAATTAAGATTCAATTAATTAGCAAGTCTAATTTGATTCAGGTCAAACCAACAAAAAGCTACATCGAATTATGTAAGAAGCAACCCTGTTACCTTTACCTACCTTGGATAGAAGCGCTAACCAATAAATTAATGAGTCATTTAGATAATTCAGCGACGCATTTTAGATTACTGCCGTTACCCATTTTTACAAATACTAAAACAATCCAAAATCGTAAAAAAATTACTTTTTTAGCTCGGTACGCTCAGCCTATTTTAGACAAAATTTTATTAAATTGGTTAGAACCTATTGCATCCGATATAGCAGGAATAGTTTTCACCTTTGATTATGGGTTGCTGCAACGCCAAATGATTAGAGTATGTCAGCGTTTAAATATTCAAACAATTCTCATTCCACATGAATCTGTGTTTTTTAATCGTGATAAATATTATCTTCATCCATTAACGGGTATTAATACGCCCCTATGCGATTATGTATTGTGTTGGGGACAATTACAAAAGGATGTTTTTACCAGTCGTGGCTATCCTTCAGATCGGATCCAAATTGTTGGTGCGCCAAAACTCGATCACTACTACCATTATCAACCAAAATTCTCACATAGTGAATTTTGTCAGCGAGCAAAATTAAATGAGGACAAACCTATTGTTTTATTTGCTGCCCAAAGTTTAGATTTTCAAGTCAATCATCAAATGGCAATCCAAGCGCAACGTACTATCATTACGCAGCTAATCAATTATTGCCAACAAAAAAATTATGAGTTTATTTTACGGTGTCCTCCTACAGGCTACATCATTGGCGATAAGCAACTTTTTAATCAAATGCATGAAGCTAATTTTCTTATTGATTCGCCAAACCCAGCTTACTGTTTTGAACCAGAAGAAGCCATTTACCATGCAGATGTGATCATATCAATTAACAGTACAATGTTATTTGAAGCACTATTGATGGGGAAACGATCCTTATCAGTTAAGTATTTTGATTTTAAGGAGGATTGGCAGCGAGCAGGTATTAAATGTGTTTTTAGTGAGCAAGAACTGATAACAACACTTAATAATTGGTTGCAAGATAAGCAGTTTGAAAAGCCTATGCCTACTCAATGGGCAATTCAATCATTCTCCTTAAATGGTTTTGATGGTCAGGCTACAACACGCATTAATCAGCACCTTGAAAAAATTGTTGAGCAGCCATTAAAAATGATACCACCTCCTGTTACTCGAATTCTTTCTAACGAAGGGCCACCAGTTGATTTCGTGCACTTTCCTAAAGAAGGCAGTCGATTCGATTATATTGCTGAATTATTAAATGCTAAAACAATTGTTTCGCCTAAGAGAAAGCAGTTTATTCTCTTGACTGAGGTAGATTGCTTGATCAAGGGAAAGCGAAATCCTTTAGCAAACGAGTCAATAAAACAATTACCAAAAATCTACCTCGATCGTGGCCTTATTCATTATGGCGATCAATGGACTTCAATTACTCTAGATGATATGGAATTCTATGATAGAAAAAATCAAATTAATCGCTTAAAAAGCCTGTTAAACAGTGATATTGAATTAACACCTCTACAAGAAAATGAAGCAAAGCATTGTATAGATAGAATAGTTTCTAGTCATTTCTTTACAACCCTTACACTTCCACATAAACCAAAAATTGTAGGATCTAAAAATCGACCCAAGTTATTATTAATCGATGAATTCAGAGAAGCTAAAAATAAAACGACAGAATTATCCTTTAAAAGGCTCCTTGAGCAAGCGCTTCTAGAGTGCCCACACTACGATATTTTAATCTATTCGCCTCATCTAAAGCATAGAAAGAGAACTTATTTAAATCAGGCCAGCTTAAGGCTTTATTTAAAGCAATATAAGAATATCTACTTTGTTAACTCTGATTATGATCTTTATTCCTTAATGACACAGGTAGAAAAGCTCTATGTAGTGAATTCTATAATTGGTTTTTTTGCTTTAATGGCAGAGATTAAAGTTTATTGTTATGGCCTTCCTTTTTATTCAAATTGGGGTTTAACTGTTGATGACATTCAGTTACCTAACCAAAGAAGACGCACGCTAAATGAGCTTTTTTATTTTGCTTGCATTTATTTAAGCCGGTATTACAGTCCCTTGTTAAAGCGTAAATGTAATTTAAATGAGTATATTGATTATATTTTAAACTCTAAAGCAAACGCTCCTATGCATCCTTTTCAAACCCTCAATTAAATATTTTTATGAATGTTTAATTTTTTGCTTTATTATTTCGTTACTCTATTTTTTAAAGCTTTATTAGACTTAACCCAGCACTCAATACATGCTAAAATGTTTTAAAAATAAACATGGTTGAAAGTAAATGACAAGTTATTGTGGCTATATTGCTTTAGTAGGTAGACCAAACGTCGGTAAGTCAACGCTACTTAATCATATTTTACAATACAAAGTAAGTATCACTTCTCGTAAGCCACAAACAACTAGGCACAGTATTTTAGGTATTCATACAGTTGACGAGTATCAATTTGTTTATGTTGACACACCGGGTATTCATCAGAATCAAAAAAAAGCAATTAATCGGCTAATGAATAAAACAGCAAGCAGCGTATTGCGAGATGTGGATGTGGCAGTATTTATAGTAGATGGTACACATTGGACGGATGAAGATGAGAAGGTTTTAAAATTAATTGCACAAGCAGAGGTTCCTTGTATTTTAGCTATTAATAAAATTGATAAAATTACGGATAAAGCGCAGCTATTACCTTGGATAGAGAAAGTAAGTCGATATCATCAGTTTGCTGCCATCATTCCTTTATCTGCTAAAACAGGCGCTCAGGTTGAAGAATTGCAAAAATGCCTAAAAGATTTTCTCCCTGAAGGGCCGCATTTATTTGCTGATGATCAGTTGACTGATCGCTCTACTCGCTTTTTATGTGCTGAATTGATTCGAGAAAAGGTATTCCGTCTTTGTGGGCAAGAAATTCCGTATTCAACCACAGTTGAAATTGAATCCTTTAAAGAAGAAGAAAAATTAGTGCGCATTCATGCTTTAATTATGCTGGATAAAGCTAATCATAAACCTATTATTATTGGTGAAAAAGGCCAGAAACTTAAAGAGATTGCTACAGCGGCACGACTGGATATTGAAAAATTATTAGGTAAAAAAGTGTTTCTACAGTGCTGGTGTAAAATAAAGTCAGGATGGGCCGATAATGAGCGTTTCTTAAAGCAATTGGGTTATGACTAATCATTCCCTCAGCGCTTGGTTGCTTCATAAGCAACCTTTAGGTGATACAAGTTTAAAGACTACTTTTTATTCTCGAGAGCAAGGAATTATTTCTTGTATTTATAAAGGAGGGCGCTTACCCAATAAGCAGACCCTTTTACAACCTTTTATACCTTTATGGCTATCAGTTAATCAGCAACCTAGATCACAGTGGCGTTATATCCAGCAACTTGAGAACACTTCATCACCTTTAATCCTTAAGGGAATCGCATTATTTGCAGGACTTTATATCAATGAACTTATTTATTATTTACTAGATAACACCGAGTCCCAGCCAGCTTTCTATGATAATTATGAATATACTCTGCAAGCTCTAGCTAATGTACATGAGCGTTTAGAGATTGAAGCAATATTACGACGTTTCGAGTATCGCCTACTAGAAATTTGTGGTTATGCTTTTTCTTATGAGCATGAAGCCTATTCATTTGAATTAATTGATGTAAAAAAGCGATATACATTTGTTGCAGGCCACGGTTTTATTCCGGCTAAAGAAGGGTTATTGGGAAGTGATATAATAGCGCTTGGCAGTGGGCAGTTAAATAGTGCCCATTATTTAAAGGTTGCAAAATATATTATGCGCCATGCCATTAATCACGCCTTAGACGGTCGTAAATTAATCTCAAGAAGTTTATTTAAAGTAGGTGCGAAGTAGTTGGTTAAGATAAATATGGCAAAATCCTAATTCATATTTCTATTAAATAAGCAAAGGTAGGTTGGGCTAAGCATAGCGCAGCCCAACAGTTTTAGTCATAAAGCGTTTAACATATTCATAGTTTGTTGGGCTGCACTTTGTTTAACCCAGCCTATCCTCTGTTTTCTCTCTTATCCAGACAGTAGTGCGCGTAAGCGAGCATCCATGTTTAGCTTGGTATTGAAAGTAAATAAATAATACAAATTATCTTGATATGACTAATTGTTAGCTAGCATTAAAGAAAAAAAACTAAAAATTGCATCACTTGTGTAACAATCAATTTAACTTTAAAAAAAACATAGCTTATTTCACACAATTAGTTTCATAATATAGTTTGTTGTTTTTTTAAGTTGTGAGTGAAATATGAAAGAAATTTTATTAGGCGTTAATATTGATCATGTTGCAACAGTTAGGCAAGCACGCGGCACACGCTACCCTGATCCAGTGCAAGCAGCTATTGAGGCAGAAGAAGCAGGTGCTGATGGTATTACATTGCATATGCGTGAAGATTTACGGCATATTCAGGCGCGTGATGTACAGTTAATTAGACAAGTGTTGCAAACAAGAATGAATTTAGAATTAGCAGTGACTGATGCTATGCTAGATTTTGCGGAAGAAATTTTGCCCGAGCATACTTGTTTTGTACCTGAAAAGCGTGCCGAACTTACTACAGAAGGCGGCTTAGATGTTAGAGGCAATTTTGACTTAATAACTCGAGCTGTAAAGCGCTTGCAATGTTTTGGTAGTGAGGTGTCTTTATTTATTGATCCTGATATAAAACAAATTAATGCAGCCGCTGAAACAGGTGCGCCTGTTATTGAAATTCATACAGGTGCTTATGCAGATGCTTCAACACTTGCGCTACGAAATGAAGAATTAGCTCGAATTAAAGTTGCTGCTAAGCATGCTCACGAACTTGGATTAATTGTTAATGCAGGACATGGTTTAAATTATCAGAACGTTAAACCCATCGCTGCAATTAACGAATTACATGAATTAAATATTGGCCATGCCATTATTGCCCGAGCGCTTTTTACTGGTTTAAAGGATGCAGTAAGGCATATGCGCCAGTTAATGGTGGAAGCTAGAAATTATGTCAATGAATGATGCAATTATTATTCGCTTAACAGGAGATTCAGGCGACGGTGTACAACTATTAGGTGAGCAGCTAACTATAACAGCTGCCTTAACTGGACGTGATGTTCGAACCTTACCTGATTTTCCTGCCGAAATTAGAGCACCAGCTGGCACTGTCTCTGGTGTTTCTGGCTTTCAGCTTGCAATGGCAGAGGAAGCCATCTTTACTGCTGGTGAGGAGCTTGATGTTTTAGTGGCTTTAAATCCTGCAGCTTTAAAAAATTCAATTTCCTACTTGTCTCAAGGCGGACTATTGATTATTAATGAAGATAGTTTCCAAGAAAAAGATTGGCAAAAAGCAGGGCTTACAGATAGTTTTTTAGAAGAAAAAAAAGCCCTTTATCAAGTCATTAGTTTGCCTTTAATAAGTTATACCTTACAAGCATTAAAAGAGCTCGATATAAGTCATGCCCAAGCTAAAAGGGCAAAGAACTTTTATATTCTGGGTTTAGTTTTATGGTTATTTGATTTGCCAACGGAGAATTGTCTTTCTTTTATTAAGAAAAAATTTAAAACAAATCCCTTAATGGCCCAAGCAAATGAATTAACCTTACTTGCAGGATATAATTATGCTATGACGCTTGAATTAAGTCGACAGCATTTTATGCTTGGGCAAGTCAATCGTGAAAAAGGTGAATATAGACAAATTACAGGTGTTGAGGCCATTAGCCTTGCACTAGCGACTCTCGCTGTAAAAACAAAAACTCCTTTATTAGTAGCAGGTTATCCAATTACTCCTTCATCGGCTATTTTACATGAATGCGCTAAATTAGTTGATTATGGCGTGCAGTTATTCCAGGCAGAAGATGAAATTGCAGCAATTGGCGCATGTCTTGGTGCGGCCTTTGGCGGCTGTCTGGCAATGACATGTACTTCAGGCCCGGGGCTTGACCTAAAAAGTGAAAGCTTAGGGCTCGCTGTTGTTACTGAACTTCCGATGGTGCTTATTGATGTTCAAAGAGCAGGTGCTTCTACAGGGTTACCTACTAAGATGGGACAAAGTGATCTCAGACAAGCCCTGTATGGACGTCATGGTGAAGCACCACTTCCTGTGATTGCGGCTCAATCGCCTGCTGATTGTTTTAATACAGTTCTTGAGGCATTTAAAATAGCTGTTTCTTACATGACGCCTGTCATCGTATTATTAGATGCTTATCTAGCAAATGCAGCGGAGCCTTGGAAGATACCGCCAGTAGAATCTCTTGATGTACCTATCATGCAATTTAATCGTTTTATTAAACCCTATGAGCGAGATGAATATTTTGTTCGTAGTTGGAATATACCTGGTAGTCCCGGATATATTCATCAAATAGGCGGGCTTGAGAAAGAAGGTGAAGAGGGTAAAGTAAGTTACGATCCTGATAATCACCAAAAAATGATTAATTTACGTGCACAAAAAGTAGCAGGCATTGCTCGAGAATATACTGCATTAACTATAGAAGGTGATGAGCAATCCACTACGTTATTAATTGGTTGGGGCAGTACTTATGGCAGTCTTAAGTCAACTGTTAAACAAGCTAGCGAGGAAGGATTAGGTTTAGCCTTATTACATCTACGTCATTTAAATCCCTTACCCAACGAATTAGGAAACTGTCTCGCTCGTTATAAAAAAGTTTTTGTTGTGGAATTAAATTCAGGGCAATTGTGCCAAATTATTCGTGGAGAATATCTAATTGATGCTCATTCAATTAGTCAGTCTAACGGTCAACCCTTTACTGTAAGTACATTGCTTAAAGCCATTAAAATGGAACTTAACTATGAACAACAATTTCAAGCGTGAGGATTTTACAAGTAAAGCTGAAGTAAGATGGTGCCCCGGCTGTGGTGATTATGCAATTTTAGCCGCACTGCAAAAATTACTACCTGAATTGGATTTACCGCCAGAGCAACATGTTTTTATTTCAGGAATAGGTTGCGCTGGACGCCTGCCTTATTACATGAATACTTATGGCTTTCATACTATTCATGGCCGAGCGCCAGCAGTGGCAACTGGTTTAAAAGCCATGCGAGAAGACTTAACAGTATGGATTATTACAGGTGATGGTGACGCCCTAAGTATTGGCGGTAATCATTTCATTCATTGCTTAAGAAGAAATGTTAATGTCAACATTTTATTATTTAATAATCAAGTATATGGACTGACTAAAGGTCAATTTTCTCCAACCTCGCAAAAAGGACAAATTACAAAAACCTCACCTGCTGGGGTTAGTAATGAGCCAATTAATCCTATTTTATTAGCACTAGCTGCAGGTGCGACTTTTATAGCGCGAGCTGTTGATAAAGATCCCAATCATTTAATTTCTATCCTAAAGCAGGCTTACGCTCATCAAGGATGTTCCTTTGTAGAAATCTATCAAGATTGCAATATCTTTAATCATGGTGCTTTTGATAGCTTTGCGGTGAAAACAAATCGAGCTGAAAAAACCGTTCTTCTTTCTGAAGGAAAACCGTTGTTATTTGGCGCTAGCCAGCAACGGGCGCTTATTCCTCGGGAAGATAAAATGGAAATAGTTGAGTATAAGCTTGATGAAATAGGAGATATTTATACACATCAATCTCATAGCTTTATAAATGCCATTCGTCTCGCTCAACTTACCTACCCTGATTTTCCTGTTCCATTAGGCGTTTACTATCAAAAATCACGCGATGTATTTAATTTAGCTCGTCCAATTTTAAAACAAGAAGAAGACTTGAAAAAGTTATTTAGAGAAAAAGCAAATTGGCAGCAGGTTTAAGTGAGATGAACAAATTAAAGGAAGCTCTACTCTGGCGGAGAGACAGGGATTCGAACCCTGGGAAGGTTGCCCTTCAACGGTTTTCAAGACCGCCGCAATCGACCGCTCTGCCATCTCTCCACGGCGAATACTATAACAACCATTAAACCTTTGCAAATAATTTTTTGAAATAATGAGTTACTTTTTATATTTAGTTAAATCTTCATTTAAGTTTTAATGATAAAGTTTTGTAATTGTTAGAGGATGAGTATAATGGCTTTTCTCTACATTAGTATGCATTAACTGTTTACAGGTATTTTTATGAAACGTATTTTAGCATTGACCCTTACTATGATAATTCTGTTACTCACTTCATGTGTATCATGGTGGGGAAATGAAGTCGATGATAATGGTCCTTATAAAGGGATGACTGCTAAACAAATTTTTGAGCAATCACAAGATGCAATGGCAAAAAAAGAATATAGTGCTGCGGTTAAGCGCCTTGAAGCATTAGAAACCATGTATCCTTTTAGTGAGTATGCTGAAAAAGCCCAATTAGATTTAATCTATGCTTACTATCAAAAGGAAGATTACGCTTCAGCAGCCGCAACAGCAGAGCGCTTTATCCACCTTTATCCACGCGCTAAAAGAGTAGATTATGCCTATTATATGAAAGCAATGGCTAATTTTCAGCAAAATCGAGGCACGTTTGCTAACGTTCTACCTTTAGATGAATCATGGCGCGACCCTGGAACGCAAGCGCAAGCCTACGCAGACTTTGCTGTGTTAGTTCAGCGTTTTCCAGAAAGTAAGTATAAAGATAATGCTCTGCAACGCATGATTTATTTACGCAATATGTTTGCCCAGCGTGAATTAAACACGGCAAATTATTATTTTGAACGTAAACGATATGTCGCTGCAGCAGAGCGAGCTAGCTATTTAATTAAAAATTACCCGCAAGCCCCAAGTGTTCAGCCAGCATTGATTATTCTTTATCGAGCTAATAAGGCTTTAGGCTTGCATAAAGCGGCCGCAGACGCATTACAAGTCTATCAGGCAACCTATCATTCGTTACCAGCTGGGGTAACTATTTAATGATTATCAATTGTGAAAAGTATTAATAAGGGATTATTTTATTTATTTCTTTATTGGATGACATTGCCAGTGCTAGCAATGTCATTCGAAGATGCTCAATTATTACGTAAAGATTACTTCCTTTATCAAGCATGGTCTGTTAGTCGTAATTATTATTTTGGTACAATTATAAAACAAAACAGAGTTTATGCGCTCGCATGGCAACTCATTTATACCTCTTTACTACCTACAACTTATCCGCAAAAAGAAAAATTATTAGATGTCTATCGAAATGGTTTAAGCGCTAAGCAACAACAAAGAGCTTCTGAAATAGCTGGTTATCTCATAAAGACGTATAATCTTAATTCACCGCTATCAGAAATCGAGTTAACTCAGGCTTATCTTCTAAGAGAAGTAAATAATGATTGGTCAAGTTTAGAATTAATTCTTCCAAGTAAAGAGGATAGTAAACAGTTCAAACAATGGATAATATGGTTAGCTCATTATTATGGCCAAAGTATAGCTGAGCAGATAGATCAGTATGCCTATAACTTACTTACTGCTAATCAGCTACCAATCGTTTATGGCCAACTTAATGTTAAAGGTCCAGAATTACCGCAGATGGTTGGGGTTGACGTAAAAATTTTTTCTCATGGTTTGTTTGTCGGCCATCCCCATAATCGAGAGCTTAATTTTAATCTAGCAGGTTACCAAACAGCTCGAATTAAGTTAAATAATAAATCCATACAACCTATCCCTGTCGTGAATTTAGAACCCCTGCCTCATAATAAGCAAACAGGACTAATTGGTAGAGTATTGCCTTGGTCTGGTTTAACAACAGGCAACATTATATTTATAGCTGAATCTGCATTAGCAAATCATCAAGATGAGCCTTGGTTACAACCGCATATTCCATTAACGATCACCGAAAATGGTGAATTTTATGCTACTGGCTTAGCGGCAGGCCGTTATTTGCTTTTTATTAATACCGCTGGTCTTAGTACAAAAATTAAAGTGACTCTTAAAGAAGGTGAAACAAGAGGCTTGTCCTTAATAAAGCTTAATAAACCTACTTATTAAGTAAAACAGTTCTTGAGTAACTCTACTTAAGTATTGAATGAGCTTGGATGGATACCGCCTGCGCGGGAAAGACATTTATTATCCACCATTATCCACGCAACAATGCCGCGCGGGTATGACAAGATAGTTGCATTATCAGTGATGCCTGCGCAGGCAAGGAATTATTATAGTTTGGCACTGAACTAAGCTATAGTGATTTTATTTGTTGGTAAGGGATTTTAAAAAGACTTATATTCATCAATAAAGTTACCTCAATCCTTTATGAATTACGGACTCACCTTCATTCCATAAAACAGCTTGTTTTATTTTTGAGATTTTCCAGTTATTACCTTGTGTTTTATTAACTAATACAAAATTATAGATGACATGGGAGTTAAACTGTTTGCCCTTTTTGTCCTTTCTATAAATCAACGCACTTAATCGACAGTAAGCTTCGTTTCCTTGACAATCAATCTCTAAGTTTGAAAAAAGATGCTGCGTGTGAAGATGAGCTAGTGCTGCTTTTCTAGAATCAACATAGTCTTTTTTAGCATAAGTTTTAATTTCGCCTCGTAAATCTTGATAATTGCATTCGATATTGTCAGCCAAAGTATCTTCTAAGCCCTGCCAATCCTTTATATCAAAACTATTTGCAAATTTAGCAAGTAAATTACAAACTGGGTGCATTAGTTATTTCCTTATAGGCTTAATAAAAACCTAACTTTTGTACATTAAATAGTTTTAAATAGAAATTAAAATAATTAAACTAATTATAAGGTAGAAAATTATAAGTAGTTAATTTATAAAGGGAACTTTATAGTTTAAAACTACTGGTTAATTTAATATGCAACTCAGTATTGAAACATCACGTACCATTTTACGGTTAATTAAAGAAGATGATTTAGAACAAATCGCTGAACTAAATTTAGATCCAGAAGTTAGAAAGTTTTTCCCTGATGGAATTCAAACTAAAGAACAAACTAAGAAAAGGGTTGGAGAATTTATATCTTTTTATAAAAACTACGGGCTTCCTTGCTTTGTCATTTTAAATAAAATATCTGGCGAATTTATAGGTCGCTGTGGCTTTGGCCCTGTTGAAACAGGAGAAATAGAAGTAGGCTACTTAATTGTGAGAAAATTTTGGGGTAGAGGTTATGCTTCTGAAGTGTTAAAAGCACTTCTTAATTGGAGTAAAATTAATCTAAGCGCTGACTACATTATTGCGTTTGCTCCTTTAGAGCATAAAGCCTCCCATCGAGTCATGGAGAAATGTAATATGAAATATTACAAAGATGGAATAGGGCATGGCGTAGCTTGTAAGTTTTATAAAATTAAAAATAGTTAAGCTATAGAGGCTTAAGTTTATTTCCCTAAATATAAATAAGTTAATTACTTATTAAATAGTCGTTATAAAAATAAATTTTGGTTTTAATGCATGTTATTTAAGGCTTCTTTAAGTGAAGCTGCCAAAACTGATATAATCCTTCAACATCAGCAGAGCATAATAATTTTATCGCCTTAGCTAGTACATCATCAGGCCAATGCCACCATTGTATTTTTAGTAATAATTTTATTTGGTCATCTGAAAACCGTTTGCGAATTGGTTTAGCAGGATTGCCTACCACAATAGTATAAGGTTCAACATCTTTAGTCACCATGGCGCGGGCGCCAATAACAGCACCGTGTCCAATTTTAATACCCGGCATAATCATTGCCTCTGCACCAATCCATACATCATGTCCGACTTCCGTGTTACCTGCGCTTATAAAGCCATCTACTGCATCTTTGGTATAATCATCGCCTGTGTAATAAAAAGGAAAAGAGCTTACCCATTCCATTCTATGGCCTTGGTTGCCTGCCATAACAAAAGCAACGCCTGTGCCTATTGAACAGAAATTACCAATAATTAATTTATCGACATCATCGCGATCAGGTAATAAATAGCGCGCGCAATCATCAAAGGAGTGACCATGATAATAGCCTGAATAATAACTATGCCGACCAACTATAATATTAGGGTTGGTAACTTGTTCTGACAAAGGTATCCCTTTAAATGGATTTTCAAAATAGTTGTATCGACTCATGTGCTTCACTATTAATTATCGAAGAACTCATTCATTAGTTTCTTGCTAGGAATGAGATTAAACAACACTTAGACTACGATGGCAACAATAAGTTGAAATTCTAACTAAATACAAAAAGGCCTGATAGTAATTGCATATTCGAGTTGTTGCTAGGTGATTAAGTATCTATTTGCTAAAATTAAGCTGCCACTTATTAATTAATTTTCTCTATGAACAAAAGCTATTTATGGACTTCTTTGCATGCGCGCTTGCAATTAATTCAAACGACTTTAGATGCAAGCTTTAACTGGCTTTTTCTGCCCGGCGGTCCAGGACTCGGCTCCGAGTCATTAGCGCCTCTTACGGCACTGTTAAAACTACCAGGCAATATATGGCACCTTGATTTACCAGGTGATGGCTCTAATTTGACAGCTAACGATACAGAGGCGTTTGCCAATTGGTCAGAAGCTTTGATTGAAGCAGTGAGTGCTTTAGAAAACGTCATTTTAGTTGCACATTCAACGGGCGGAATGTATGCTCTCGCCACCCCTGAACTTGAAAATAGATTAACAGGTTTAGTATTAATGAGTTCTGCCCCAAACTCATCTTGGCATCAATTTTTTATGAAGTATGTTCAGAATAATCCTATAGCTGAAGCAGAAAAACTTCATGAAATTTATGCAAGGAATCCTACTAACGCTAGTTTAAAGAAACTAACTATTCTCTCTGCTCCTTATCTATTTACAAAGGAAGGGTTAGCAAAAAATTTATCTTTTCTAGAAGATTTACCCTATAATTTTAGAACCTGTGAATGGTCAGCTCAACATTTTGATTCAGTTTATAAGGCGAAATGGTTCCCTAAAAAATTGCCTACTTTAATATTCGCAGGCGAAAAAGATTATGTAACCCCCCTACATTTATTTACCCAAGCAAAAAATTTTCAAAGAGAAAATATTACAATTCGAACCATTGAACATGCAGCTCATTTTCCTTGGATTGAGAACCCCAAACAAGTGATCGAGGTTTTTAAGGATTATGTTCAGCAGCTATCATAATAGTAGGTAGAGAAGAGTATTTGAAACAATATTTAACGCTGCAAGCTTTACGCAATAAAATACATAACTATTGCATCAACCAATATAATCTTATAGTTAAAATCACTATTGATGTTAATAAATCAAAATGTTTTAATTTCAAACATAATTATGTTAAAATGCGCAACACTATTAAAATAATATTAGATTCAAAGTAGGTAAGGTATTATAATTATGCGTCTTGAAATAACTGATAACATTAAATTAGATGAATTAGAAAAGTCATTTGTAAGTAAATTTATTGAGGCTCTTAACCAAGATGAAAGGACAAGTGCTCATGGTGAGGAAGTAAACTATCAGGCGTTAGAATCAGCTAAATATCTACTGCAACATCGTGAACTAAGTCCTACTCTTACATTAGAGCAGATTGTAAAAGGAGCAATGAATATGGCAATTGCTCTACAAAATTCTAAATATAGAATTATTACTCCTGAGGGAATTGCAGAAACAAGATACCAAATATATACAGAGCGAAGTCATAGCTGGTTTGTAGGTTACAATGAGGCATTATCAAAATTAAAAGCAAAAGATAACCTTTCAAAAATATGGCACATAGCGATTCCAGTCATTGTGAGAGCCTCTAATAGTCCTTTATATATTACCCCGTGTGTCCCTAACACATTAAAATTATATTTTGATTATATGAAAATCTTAGATAATAATTTTGTTCCTCCAGAAATACCAACTGGCAATACGTTTGATAAATTGACAGAAGATCAATTTCTTATTCTTAATTCAGTATCTACCTTATCTTATTTATCTTTATTTGCAGTCAAGAAACATAATCTAACTATAAAGGATCTACCTTTAGATTTAAAAGACAAACTTCAAGGGCTACCAGGTTTTAACGAAGATAAAGAAGAATTTAACTTCTCATGTTCATCTTGTGTCATTATTTAGCAAGCCCTGATGTAGCGCAGCATAATTAAGGTATTATTCTAATCTGCTAAGTTGCAGATTTAATTAAAAGCAAGATATCTAGTTTGTTAGTGTTAGGTCGTAAGATTTAAGTAAAAGTAATGCTAACTAGAGCGCCTAGTTCGTTGTAAGTTAGCTTTCCTCTTTTATTGAACTTATGCTAAGACCTGTACTTATCTCATAAGCTAATGCCAGTTAAATAAGTTCTTCTGCAAGTTTACTCTCTTTAACTGGTGAGTTACTAGCTTTATTATTTAATCCCTTCATCAAATCATCAACTAAGTGCCGTAATTCACCACAAAGTAGAGTTAGTGAGGCATCTCGTTTTAAATAATCGTCTTCAAGTTGATTAATGTCATTAAATTCATCAATCAGATAATCTAAACTTTTTAAACGCTTAAAGGTTAAGTCATGCGTTAAGGTAAATTGAATGCGTTCATTCCAAATTAAAGACACTTCAGCTGCTGCTAGACCTTGCGTTAATAGAGTAATGATTTCTTCTGCCGGTAACTCATAACCTCGACAAGTAATTCGCTTTTTTTCATCATCCATAGCAAATAATAAGCAATCGGAAGCGAGCTTAAAAGAAGAGGGTAGAGCGGCAGGATTAGTTATCCATTCAGCAAAGCGAAGCGCTAAGTTATCTGGGTGCGAAAGTGGCTCAAGTTGAACTTTGGGTAGAGTTTTTCGTAAAAGTGAAGTTAATTGCGATGCTTGATTCTCACTTGCCGTATTAATAATTAAGCGTTTAGCTTGTGTGTCTAAGATTGCTAATAAACGTTTTTGAATGCAAAATGACTTAGGCAGTAATTCGAATTCGACTTCCTCATTTAATTGTGCTTTTTCAGAGCGCTTAATTTTTCGTCCATGCTGGGTTTCTAGTTGCAAAATACGCTCAGCAACAATTTGATTGATAACACCGCGTGGCAAAATACGCTCTGTTTTACCTAAACAAAGAAGGGCAGCCCCTGCTACTTCACAAATAAGCTCATCTTCTGCAACAGGCAACCAGCCATAAATAAAGCGAGCATGTGGTGGACAAGGTTTTAGTTTTTCTTCTGCCAGTAAAGACGCAAAATCTAATTTTTCCTCTGCAAGCTCATAATGGTAAATAAGCGCGTTGTTAAACCACATCTAATCTATCCTGTTAACAAAATTGGCATGCTAACATGATTAATTTCGATAAGCTATGTATGCCAATAGTTTGTTAATCTTCGCAATAAACAGGTTATCTTCTAAATATAAATATTTAAAGCAATGACAACTGATTTAAAATCGGTAGCATCTTTTCCTGTTATTGAAAACCAATAACCACCTATTATGCCAATATTTGCATTAAAGTTATACTCAATAGCAGGTGCAAGTGATATTTCTTCTAGATAGTTATGGCCAATAGTTGCAGGGCTACCACTTGCAGTTAAACCGCGAAAACCACGAAAGCGCGTACGGTCTCGACTGGCATAATAACCTTCCATAACAGCGACCCAGTTTTGCGTAAGATTTAATTCCCATGCTAAATCGAGGCTAAGCATATTTCCTGGGTTAATCTTGCCATTGGTAGTTGCTGTTCCACCATAGCTGGTGAAACCTCTGATATTTACATCAAGAGGTATAAGATAACCAATACTAAAGCGTGTGCGCAGATAGTTTAATTCTGTTAATTGTAAGAGATGCTGAAAGTTTAAATTAAATCCTGTTTGATAGCTGCCAAGGCCAGTTGCATCAGCGCCATTATTTAACGGATTTAAATTCTTAAACTTCCCACTTGGAAAAATTTCTTGTCCAGTAATTCTTAAATCAGGTCGCCACTTTGCTTTCCCTTGTTCAAGAAATTGATAACCTAATACTGCGCTAACATCACTAATATGATGATAACTTCTACCTTGCTGCCTATTATAGGCGTAGGGAAGGAGATATTGGATGTCAAGTTTATCAGTTAGCCCATGCGTGATAACAGGGTTGCCCACTATGTTCTCGCTATGGGGTAGATGGGTTAAACGCCAGTGACGCGTGTACACACCATCATTCTCAGTAAAGAAAGCATAAGGTTCAAAGTTTGTGTGCCCTCTCGGTATAGTATGTCCTGCTGGAGCAAGGAGAGGACCTGTATACCAGGGGCCTGCAACTGCATTGCTACACATTAAAACAACTGAAAAAAAGGGTAAGAATATGGCTACTAACCGGTACATAATTATCCTTAATTAAACTAATTTGTTTGAAGTTCTAATCCATTAGTGCTTTTAAAAGATGAAGGCATAACGCCACCCACTAAGCTTTATACTGCGTTGCAAGTTCACTTGCGCCTTGTCTAAAGCTTAGTGGATGGCGCTATAGACATTTCAATTTTCAAAACTATAGTGTAGATTAGCTGACTTTTGATATTTGTGAAATACCCATGAGAGCTGTCGTTTATCTTAATCCTGAAAAACAACATACTATGCGCCGCGGCCATCCTTGGATTTTTCCCAAAGCAATTAGGAAAATGCAAGGTAAACCTAAAACGGGCAATTTCGTTGATATCGTTGATTTAAATAACAATGAACGGCTAGGTTTGGGTGTTTATAATGAGCATTCTTTATATCGTGTACGACTACTAGCGCAAAACTGGGAAGTAACTGCTGATTTTACCTTGACTAAGTTGTTAGAGCTCAGATTTAAGCAAGCTTTGTCAGTGAGAAAAGCACTTAATTTACCTAATGAGTTCACTAACGCGTTTCGGTTATTTAATAGTGAAGCGGATGGCCTATCTGGCTTAACTATTGATTACTTTAATCAAGTTTGTGTCGTTTCAAGTTCTGCTTATTGGGTCGAATTACATAAAAATGAAATTACCGCCACACTTAAAAGCATTGTAAACTGCGCAAGAATAATTTGGCTTTCACAACAAAAACCCTTAAAACAAGATGGTTGGGAAGTTATTAAAGAAACATCGAGAGAAGAATTTTCTATGGATGTTTTAGAAGCAGGCGTAACTTATCAAGTTAATTTCGCGAATGCTCAAAAAACAGGACTCTTCCTTGATCAACGCGAGAATCATGAGCGTATTGCCCATCTTGCGCGTGGGAAGCGCGTTTTGGATTTATATACTTATACGGGTGGTTTCGCATTGCATGCAGCGCGTGCGGGTGCTAAAGAAGTGTTGGCTGTTGACAGCTCAGCGCCAGCTATCTTGCAAGCGAGACAAAATGCTATAAAAAATAATTTGACCAATATTGAGTTTATTGAAGGTGATGCCCGTAATTATTTAAGTCAGGCGCAAAATTACGATTTAATTATTCTTGATCCACCAAAATTAGTCCCTTCTCAACAACATCTCCAACGGGCAAAAAATTATTACCGCTTTCTTCATCGAGAATTATTCAAAGTAATGCAATCTGGTTCTTTACTAATGACCTGCAATTGTTCATCAGCACTTTCAACGATTGAATTTGTTAACCTCATTCAAATGCAAGCTTTAGCTGTTCAAAAACAGTTAAGAATCCTAGGAACGTTTGGACCGGCTAGTTGTCATCCCACGCTGCCTTCTTTTCCGGAAGGGAATTATTTAACGGCTGTTTTAGTGGCTGTTTTATAGTGTTTACTAGAGCAACATTCGCTATATCTCTTATTAAAACCTTATTAGTAAAATAATTATATTAATGATATAAAAAAATAAAATCTTTTAAGCTTTTCTTTTATCTAAGAAATATTTTCTTGTTAATTAATAACCTAATAAAAACTGAGATAACTGAACTTTAATATATTTTTTTGTAAACTTATTGATCAAATTATACTATTTATGTATAATGTGAAACCATAAGACGTAAGAGTTAGTTAAGGTAATTAATAGTTAGTTGACATTTTAATGAAGCCGAGGTCCAAATGAAATTTATAGCATTCGAAGATGCTGGAGAAAAATCCATAGAGGCAGTACAAAACAAGTTTAAGATTGCCAAAAAAGATACTTATATTATCCGTGATAAGGATGCAAGATCAAGAAAGGATGATATGCAAGAAGTAGAAGGTCCATTTGAAGAATTTATAATCTTAGGTCATACGGGTGATGATGCCAAAAAGGGTAAAACAACTTTAGGAGACTATAGCGCTAAAGAATTTGCTGAAAAACTGGCACTTAAGGTACATCCTACTAATAGGCTTCAAGTTAAACATGTCTATATTATTGGCTGTGAAGTCGGTATGTCAAAAGAAGGTAAACCTGCTTTGGCTCAGGAGATTGCTAATGAACTTTCTAACCAAGGATTCAAGAATATCCAAGTGCATGCAATTACAAACCCTAGTGACGCGCCTTGTTATGGAATGCGTGTTGAAGTTGTATCAAGGCCAGGAGCACCAGGCAAAATTTTAGGCCATCAACCTGGCCAGTTAGTATCGCATTTACATGCTACCCCTCGGCAAGAAGCATTATGTATGCAATTAAGCGAAGAACCTGAAAAAGAACTAACCATTATTGCGGATAAAGAAGAGTATAAATCAAGACCTACTCTGGTAGATACAAGTGATGCCCGTAATGAATTTCTGCGCAAACAAAATACCTTTATACCAGGGGGACATGGGCCTTTATCTAAGAAAATTTTAGCACAAGAGCAATTTATTGTTTTAGTTGAAAGAGAAGCTAGAACAACTCCCAATAAAAAACTAGCTGCAAAATTAAATAAACTTTTACCAAACTTAAAAAAAGCATCAAGCACAGAGTGGGAAAAAATTATTATTGAAGCTTTAATTCCTTATTATGATGAAAAGGGAGTGATCGGAAAGTTACAAAACAAAGCTCGGGCTAGAAAACACGATCCCGAAAGCTCAACCTTTTGTATAACAATGCGAAATTTTTATGCTCATGTTGGCTTGTCAGAAGATAACTTAGTAAGGCAAGTTAAGCAAGTCGCTAATAAAAAAGAAGCCAAAGGAAAGGATGTTAAGACAACAAAAGAAGAAGAGCAGCCACTATTAGTAGGAACTGATGATAGAAGTAAGAAAGAAGAAAAAACTTCAGGTCCAGAAAAGCAAAGACCTAAAAAAGGGGCTAAAGACCACGAAAGCACAATCATACGTAGAGCAACTCATCATTCTAGTTCACCAGCTCTATATGTAGATCCAAAAATTATGGCAGTGAAATCACAATTAAGATTGATCTCTTCGGCATATGAGATAAGAAGGCCTACAGATAATTGGTTAAAGAATTTATGTTTTTTCAAACCAAAGTCAAGCCGAACTACACAACTAAATACATTAATGCAGTTAGGTCAAGATGAAACAGCAACCGAAGGAAAAGTTAGAGAAGGTATTAGCAAAGTATTAACACAGTTAAGAGGTGAAAATAATAAACTTAAAAGTACACTTCAAAATATATTAGAAGAATTAATAGATGAGTTAGATGGTAAGAAACCTGAAGTACAGCATCAGAAACAAAAAGCTTTCTAATCTAATTGACGCTCCTTTTCTCTGAAGTGCTCTAAAAGATTAATGAGTTAGTAAAGCTCAAATTTGATCTGACAGATCTTAGTTTTAAAGAAAGCTCTGTCAGGTCAATTTTAATTAAAAATATTTCTCCAGTACTGGGTATCTTCACTTAATAAAGCACAAAAAGTATTAATACATATTAATATTCACGACCATAATCACAATTCATAAATCTTTTATTGTTATTGATTAAGGAGAAGGATTCTTAAAGACATTAACACTCTGCAAATTCATTACAAATGTTAAGAATTGCTGTTTATGTGGCTGTAGTTGTATATCATTAGGATTATAATTTGGGAGATAGTCTTTCTGTTTTCGTCCAATGCCTTGCCAGGCTTCTTCTAAAGCTTTGGATTCAGGATGATGATTGATCGCAGAAGAGAGGTATTGCTGATATATAGGATTTGATAATAAATCCTCTTTAGTAAAATCATAAGGTGAATATTGCGAAAAAAGCTTGGCATGTTGGCTAATGAGTTCCAGAATCTTTTGCTCAAACAGGCACTGCTTGTAGACTGTTGTAATCATGTTTTTAACTAAAGTTGAAGCAGAATTATTATTTAAATCAAGATCCATTTCAATATTAAGATTATGTGTAGAAGTATCATCGTTTTCATTGCCTAATAAAATACTTAGCTTTTGGCCTAATGTTCTTTGATACCAAGGTATGTCTTCATAATCAGTCTCTTCAAGGAAGATTTGATCATCAACAGGCTTAAAGCCAAAGTTGCAATAAAACTTAAACATGCCTTCTCTTGAATTTTTTTGGTTAGGATGAATAGCAGCTAGAAGCTGTATTTCTTTAAGATTATTTTGCAAGGCATACTCAATGAGCTTGCTTAACAATAAATTACCTAATTTATTTCCTTGATACTCTTCTGCTATTTCTATGCCTGCTAAATGAAGATAATTATCGTCTTCATTGTTAAAATGAGTAAACTGCAGATGCCCAATAATTTTATCGTTAAACTTTAAGACATAATAAAAGTAAGTGTTGTCATGACTTTGAAATTTTCCATTATTTGCTAAAATTTCTTCTAAAAAAGGCGTATCATCCGAAATGATTGTACATGTTGAAGGGTCGTATTCATGCTCCTTAATGCGTTCAATACTAAAATGCTCAAGAGCATGAATGTCAGTGAGTATAGCGCTTATGTCACTGCTGTATGCAATATTAAAAAATCCCTGCAAACTGTTTTGAAATTTATCGATTAAAGCAATTGGACTTTGTTCAGACTTTATAAAGCGAATTTTAGACATAGAAACTCCTCTTTTTTTTAATTCTAGTACAAGGGATAGTAAAAGAGGATAAAAAGGGAGCAATTAAATACATTAGCGTAAAGCAATAAATTTTAGC
Source organism: Legionella pelazae (assembly GCF_052527395.1). NCBI lineage: Bacteria > Pseudomonadati > Pseudomonadota > Gammaproteobacteria > Legionellales > Legionellaceae > Legionella > Legionella pelazae. Next base: position 99,273 of record NZ_JBNVZS010000006.1, read on the forward strand.
AGTTTTATTGCCATATAATTTATTTCTACTAATCTTAAGCCTTATTGATAATTGCCGAGCTCTACGTTTCACAGCTTGTCCGCCTAGGAAACATAGATTTTGTGAACAAGTCGTTGTTGCTGCATTGTTACGTGGAGAATGTCTTTCCCGCTAGGCGGGAATCCATCTAAAATTAACCTTCGTGCTAATTGATAAATAGATCCCCGACTGCGCAGGAAGGTATTGTTGCGTAGATAAGAATAATTAGTTATAGATAGTTGTAGCATGGGTGAAACGAAGTGAAACCCGGGTTTCGGCCTTATGGGCCTGCACCCAGGCTACCTATTTTTTTTATAAATTTATCCATGCAACAACGCCGGGCAAGCCGTGGAACATAGGGATTTTAGGCATTTTGAAAAAATGCATTATGAATAGACCTTAGTCTCTTTATGCTTTATCCATTTGTTTTTTGATGACGTTTCTGTAAACAAGCAACGACATTATAAAAATTACTTCCAGATGCTGTTAAAAGCACTAAAAGATGATAAATTAAATCAGCACTCTCATTAATTAATTCCTCTTTATTATCTTTCATTGCAGCAATCACCACTTCCGTCGCTTCTTCACCTACTTTTTGTGCACAGCGCGCTGCGCCTGATTGTAATAATTGAGTCGTATAACTTGTTTGATTTGGATTATTAGCCCGGCTTGCAATGAGGTTAACTAAGTCACTTAAAAAACCAATTTTTGTAGTGATAGAAGGTTGAAAACAAGTATTAAAACCTAGATGACATGCAGGGCCTGCGGGTAAAACTTGGATTAACAAGCTATCTCCATCGCAATCTTTACTTATTGCCTGCACTGTCATGGTATTCCCCGAGGTAGCGCCCTTACGCCATAATTCATTACGGCTGCGGCTAAAGAGCGTTAGTTCTTGGGTTTGCTGGGTGATTTCTAACGACTCTTTACTCATATAACCTAACATTAACACATCACCGCTTTCTGCATGCTGAATAATAGCCGGTATTAAACCGGCCATCTTTTCCCAAGCTAGCTTAGTTATATCAATCTTAATCATTGTCTTACCTCAATTTGATTTGCCGCTAGATAAGTTTTTAAAGCAGGAATAGCTAATATCTGATCATGAAAAACGCTGGCTGCTAAGGCGCCTTCAACTTGGGCTTGTTTAAAAACGTCAACAAAATCTTCTTCTTTTCCCGCACCGCCTGAAGCAATGAGCGGCACATAAGTGGCGGCTCGAATTTTTTGTAATTGCGCGAGATCATAACCTCGACGTACGCCATCGGATTGCATGCAATTAAGAACAATCTCGCCTGCGCCTCGGTCTTGGACTTCTCTAGCCCAGTCAAGCGTTTTGCGCGCAGCATTACGCATAGTTTTTATACTTCCTGTATATTGAAAGACGTAAAAATCATCCTCAATCCATTGGCTATCAATGCCCACAACGACACATTGACTACCAAATGTTTGACTTAATTCATTAATAAGATTTGGATTTTCCAACGCTGGGCTGTTAATAGAAATTTTATCTGCACCAGCATTTAAAATAGACTTTGCTTGATTAACGCTACGAATACCACCTGCAACGGTAAAAGGGATATTAATGGTTGCTGCAACTCGATTAATCCATTTTGGACAAACTGGGCGCTCTTCAGCACTGGCAGTAATGTCATAAAAAACTAATTCATCTGCCCCTTCATCCGAGTAACGTTTGGCTAAAGTAAGGATATCGCCAATAATACGATGATTATCAAATTTTATGCCTTTAACAACAAGATTATCACGTACATCAAGGCAGGGAATAATACGTCTAGCTAACATACAATACTCTCAAAGGAAGAAATTGAATTAGGTTGATAAAGCATACGTCCTAAAATGGCGGCACTTACACCTAATTTTGCTAAAGTGTTTAAATCGTCTTCGTTACGTATGCCTCCTGATGCTTGCCAGTGTAAGTTTGGAAATCGGAAAGTAGCTTGTTGATAGAGTTCAAAATTAGGGCCTTCTAGCATGCCATCGCGACTTATGTCGGTGCATAAAATGGTTTTAACCTGCCAGTGTTGATAAAGTGCAACGATATCCCATAAATTAGCTTCTGTGAGTGTTTGCCAACCATGAATGGCAGGTTTAGGTATTTCATTTTGGATAAGGACATCTAAGGCAAGAATAATATTATCAGCGCCCGCTAGGTTAATAATTTCCCGGGTTGTTTCTAGATCTGTAATGGCAAGGCTTCCTAAAACTAATTGATTAGTTCCTGCATCAAGGCAGCTTTTTGCTGCATTTAAGTCTCGAATCCCACCGCCTACTTGTAGCGTACATCCTGCCGCGCGCAGCGATCTAATCAAAGGAAGTTGTTGTATTGTACCTGCTTTCGCGCCATCTAAATCAACAATATGTAAATGATTAGCTCCGCGTTTAACATAACTTTCTGCCAATGTTAAAGGATTATGTGGATAAATAGTTGTTTGATTAAATTTACCTTGCCGTAATCGGACACATTGTCCTTGCTGTAAATCAATCGCAGGAATAAGTTTCATTGAAAACTCCAACAGTTGCACCATCAGATTGAATAGTTAAAAAATTACATAACAACCGTAGTCCTACATTTGAGGATTTTTCTGGATGAAATTGCATACCATAAAAATTATCACGCTGGACAATGGCTGTGAATTTTATGCTGTAATCGCAAGAAGCAAGCGCATAAGTTTGGTCTTCTAAGGCAAAGCTGTGCACAAAATAAACGTAGTCGTTGGCCTTTAGCCCAGCTTGCAGGGGAGACTTCTTGCGCCATTCTAAAGTATTCCAGCCCATATGCGGCACAGGATAGCCTTTTTGTTGGGGGAGACGTTTAGCGATACCCGGAATTAACCCAAGGCAATCAATATTGCCTTCCTCACTATGATCAAGTAATAACTGCATGCCTAAACAAATACCTAACACGGGTTGTTTTAAGGCTTTAATAACGGGTGTCAATTGATAATCATGTAAGGCTTGCATGCCTGTATAAGCTGCGCCTACACCCGGAATAATGACATGGCTTGCTCTGCTAATTTCGTCTGAGTTATGAGTAAGCTGATAATCATATCCTAATTGTTTTAAAGCATTGGCCAGTGAGGTTAAGTTATTACCGCTAACATCAATGATGGCAATCATAAAACCCCCTTAGTAGAAGGCAGGGTAATATCAGTTTGTTGTAAGGCTTGCTTTAAAGCACGACCTAATCCTTTAAAACACGCCTCAATCATATGATGATGATTTTCACCTTTAACTGTGATATGTAGGCTGGCGCCAAGGCTGTCTGCTAGGGAATTAAAAAAATGCGGAATCATCTCTGTTGCAAGTCCGCCTACAAATTCGCGGGTAAATTTCCCTTCAAAAATACAAGAACGTCGACCACTTAAATCAATAGCCACACTTGCTAGCGCTTCATCCATGGGTAGTGTAAAACCATAGCGGCTAATACCCCATTTATCACCTAGAGCAGTTTTTAACGCCTCCCCAAGTGCAATTGCTGTGTCTTCAATTAAGTGATGATCATCAACTTCTGTGTCACCATGCGCTTGTAACTGAAGCGTGAAACCAGCATGTTTGGCAATCTGCTCTAACATATGGCTAAAAAAGCCAACGGGCGTTTCAATTTTGCTTGGTTTATTTGAGTCTAAAGTGACTGCAATATAGATGTCTGTTTCATTTGTCTTGCGCTTTATAGTTGCCTGACGTTTGGTATTTAAAATGGTTGCGGTAATGTCTTGCCAACCATGCTCTTTTGATACAGGTAAAAATTTAATATTTAAATTATCAGCAAACTGCTTATCTGTGGCACGATCACCAATCATCCAAGAATAGTCGCGATTAAAATGGGTTGATTGAAGAAAGTCATTCAGTAAACCAATTTTAGGTTTACGACATTCACATTGATCAGCCTCCTGATGTGGGCAGATGAAAATATTTTCAAAGTCGATTCCCTGGGATGCAAACAGATGCAAAATAAAATTATGACAAACTTGAAACTTTTCTTGTGGAAATTTTAAAGTACCTAAACCGTCTTGATTAGTTACCATAATAAAACGATAACCCGCATTCTTTAGAGCAAGCAGAGATGGGATAACACCTTGGCATAGCCGAATTTTGTCCAATGAATCAACCTGAAAATCATAAGGTTCCTCTATTAAGGTGCCATCTCGATCAATAAATAGTATCTTTTGCATAGTAAACTCACTTTATTTAGCGCTACATAGCAACTAAATAGGGGTTAAAATATCCTCATTAAATTCTTGTAGTAAGGTGATTAATAATTGATTATGTGCTTTGTCACCAATGCTGATTCGTAAAAAATGCTCAAAGGGTGTATTTAAAAAATCACGTACCGCAAGTTTGTGTTGAGTAAACCAGTTTGCTAATGCTCTAGCATAGTTGGTTTTAATAAAAATGAAATTAGCTTCACTTGGGTAAATTGTTTCAATGATTGGAAGCTGCTGTAAAAATCCCTGCACTCGTTCTCGTTCAATAAGAATTTGATGCACGCTTTCTGTCAACCACTCTGGCTGTTGCAGCGCTTGTTCAGCTAAGGCCATAATGGGGCTTGCTAATAGATAAGGTGCCATAATCTTTTGTAGCGCTTTAATCACCCAGGGGTTGGCAATGACGCTTCCTAAACGTAAGCCCGCTAAACCAAATGCTTTAGATAGGGTACGTAGTACAATAAGATTGTCATATCGAGTAAGTAAAGTAGTGGCGCTAGAGCAGGCTGCAAATTCAATATAGGCTTCGTCCACTATAACCATTGCTTTATGACTGAAATGTTGACAAATAGTCGCTATTGCTTCTAGAGGGATTAGGTTGCCGGTCGGATTATTTGGTTGGCAAAGAAAGATAAGTTTACAATTAGGTTGCCAAGCTGCGAAGAGTTCGTTAAGGGATAACCTAAATTTTTTTTTAGGGTTAAGAGGGCAGTTAATGACCTCGGCATGTTGGAGCTGGGCATAAAATGTATACATAGGAAAAGTAGGTGGGCACTGAAGAATACTATCTTTGTCAGGGCATAAAAAAAGACGCATGAGAAAATCAATTCCGTCATCGCTACCCCGTGTTAAGACTAGCTCTTGACTATTGACTTGATAATGATTGGCGAGTAGCTCTTGCAGCGCTATTTGATCATTGACATTAGGATAATGATTTAAAGCCAGCGTTCGTAATTTAACCGGCGACCACGGTGATTCATTCGCATGTAAGCGATAAAGAGGATTGTCTTGTGAAGGCTTGTACTCTTTTAAGTTTTTTAATTCAGGGCGTATTAAATCCATTATTGACATATTAATTCTCCAAATTTTTTAAGCGAATGCTCACAGCATTAGCATGTGCATCGAGGCCTTCTAACTGAGCTAAAGTGATAGCAGCCTGACCTAGCGTCTTAATACCCGTACTATTAACTTCTTGTACAGTCATTGATTTTAAAAAGTCTAACGTGCTAAGTCCGCTGTGACTGCGCGCATACCCATTGGTTGGTAAAACATGATTACTACCTGTGACATAATCACCTAAGGTTTCCGCAGCCCAGGGGCCAATAAAAATAGTTCCGGCTGCCGTAATCTGCGAAACCCAGTTTAGCGCATCTTCTCGATTAATAATTAAATGTTCTGGTGCATAATAATTGATTAAAGCGGGCTGCTTATTTGCTGGGCAAATAATAATTGCACTTTTTTCCAAAGATTGTTTAATAATCTCTTGCCTTGACAGTTGGCTAAACTGTTTTATTAGTGCTTTTTTGACAGTTTGGGCTAACATTTTATCCTCGCATAATAAGATGACTTGCGAATCTTGACCATGTTCGGCTTGTGCTAATAAATCAGCAGCAACATAATCTGGATTAGCTTCACTGTCTGCTGTAATTAAAACTTCAGAGGGGCCTGCAGGCATATCAACAGTAGCACCATCTGGATCGAGGGCAACTTGCGTTTTTGCTTCAGTCACAAAGCTGTTTCCAGGCCCAAAAATCTTATCGACTTTAGTAACAGATTCTGTACCATAAGCCATTGCTGCAATGGCTTGCGCGCCGCCAATAGGATGGATGGTATCAATACCGCATAATTTTGCGGCTACTAAAAGGTGAGGATTTATGTCTCCTTCTCTATTAGCAGGTGTACACAAAACTTTTATCGGACAGCCGGCAATTTTGGCAGGAATTGCCTGCATAAGTAATGAAGAAATTAAAGGCGTATTATTTCCGCCAGGGATATATAACCCCACTCTTTGAATAGGGCGATAAAGACGCTTAATTTTTATGCCTTGTGCGGTTGTAATACTTAAAGGCTCAGGTATTAAATTCTGATGATACAGCGTAATAGTTGTTATAGCAGTTTTTATAGCATTCAGCGCTTCTTTAGTTATAGATGCTTTATTAATTTTTTCTTGATCAATTTGCAACGTTGTTAATTTACATTGATCAAATTGATAGGCGAATTCAAATAGCGCTTGGTCACCTTGTTCTTGAACAGAAGTAATAATTGCCTTAACTTGGCTTTTAATAGAGTTTATTTTTTTAGGCCTTGTTAAAAGGTTAGTCTGTTCAGTGAAAGATAAATTCTGCCAATCGATAATTTTTAACATCAATTACTCCAGCATTTTTTCAATCGGCAAGACTAAAATTGAACTTGCGCCTAGGAATTGTATTGTTTCTAAAGTATTCCAAAATATACCTTCACTTGAGACAACATGAACCGCTACTTTATCAGGGTAGTCTGATAGCGGCAGAATAGTTGGTGACTCAGCGCCAGGTAGTGCTTGACAAATTCGAGTAAGCGCAAGTTTTGGTGCATGAAAAACAATGTATTTACGCTCGCAAGCTTGCAAAACTGCTTGAATACGCCTTTTTAACATAGTAAATAAGTCATTAAATACTTCGGGAAATGATTGCGAAGATTGAATGAAAACGGCCTGGCTTTCTAAAACCATATCCATTTCAATAAGTTTATTATCTTCAAGTGTTTGCCCGCTTGACACAATATCACAAATGGCATCAGCCATACCCATACGGGGGGCTACTTCTACAGAACCTGATAGGGTCAAAATATCGGCGCAAATTTTTCTTTCTTCTAAATACTGTCTAAGTAAATTAGGATAACTTGTTGCAATCCGTTTCCCATCTAAACTACCTGGATTTTGATAATTGGATAATTCAGGTACAGCAATAGCTAAGCGACAACGACAAATACCTAAAGGAAGAATGACTTTATAATTTGAATTAAACTTATTCGATGCTGCTTCAAGTAAAACATTTTCACCAACAATACCTGCGTCACAAAGACCATCAAAAATTAAGGTAGGTATATCATCATCACGCACAAAGAGAAGGTCGATAGGAAAATTGTCGACATGACAAAGTAGTGCATTTTCACGAAGTCGGTAACGAAGGCCACAACGTTTGAGTAAATTTAAAGATTCTTGTGCCAGACGGCCCTTTTTTTGTAGCGCTAAGCGTAAACGTCTAGTCATGATTGATTTAATCTCTCTGCAATTAGGGAATAGCCGCCACTTCCCATCATTAAACTGCGGGCAACGCGGGTAATAGTTGTTACACTGACGCCTGTTTGTTCATGGATAGAGCGATAAGAAAGACCTTGACGTAATAAAGGGACAACTTGAAAGCGATCGGCCATTGCCTCCAGTTCAGCAGGCGTACATAAATCATTGAAAAATGCGCTTGCTTCTTCTTCACTTTTTAAAAGCGCGATAGCCTGCATTAATAATTGATGTGCTTGTTGCTTAGATCCATGATTTATTTTCATATTAGTATTTTAGCGCATTAAAACGTTAAAACAGGGTAGCAAAAAATATACACTGAGTCAATACGCTTTAAAGAATTAAAAAATATGGTATAAAACATATTTAATTTAAGGAGAGAACGCGTGTTACTTAGGAAAGATGATTCTTGTTTACTTTTAATTGATGTACAAGAAAAACTAACACCCCTTATTGAACATCATGAATCTTTAATTGAGCGTTGTCAGTGGCTATTACGCTTAGCAAATGATCTTGGTGTGCCGTGCCTTATAAGTGAACAATATCCTCGCGGGTTGGGGCCAACTTTAGATTCACTTAAAACACTTGTGTCACAAAATATAGCCATCGAAAAAGTGCATTTTTCTTGTTCTCGCGAGCCAACTTATAAGCAACATTTAAAAGACATTAATAAGCAACAATTAATACTGATTGGCATAGAAGCACATGTTTGCGTTTTGCAAACAGCACTTAATTTAGTTGCTGAAGACTATGAAGTGTTTATAGTTGTTGATGCTGTAGGTAGTCGCAAGATGTTGGATAAAAAATATGCTCTTAAACGCATGCAGCAACTCGGTGTAACACTTTTAACGTCTGAAATGGTGTTTTTCGAGTGGCTAGAGCAAGCAGGAACGCCACTATTTAAAGCTTTAAGTACTACTTATTTAAAATAGGTAAGCCTTTACATTAATTGAGGGAGTCAATGAATGAATTTAGATAATCAAATTGCAGTGATAACAGGTGGTGCTTCCGGCATGGGAAAAGCCTGTGCCTTAAAGCTTGCCGATAAGGTTACGCAAGTAGTTATTTGGGATAAAGATATTAGTTCTTTTGTTAATCACCCAAATATTGAGGCTATTGAATGCGATGTAAGTTTAGATGATGCCGTGTCTGCGGCTATGGATAAAACCAAGGAGAAAGTTGGTATTCCAAGAATATGCATTAATTGCGCAGGTATTGCCCCTGCTAAGCGTATGGTAGGAAAGGAAGGCGCAATGCCTCTAGAGGCTTTCAAAAAAGTAATCGACATAAATCTTATTGGCACATTTAATGTTATGCGCATCATAACTACAGCAATGATTGAGCTTGATATCAATGAGAGTGTCGAAGAGCGGGGGGTTATTATTAATACAGCTTCTATAGCGGCGTTCGAAGGGCAAATTGGCCAGTTAGCTTATAGTGCTTCTAAAGGTGGCATTGTTGCTATGACTTTACCCGCCGCTAGAGAGTTAGCCCAGCATGCTATAAGGGTCAATACCATTGCGCCTGGATTAATTGCAACCCCATTACTACTTAATATGCCTAAAGAAGTACAAGATAACTTGGCAGCGACGGTCACTTTTCCTAAGCGCTTGGGAAAGCCTGAGGAATTTGCTGATTTAGCAATTCATATTATAGAAAATCAACTTATTAATGGGGAGACAATTCGCCTAGATGGTGCATTAAGGATGCAAGCTAAATAAGTCTTTCCTATATTGCAAATCTTAACTGTAATAATTTTTTCTATACTTATAATTACAGCAAATTATTTCTGAGCTTCTGCTTAATTAGACGAGGCTCTTATAGCTGTTATGTCAATATTAACCTATGTTATTCATTTATATGGACATTCATGGATAGGGAAGAGCTGTGGGAAAATTTAAAAGATGTACACATAAGTAAGCCTGTTCTTAATGCTCTTTTCATTATGGCGCTCTTGTTGCTGATGATTATTAGCTATTTGTCTCATCAGCAAGTTAAAAATTTAATTGAATCTAATAAATGGGTTACGCATACCTATGAAGTCATCCAAGAGATTGATTCAGCCCTTTATAAAGTTGTAAATCTTGAATCTAATCAACGTGGTTATCTTTTAAGTGGCAATGAGCGCTTCTTATTAGATATGGATAGTGTAAGAGATAATCTAAATGTTAATTTAAATTCACTAAAAGAATTGATTAAAGATAATAAAGAACAAAGCCAACGTGTGAATCAATTTATTGCTTTTATTAATACTCGTATTGCGCTTATAAAAAAAATTATAAATTTAAAAGCTGTAAACAAATTTAATACGATTGATGGAGCTAATTTATTTATAGAGGGGCAAGATATCTCCTTGCGCGTAAAAAGTCTAGGGCAAGAAATTAAATCAGTTGAGCTAGTGCTTTTAAAAGAGAGACATTTAGATGCAATAAAAAATATCGACGTTACTAATACAATCCTAATTGTTGGCAACTTAATAAGTATCCTCTCTCTAATCTTTGCCTTATTTCTAATCAATAGAGAATTATCTATTCGGAAAAGTACCGAATTACAAAATGAAACAACAAAAGCGCGTTTAAGAAAAATTATTGAAAGTGCTAGTGATATGATTGCAGCGCTCGATAAAGAGTGTCGATTTTTAATTTTTAATGAGGAATATCATCGAGAATTTAAACTTATTTTTGGCAAGTCAATTTGGGTTGGTATGTCATTGGAAGAGGCTTTTTCTGAATCTATAGAAACAAAAGACAATGTAGCCCGAGTTTGGCGAGAGACATTGCATGAAGATAATACAGTTAAGACCATTAAGGTTACAATAAACGATGAAGAGCGTACTTATGAGATTTCAGCTAATCTGATTTACAGTGAAAAGAATGAGTTTAATGGCGCTGTGCAAATTGTTCGCGATATTACTAAACGAATTCAAGAGCACACTGAATTGCAACTGTCTTATGAAAAACTTGAACAGGGCATGCAAGCCTTAGAAGAAAAGAATAAACAAATTACGCTCTTAGTTGAAATGAGCGACATCATGCTTGCTTCTAATTCACAAGATGAATTAAGTGAGGTCATGTCTAAATATTCAGCAAGGCTTTTAGACTTTGCAAGTGGTTATTTATATGTCATGCATCCATCTAAAAATTATCTAGAAATAATATCTCGCTGGGGAGTGCCAACTACACAAGAGATGAGTTTTGTACCTGAGCAATGTTGGGCCATTCGCTTAGGACGTAAACACCATGTCAGCAGTTGTAATCGAAGTGAACTAGTTTGTAATCATATAAAAATAACTAATCCAGAAAAGAATGCCTTTTTATGTGTTCCATTAATGGCACAAAATGATATTTATGGGTTATTATATTTAGAACTTATCCGTAATGGTACAGAAGTTTTAGATGAAAATCATAAGCTCCTAATTAATGCTTTTGCTGAATTAGCTGCTTTAGCTTTAGCGAATGTGCGTTTAAGAGAGAACTTACGCCATCAATCCATTCGTGACCCTTTAACTGGGCTTTATAATCGGCGCTATTTAGAAGATTTTCTTTTTAAGAGTGTCCATCAGGCGGCGAGATCAAAATCAACATTCTCCATTTTAATACTTGATTTAGATCATTTTAAAAAAATTAATGATACGTATGGGCATGATGCAGGAGACGCCGTATTAAAAGAACTAGGTCGTATACTACAGGGCATTATTCGCATTGGTGATATTGCAGCCCGTTATGGTGGTGAGGAATTCGTGGTGGCCTTTTATAATATTGACCATGAAACAACTTTAACGCGAGCTGAAAGTATTAGGCAGGCTGTCTTAAGATTACAAGTTCGTTATGGCGCACAGCAAGTTGGACCAATAACTGTGTCAATTGGCGTTGCTATGTATCCCGTGGATGGTAGAACGCCTACCGAATTAATAGAGTCTGCTGATAAAGCTTTATATGCTGCTAAGCACAAGGGTCGTAATCAAATTATCTCTTTTGCTGAAATAAATAAAAAAGAGTCATGAGATTTTAGCTTTTAAATTTTTTAGTCATTAAACGTAATCTCAATGCATTTAATATAACAGAGACAGAACTTAAAGACATAGCCGCAGCCGCAAAGATAGGACTTAATAATAAACCTGTAAATGGGTAGAGAATGCCAGCTGCAATCGGAACACCAATGACATTGTAAATAAAGGCAAAAAATAGGTTTTGCCGAATGTTGTATATTGTCGCTTTCGATAAATCGTAAGCCTTTAAAATAGCCACAAGATCACTATGTAAGAGGGTTATATCGGCACTTTCAATGGCAATATCACTTCCTGTTCCCATTGCAATACCGATGTCAGCCTGTGATAGAGCAATAGCATCATTGACGCCATCGCCTGCCATGGCAACTTTGAAACCTTGTGATTGTAATTGTTTAATAAGCTCGCTTTTTTCTTGGGGCAATACTTCAGCATAGACTTTATCTATCTTTAATTGTTCGGCAACATAGTTTGCAGTTTGCTGATTATCACCTGTCATCATAATGGGTTTAATCCCGCGCTCTCTTAGTTTCTCTATAGCAACATAACTTGAAGATTTAATGGGATCTTCGATAAGAAATACACCAACAAGTTTCATATCAATTGCTAAGTAAATTTTTGTAGCATGAGGTTTATTAAGTTGACTAGAATCAAGAAAAGTAGAGCAATCAACTTTAAATTCTTCCATTAAACGCATGTTACCTAATAAGATAAATTCATCATTAATAGAAGCAGAAACGCCCTTTCCTGTGATACTGTTAAAGGTTGCGTTATTTTGTATTTTTATCCTTTTATCGAGTGCTGCTTTGTTAATTGCTTTGGCTAGCGGGTGCTCACTATTTTGTTCAAGATTAGCTGCAAAAGTTAATAGTTCGTCAGCTGAGTAATTAGCAAGTGGAATAATCTCTGTAAGTTTTGGCCTGCCTTCAGTAAGTGTGCCTGTTTTATCTATCACTAAAATATTTATTTTTTCCATTAATTCAAGAGCAGCTGCATTCTTAATTAAAATACCAAGTTGTGCGCCTTGGCCGATACCCACCATAATCGACATCGGTGTTGCTAGCCCTAGAGCGCAGGGGCAGGCAATAATTAATACCGAGACCGCAGTGATTAAACCATAATTAAGAGCAGGTGCTGGGCCAAATAGTAACCACATGAAGAAGGTAATCACAGCTGTTACTAAAATGGCTGGCACAAACCAGCCAGAAACAACATCAGCTAATCGTTGTATAGGTGCCCGACTACGTTGCGCTTGGCTAACAAGAGTTATAATGCGAGCGAGAAGAGTGTGTGTGCCTACATCAGTTGCGCGCATAATAAAGCTGCCCGCTTGATTCACTGTTCCGCCAATCACCTTATCACCGGCTTCCTTTTTAATGGGTATGGGCTCGCCTGTTATCATTGATTCATCAATATAACTTTGACCCTGTATCAGTTCTCCATCAACTGGAATTTTCTCACCTGGTTTAACTCGCAATAAATCACCTGCCGCTATTTTATCAAGAGACACATCTTCATCGGCTTGATTAGATACAATACGGTGAGCAAAGGTAGGTTGTAATTTTAACAGAGCCTCTATAGCACCACTTGTCTTAGCCCGAGCCTTAAGTTCTAAGACTTGCCCTAATAAGACCAGCGTTATAATGACAGCTGCTGCTTCAAAATAAACCCCCACTAATCCATTGCTTAAATGAAAAGCAGGTGGAAATAATCTCGGGGCGAGTAAGGCCACAAGACTATAACCCCAAGCAAGTAGAGTACCGATAGCAATTAAAGTAAACATATTTAATTGCTTAGATTTTATTGACACCCAAGCTCTAACAAAGAATGGCCAACCTGCCCATAGTACTACAGGAGTAGCCAGTATTGCTTGTAACCAAAAAGATAAGTAGGGTGAAAGGTAATGACCAAAAAAATGTTCTCCCATTGCTAGTAAAAAAACGGGTATGGTTATAAGTAGAGCAATAAAAAACCGCCTACGCATGTCAAGATACTCAGGATTTTCTAATGCATTCGCAGTAGAAATTATCTCAGGCTCTAAAGCCATGCCACAAATGGGGCAGTTTCCTGGCCCGTTTTGCCGAATGTTTAAATGCATGGGGCAAATATAAATCGTATTAGGGCTGCCTTCTACATTTGATTGCATCTTAATACTAGTAGATTGGCGATTGTGATGACAGCAGGTATGTTCATTAGACTTTTTTATAGAATCAAGATTCTCATTAGGTGGTTTATTCATTACATTACTCTAAGTAACAATAAATAATTAAAGTATAGGACTTATGAAAAAACTAATCTCTTTGTTAAAAATATTTCAACTCGGTCATTTAGGTTAAGTGTTATTACGTGGATAATGAATGTCTTTCCCGCGTAGGCGGGAATCCATCTAAAAATTGACCTCAGTGCTAATTGATGAATAGATCCTCGCCTGCGCGGGAATGACATAGGATTTGCGGGCATGACATAGGATTCGCAGAGATGATATAGGATCATTCTGGTTATAATTAGGGCGTGTCTAACTAAACTCTCTCATTAAAAATATTTTTTGCCTCGATCTTGGTTTTTTTCCTAAGTCTTGAATAGATTAGGAATGATTAAATTATTGGATTAATAAATTTAATAATTAATATTATAGTTGCGCTCAAATTAAAAATAGTGCGAGTGACTATTTTTAATTTGATACGAATGAGAAAAGACAGCGCTATTTATGCACCTTAAAAATCAGCAATGAGCTTTAAAGCTATTTGCTCACTATTAATCTGATAACGTCCAGACGCAATTTCATGCTTAAGGTGCGCAATGCGATTTTGATTAATAGTAGTGGCTTGTTGAATTATCTCTTTTAAGAAAGAAAGCTGACTTAAAAAGATAGTCCAATCATGGTTATTGTGAGACAAGAATTGACTTTTCGATAACTTAGAACTTTTTCTGTTGTTAACAGATTTTACCATAACCATGTCCTCAATCTCATTCACCATTTTTCATCGGCTCCTTATGATAAAATCTTTAGAAATTTCAATTCTTGTTTTATCTATAACATAAGTTTTAAATAATGTCATCACTTAAAATTAATATAATAGAAATTTTTATTGTTAAAGAAAATAGCGACCCATTGTAAATTCAGGTAAGCTGCAATTTTTGGCGAAAAGCTAATTTATTCCTTATTTAAAGAGAAGTTGTTATATGAAAATATGGATAAAAATAATTTACCTTAACGTGCTTATTATTAAAGCTTCTTTAGCGGCTACGCACCAACCAGAGGAATTCCTTGCTAAAGTTCGTGGTCAGAAAGATGAAGGCCAACAGATTGTTCAACACTTTTGTGCAAATTGCCATGCAATAAAACCACTTATTGAATTAGGTGCGCCAAAAATAGCAGTTTTAATGGATTGGGAAATTCGAATGAAGCAAGGTTTTGCTAAAGTTTTTGAACATACAACCGAAGGATATCGCGCTATGCCTGCTCGTGGCGGCTGCTTTGAATGTACAGATAAGCAATTACAACTCGCTATCTTAGCAATGTTGCCTCTTTCTTTGCAAAAAGAGCTGAATAACAGTCTGAAAGAAAATAAATAATTCAATAAGTTAAAATTTTCATTTAAAAAGCTAAACCTATTACAAATTCTCCCGATAAAGAGTAAAAAGGGAGGATACACCAATGAAAAAATATTTCATTCTTGGACCGTTGTGTGTATTAACAGCCGCTTGTACGTCAATGGATAGATCAGTTGCTATCGTCGATGATGGTGGCTATACACATTACACAACACATCATAGTTTTGATTCAAAAGGTAGCAATTATTTTCCAGAAAAAAGGGAAGCAACGGGACGAAGAGTGTTTATTTTTGACCCGAAAGCGACTGCTTGGGCTGCTTATGATGAAGCTGGAAATCGAGTTAAAACAGGTAGTGCTTCAGGTGGAAAAGATTTTTGTGAGGATACGGGTAGAGGTTGTCGTACTATTACAGGAACTTTTAGAGTTTACTCGAAAAAAGGACCGGAATGCAGATCAAGCCTTTACCCTATAGAGACTGGTGGCGGCGCTTTGATGCCTTATTGTATGCACTTTTCAGGTAGTTATTCTATTCATGGTGCGTATGAGGTGCCCAATTACAATGCGAGCCATGGCTGTATTCGAGTATTCCCAAGTGCTGCTCAATGGCTAAATGAAAACTTTTTAAATATTGGATCTACAGTTATCGTTAGGCCTTATTAATTGTTCTGTCTAGGAAATTAAATTATGAATATTTATTAACTTTAACGAGGGGAGAACCACTCTAATATAAAAACAATAAAAATCAATGTCAGCAGTTTTCCCCAATATCTTATAAACTACACTTAGTGATTTAAGAAGTTATTTTAGGTATTTTTTTAATAATGAATTAACCTCACTGGGATTTACTTTTCCTTTCGTTTGTTTCATCACTTGACCAACAAAAAAAGCTAAGAGTTTTTCTTTGCCCTCTCGATATTCTTGCGCCTGCTCAGGATATTTTTTGACTAATTCTTTAATTAAAGAAATAAGCCTATCTCCCTCAGTTATCTCTAAATAACCTTCGCGCTTTATAATTTGCTCAATATCTTTTTCTCCTGCTAAAAGTTTGCTAAAAATTTGCTTAGCAATGGCATGTGAAATGATCTTCTTGTCAATTAAATGGAGTAAATCAGTTAAGGTTTGTGCAGAAACAGGTGGATTTTCATAAGTCGCATTCATTTCATTTAAAGCTGCTGTATAAGTTGTTTTTAACCAATTAACAATTAATTTACCATCAACTTTACTTTGTTCTCGCATAGCAGAGAAAAATTTAAAAATAGCCGGATCTGATAATAAAAACTTAATGTCGTCTGTAGAGAAAATAGCTTCATCAATTAAGGACTTTTTTATTTCCTCAGGCAGAGGTAATAAGTGATTCTTTATTTCTTCAATATCGCCTGCTTTGATTTCAATAGGTAGTAAATCTGGGTCAGGAAAATAACGATAATCAAGCTCATTTTCTTTACTGCGTAAAACTTGGGTCGTTTCTGTAATAGGACAGAATGAACGTGTTTCTTGATTAATAGGTTGTCCTGATTCTAATAATTCTTGTTGTCTTAGCTGTTCAAAAGCAATGGCTTTTTCAATAAAGCGAAATGAATTTAAATTTTTTAATTCAGTTCTTGTTCCTAGTTTATTTGAACCAGCTGGCTTTAAAGAAATATTAACATCACAGCGAAACGAGCCTTCCTGCATATTGCCGTCACAGATATCTAGAAAACGAACTAATTGGTGTAGCGTTTTTAAGTAACAAATAGCTTCTTCAGCTGAATTGATACAGGGTGTGGTTACAATCTCTAAGAGCGGTATACCTGCTCGATTTAAGTCAATACCTGTATAATTTTGATGCATTTCATGCATGAGTTTACCTGCATCTTCTTCGAGATGCGCCCTGGCAATGTCTATTGTTTTATATTGATTGGAATCAAGCTCAATAGTTAAGCGGCCATTGCTCAGAATAGGCTGTTGAAATTGACTAATTTGATAGCCTTTAGGTAAATCTGGGTAAAAATAGTTTTTACGCTCAAAATAAGAAAGGGGGTTGATTTTAGCTTTAATCGCAAGCCCAAATTGAATGGCCATGCGTACGGCCTGTTTATTTAATACAGGTAATACGCCAGGTAGGCCTGCGTCAATAAATGAAGTTTGCGAATTAGGTGGGCTGCCAAATTTTGTAGCACTGCCAGAGAATAATTTTGTTTTTGTTTTAAGTTGTATATGCACTTCAAGGCCAATTACAGTGTCCCATGCCATCATTTTATATTCCAGTTGGTTTGGCTAAATGCCAATCGGTCATTTGCTGATATTGATAAGCTACATTAAGGAGTAATGCTTCCTTAAAATGGTTTCCTATCAACTGCATGCCAATAGGTCGTTTATTTTTAAATCCTGCGGGTATAGAAATGGCGGGCAGTCCGGCTAAATTAGCAGCAACAGTAAAAACATCAGCTAAATAATTTTGTATGGGATTTGTTACTTCACCTAATTGAAAGGCGCAAGTAGGGGTTGTGGGTCCTAAAATCATATCTACTTGTGTTAATGAAGTTAATAATTCTTGTTGAATCAGCTGTCTAATTTTTAGTGCTTGCAAATAATAAGCATCAAAGTAACCAGAAGAAAGCACATAAGTACCTGTTAGAATTCGCCGTTTCACTTCAGCGCCAAAGCCTTCGCTGCGTGAATAAGTAATTAACTCATGTAGAGTTGCCGCACGTGTACTCTGATGTCCAAAACGAACACCGTCATAGCGTGATAAATTAGAAGATGCCTCAGCACAAGCAATGACATAATAGCAAGGAACCCAAAGTGGTTGTAATGATAATTCTAAAGGAACGATAATTGCGCCTTCTTGTTCCAGCAAACTAACTGCTTTCTCAATCGCCTCGCAAATAGCACCATCAATTTCTTTTTGCAGGAAACTCGTAGGTAAACCAATTTTTAAGCCTTTTATTGATTGATTTAATGTAGCGAGATAATTAACAGCCGGCTTATTAATAGATGTTGAATCCTTATTATCAAACCCAGCCATTATTTCCAAAATTAAAGCTAAATCTTCAGCTCGGCGCGCCATCGGGCCTGCTTGGTCTAAACTGGAAGCAAAGGCAACCATACCAAATCGTGATACTAAGCCATAAGTTGGTTTGATACCTGAAATCCCACAAAAGGCGGCCGGCTGTCTAATTGAGCCCCCGGTATCTGAGCCTGTGGCAAAAGGAATTAAGCCAGCTGCTACGGCCGCGGCAGATCCACCTGAAGAACCACCTGGCACATACTTGATGTCCCATGGATTTTTAACAGGGCCAAAGTAACTGTTTTCATTACTAGAGCCCATAGCAAATTCATCCATATTCGTTTTACCTAGAGTAATGGCTCCTTCAATTTGTAGACGATTGACGATTGTTGCCTGATAAGGGGCTTGAAAATTAGCAAGCATTTTTGAGCCACAGGTCGTTGGCAAGCGAGTGGTGCAAAAAATATCTTTATGGGCAATAGGAATGCCTGTAAGTTTTTTAGCTCTATTTGTATTAAACAATTCATCCGCTTTTTTTGCTTGAGTTAAAGCATACTCTTCATCTAAAGAGATAAATGCATTTAATGTCTTATGTGCGTGAATTCGTTTAAGATAGTAATTAGTTAATTCGACGCTAGAAAGTTCTTTATTCTTTAAAGCGGATATAATAGCGTGCAGCGAATCTAGCATGTTATTGTCCTACATCAATAAATTTAGGCACAAAATAGCACTCTTTATCAAAATTAGGTGCAATACTGGCTAATTCCTTGCTACAATTTTCCTCAGTGATCTCATCTTCACGTAAGGGTTGATTTAAGTTTAAAGGGTGGAAGAGAGGCGCTACATTATCAGTATTGATACTTTGTAGCTGCTGCACAAAATCAATAATGGCATTGACTTCTAAAGCCAATTTTTCTATTTCTTGAGTTTCGGCTTCAAGATAAGCTAAGTGAGCAACATTATTTAAGTCATCGACATCAATAGTCATGAGGTCTCCTGGTAGAAGAAGAAAGTATACCTTAAAATTTGGGCATCCTTTCTAATTATTAAGTTAATCTATGCTTAGATTAAAGCTCTAAAGCTATTTTTAAGAGGTATATTATAGTGTTAGTACAAAATAAAACGCTAGGTGGCGTACATGTTGAATACGAACAGCAGCCATTAACGTATGATAAAGCCATAGAGCCGTTATTAGAAAAATTAGATTCGCAGCGCGGTGCATTATTTGCTTCAAGTTTTGAGTACCCTGGGCGCTATACATGTTGGGATATTGGTTTTGTTAATCCACCTCTTGCACTTATTTTAAGTGCAGAGCAAATTTATTTTCAGGCTTTAAATCAACGCGGTGAAGAGCTATTAGCTATTATTCATATTAGATTACAATCATCGGATTCTATTGAAATTCAATCTTACTCAAAATCATCTTGCTATCTAGAAGTTAAACGCCAAAATAGAATTTTTAGTGAAGAAGAACGTAGCCTACAGCCTTCCGTGTTTACTTTAATTCGCGAATTATTAACATTTTTTAAATTACCAAATGAACCTTATTTAGGCTTATATGGTGCTTTCGGTTATGATTTAATTTTTCAATTTGAAGCATTAGAAAAACAAAAAGAAAGAGATCCTAACCAGCGCGATATGGTTCTTTATTTACCGGATGAGATTTATGTTGTTAATCATCGCAAGGAAGAGGCTTTTGTTCGACGCTATAACTTTCAGTTTCAGGGGCGCTCAACGCAATCACTGCCTCGCGATGGACAATATAAATTGTATGATCCTAAATACAAACCTACCATAACAGGCGATCATAAACCGGGTGAATATGCACAAACGGTTGAAATAGCCAAGCAACGTTTTGCTTGTGGCGATCTTTTTGAAGTTGTGCCTAGCCAAATTTTCTATGCTCCTTGCCATGAAAGGCCCTCTGCAGTTTTTAGTCGCATACGCGCCAATAACCCTTCGCCTTATGGTTTTCTTATCAATTTAGGTGATGATGAATATTTAGTGGGTGCTTCCCCTGAAATGTATATACGGGTAAGCGGACGTCGGATTGAAACCTGTCCTATCTCAGGAACGATACGGCGAGGCGCAGATGCCATTGAAGATGCAAAAAATATTCAAGAGCTTTTAGAATCAGAAAAAGAGTGTTCTGAATTAACCATGTGCACGGATGTTGATCGTAATGACAAATCAAGGATTTGTGAAGCAGGCAGCGTTAAGGTCTTAGGCCGTCGCCAAATTGAGATGTATTCTCGCTTAATTCATACTGTTGATCATGTTGAAGGCATATTGCGCGAAGGATTTGATGCAGTTGATGCTTTTTTAACCCATATGTGGGTAGTAACAGTTACCGGTGCGCCTAAATTATGGGCTATGAACTTTATTGAACAGCATGAAAAATCCCCCCGCCGGTGGTACGCGGGCGCTGTAGGATGGTTTAGTTTTGATGGCAATTTAAATACAGGTCTAACTTTAAGAACATTACGAATTAAAGAAGGAATTGCCGAAATTCGGGTGGGTGCGACCCTTTTATATGATTCTATTCCAAAAGCCGAAGAAGAAGAAACTCGCCTTAAAGCATCTGCTTTTCTAGATTTATTAAATAACAAGCCGAAAAAAGAAATAGATACTATCAAGGATAAACCTGGTCTAGGTAAAAAGGTATTGCTCATTGATCATCAAGATTCATTTGTTCATACTCTTGGGAATTATTTAAGGCAAACTGGCGCCGAGGTTCAAACTATTCGTAGTCATCATGCTTTTTCTTATTTAAAAGAGCAGTATCATGATTTAGTTGTTCTATCACCAGGGCCTGGAAAGCCAGCTGATTTTAATCTGGCTAAGACCATTGCAACTGTGATTGAATTGAATATACCTTTATTTGGTGTATGCTTAGGTTTACAAGGGATTGTTGAGTATTTTGGTGGCAAGCTTGATGTCTTATCTTATCCTATGCATGGTAAACCTTCAGAAATCATTGTAACAGATCAGAAAGGTTTATTAGCAGGACTAAGTCCTTCTTTTACAGCAGGCCGTTACCATTCTCTCTATGCTCGTAAAGAGAGTTTGCCAAAAGAATTAAAGGTAATTGCGTATAGTGAAGATGGTATCATTATGGGTGTATCTCATAAAAAATTGCCTATTTACGCAGTGCAGTTTCATCCAGAAACAATTTTGTCATTATCGAAACAAGCTGGGATGCGGATAATTAATAATTTAATGAAGATGATAAAAAATGACTAATAGAATTCTACCTATTTATGCTATTTCAATTCTTCTAGGAATCTTAGTTGGTATTATAGGCGCTGTATTTCAGATAGTAATTGTCTATACAAATAGTTCTATTGTTGACATTATTCACTTTGCCAGTGTGTTACATTTACCGCCACAGTTAGTTTCTGCACTTATATCAATGACGCTAGTACTATTAGCTCTATTCTTGGTTAAGCGTTTTGCTCCAGAAGCATCAGGTAGCGGTATTCAGGAAATAGAAGGTGCTTTGGTGCATGAGAGGCCAATTTATTGGCGGCGATTAATCCCAATAAAATTTTTGGGTGGGGTTATGGCGATTAGCTCTAAGTTGTTGGTTGGACGTGAGGGACCAACGATCCAGATGGGGGGGAACTTAGGTGATATGTTAGGTGAGCTTCTCCATGTACAACAGGATAGGCGTGATACATTAGTTGCTGCGGGCGCTGCGGCAGGTTTGGCCACCGCGTTTAATGCGCCCCTAGCAGGTGTGTTATTTGTTATCGAGGAAATGCGTAATCAATTTAATTTTAATTTTACTAATTTTAAAATGGTAGCGATTTGTTGTGTTGCTGCAACCGTTATATTGCGTTTAATTCTTGGTTCAGTACCTGCTATTCCTATGAGTGTTTTTGCAACACCTAGTTTATCTTCTTTAATTTTGTTTTTTATTTTGGGAATAGTAATTGGTTTAGTTGGTCTTTTATTTAATGTGGCTTTAATGTCTAGCTTAAGTTTAGTCGACCGTTTAAAACCTTCTTCGCATTATATCTCTACAGCAATATTTGGTGCAGTGGTTGGATTCTTAGCAGTTTATCACCTTCCTTTAGTTGGCGGAGGCTATGAGATTGTTGAGAAATCATTACATATGTTTCCTTCCTTTAATATTTTAATCGGTTTAATTATTTGGCGCTTTATGGGCACTATGTTTTCCTACGCAACGGGCGTACCAGGCGGCGTTTTTGCACCTCTATTAGCATTGGGAACTATCCTGGGGCTAGCTTGTTTTCAAATTTTAGATAAATTTACCCTGGCAATGGGCGTTTACCCTGGCATGTTTGCTGTAGCGGGGATGGGGGCACTTTTCTCAGCAGCCGTAAGAGCACCTATAACAGGTATTGTTTTAATAGTAGAAATGACGCAAAATTACTCTTTAATTTTACCTCTGATGGTCACCTGTCTTACGTCAACAACAATTGTCCAATTAGCAAATAATCCACCAATTTATACTCAACTTTTAGAAAGAACGTTGAAAAAGCAGCGTAAGGTATCGGATAGTACTAATCCTTAATTTAACCAACATGGATTAATCGATTTGCTATATGGATCATATTAAAGAGAAAAAAATAGATAAAAACGCTAGCAAACCAGCAATGGAAAAAGTAAAAAAATGGTAACTTTATCTAGAAGAGGCATCTAGTAGTTTGGTATTAATGATGTTAACTTATTATTAGGATTATCTGATTTCTTAATATAGCCCTCTAATAAACGATTGCGCTTAGTTGATGACACTGTTAATAGCTTAGGATTAATGAAGTAAGGCATTTAAATTATGGAAAATAAATGACCTTTTGAGCTAAGTTTTATAAATTAGTATTTATTATAAGTCTAATTGGTTGCAAATATTCAAATGATCCTAATAATACTTTAGTCACAATTGGTGTATAATTTAAACAATAATGGATTCAATATTGTGTAAATATATGCCTAAAATCTCTGAACTTTCTCAAAAAACCGTGCGCGAGATTCATAACGCTATTTTACAAAATGATTACTTAAAAAATGCCGCAGGTAGGTTAGAAACAACATCTGGCGCGCTTCGAACTCACCTTCGTAAATTTACTTATCAAGATGAAAAAGGGGAGCATTCATTAACTTTTGCTGCTATGAAAAACCTCTGGCCCACTGAAGATGCAGGTGAAAAGGCTTGGGGAGACGATTATGATAAGCCTATGTGCGCAGCAAAAGTGGATATCAATAAAAAAACGCTGTGCGAGATTCATAGGGTTATTCTAGGAAACTCCTTAAGTGCCGCTACAAGCATATTAGGAATAAATCCTGATAAGCTTCAAAAACGGCTTAGTGAATTTGCTTACTTTGAAAAAGGGAAGTGGCATAAATTGACTTATGAAGCCTTGAAATATCGCTGGCGCACTGAAGATGCAGCTAAAAAGGCATTGGGCGATGCCTATAAGCTGCCTATGAGTGCCGTATATCTGCCAAATACCAATGTCACTTTATCGCGTGACACTGGTGGTGCTGAACAATCATTGGATGATGTTTCTAGCCAGGCTATGAAGAATAAACCTTTTGAAGAAAGTACGAAGGATCAGGTCGTAGAGTTAGAATCTAATGTAACTGATGTAACATCTTCTTCCCTTTCAGGAACGTTCTCTTATTCTTTCTTCAAAGAGGCGCAAACTTTAAAAAGAAAACCACCCGCTGAGGAACTAACTGCCATTAATAAAACGTTTCTTAAAGAAATAGCTAGGGTAATACATGAGACAGGCTCCGAAAGCGAAGCTGCTGATAAATTAGGAACAACTCCTAAATTGTTGAGAGATTCATTATTGGAAGTAGTCGGTATCGATTATGATGATATAAAAAAGCAAACTGAAAAATATAAAACAATTAGTATTATAGAGGATGTAGTACCCATAGATATAGTTACTTCAAATTCGACAGCTAAATCACAGCGCAATGTGTGAAAAAAGCAGAGAAGCATTACAAAAGAAAACATCGCACTAGGTGTACCTATTCAAATTCAAAAAATTATTAGTTGTTTCTTAAATGTTAAAAGCACCTGCAGATAGTTTTTTATTCATAATATAAAGCGTTTCTGATTAGAATTTAGAAACTGTTTGGACAAATGATTAAGAAGGAATTCACTTGTTATTAACAATCTGTTTTTAACAAACATCTTAGAGTAAAATGTATAGGAGAAAAAATTTCCCTAACTTAGATTAAATTCTAAGTTATATTCTAATGCTGGAAATTTATTTGTTTTCTTACTAGAGATCTCGGTAAAATAGATGCGGAAGTCGAAACTAAAGAATATTTTTAGATTTTAAATACTTTTAATCACGATATTGAGCTCTTAAAATCAATTATGTTACAGGCGATAAAATTTATGAATTTGCAGGGAATTTTAAGTTATTAAAATATAAGGCATTTATGACATTAAAATTTATTATCCGAGATGTAACTGGTTTGGAAATGGAGTTTTTTGGTGACGTTAGTGAGTTAACTCAATTGAAAGATATTTTGTCCGGCAGCTGTGCAATACAAGAAGAGCAAGCTATTGATTGGGAAGATATAAATCAGCCAAAGAATTATCCTTCTTTTAAAATGAGTCTTTACAATTTATATCATCAAATTAAAGATAAAAGTGTTTCTCAAGTCATTTTAAAATTTATGGATGATAATAAATTTAACATCTCATTTCGCAATCGCTACTTGCTGCAGTATTGGGATTACGAAGTGACAATGATTGTCAGTGGAAAAAGTAATCTCAAAGTATTTAACCGTAATGCACGATGTCACCTTTCTTCACCTATTTTATTAAATGCAATATTGAATGAATGTGAAAAGAAAAAATATGTACCTGGATTTGAGCAATTATTTCAGTTGTTAGAACAGTCTAAAAAAATAAGGGATAATTATTTAAATCCATGGTTATACTTTTGTAAACCATTCAAACTTGATTTTAAGGGAGTACAAAAATTTATTACGAAGAATGAAAATAATTTATTTATTGCTAATGAGAGTAAAACACCTGGAAAATATCAACTATTATTATTTGATAAAAAAATGACAAAAATTGATACAGATTATTCGCCTGCAGAGCAAAAGAACTATTTAATATGAAAATGGTGTTAGTAGTTTAACTTTAATTAATACATATTTATTTAAATGATACTCTTTAGGGATAAATACTTAAAAATAGTAGCTTAGTAGCTTGTTACAATGGTTTACTAAAATGGGTAACGTTATGGTTTCGATTTCACCTGAGATCTGTTAGTTAATCCATATAGTAAATTAACTAGTTTAAAAATTTGAGTTTTTCATTTAATCTTTATACTTATCAAGTGCTTGTTTCATGGTTTTTGCTCTGTGCAAAAGCTGACTTAAATAGAATCCAATCTTTTAATATTTTCTTAAGTACAATCAGGTAAAATTTAAAATAAAGTTAAAAAATATCAATTAACTGCTTATTAGTATGGTATAACGCTTATGCATAGTAAAAAAGAAATCCAGGCTGCAAATAAAATACAAGCATTTTTTAGAGGATTTTTAGCCAGAAAAGCCTATCATATTAAGCAAATTCCTGCGCAGGATTTAGAAAATTATACGGTTATGATTAAAGGTAATGATCCTGCTATTGATAATTTGCCCCAACATGAAGCAAATGAAGGTGTTGCCTTGATTGTCGTTTCTGGTATGCGTTCTATAGAAATCGCTTGCCAATTAAGTAAAGGCAGCCCTAAATTAATTATTATAGATAATAGTCAACAAGTAGTTGAATTTTGGCGTAAAGCACGAGAAGTCATGCAGGAATCTCTTAATCAAACAGATTTTCTTAATGAATTACGAGAGTATGTAATGAGTACACGTTGTAATCGATCTCGTTTAACGGCTAGTGAATTTGAGTACTTAGAAAAAATATTTCATACCTTTGGCTTTAACCAAATCAAACAAATTATTAGTAATGTAACGGTCCTTGGACAGTCCTGGGCTGATGAATACATTATGGTTAAAGTTAAAAATATCTTAGCTCATCATGACATAAAAAATATTTACGTTTATCCCTCAAATATTGTGGCCTATTTAGATGAGGATATTGAAGGGGAAAAAATTTTAAACAACATTGCGCGGCTCAATCCAGCCATGGCTATTCATACTAATTTCGTTGGAGGCAAACCGCGCGCCTATTTCCTCATTACAGATCACACGCCAGATAAGGTTAAACCACTTTTGATATCTAATGAAAATAGTATAATAGCCCAGCCGCGCTGATCTTATAGGTGAAAACTAATTTTTAAATTTTGATCATGTTCTTTATAAAAATGAATAAGCTCTCTGAGCAGCCTATAACTTTGCTTCATTATTCAATGATAGATCAGGGTCTTGATCACTTTCATAGTGTAATTCTGTATCATTATGTCGATGCTGAACTAAAGGCTCTTGCGACTGAAAAAACTGAAAAGGTGTTTTTTCAAGGTGGTTGCTAATAACAAAATTTTCAATACTTTTAAAAAATACTTCTGGCGCGTCTAATTCCATAGCATGATCAGCGTTATTGAAAATAATAAGCTTGCTATTAGGAATTTTATTGGCCATTATAATGGAATGTTTTTTGTTGGTGATCCAATCTTCCTCGCCCACTAGAATAAGAGTAGGGCAGGATACTTCCCCTAGACGATCTTCGTAATCAAAAGTACGTAAAAAATTACTAAAACCTTCATTTAGAGGTGCATGAGCAAAAGGATAATCGGCTTTAGGAGATTGGGTAGGAAAGTTATGTCTTTTCTTCCATGAATACATTGTATCCATTTTATCAAAGTAATCGTTGACTTCTTCATCGTTGGCAAAAGTACCAGACCATAATTTTTTACAAATTAATTGTTGTTCTTTAGAGCCAAAAGATTGAATATACTCTTCAGCGTCTTTAAGGTTTCTATAGCTTGGAGAGCCTGCTGCCAATATAAGTTTTGCAACATATTGAGGATTTTCTAGCGTATAACCTAGCGCACACATTGCACCATAAGATTTACCTAAAAGAATAATTTGGCCTAAATTAAGTTGTTTTCGAATTTCCTCTACATCTTTTATGTAGTTATCCATATTATAAGTTGTAGGCAAATTTTTATCACTCAATCCGCACCCACGTGGATCAAAAAAAACCACGTTGCCTATACTACTTAAACATTCATAAGCTTTATAATGAGAATGGTTAGCACCAGGTCCGCCAGGAAGCATAAAAATATAGGGTTTGGAATCAAGACTATTTTCATTTTCAGCAACAATTCGTACATACAGTTTTGCTTTTGGGGCATTTTTTCGTGCTGGCACTAAAAGATATAATTCCTTAAACCACATACCTGACTCCTACCTCATATAAATAATATTATACATAATAAAAAAGATAACCAAATTTATGCTGTAAGCTAGTCTATATAAATAGAGTAATACTCTAAAGAAAGCAATAAATTAAAATTGTGATTACAAGCTTTTTGCAATGGTAATATGAAAGCTTATTTTATAGCCTTTAAAATTAAGATAATCCGACAATTTATATTGCCGGCGTAATTGTAGTAAGTGAGGAGACTCTACTAATAGAACATAGTAAGTTTTATGTTCAAATTGAGCGCTAACAAGTTGTTGGATATTAAAATGGTAGCAACACCCAAGCTCTTTAATATCCAATAATTCATATTCTTCTGGATAAACGACACTAATATGAGCACCTATTCCTTCTGGATTAAAGTAATTAGGCTCTGTAATTAATGGTAAGTTTAATAGGGGGTAAAGGCGGTAAATATAGTCATCATCGATACTTAAGTAAATAAGTTTATTCGTAGATATAGCAAGCGTGCCTTGTAGGGGTAATTTAGCGGCAGCCTTTATGAGATTAGGTAACTTAAGCGGTGTGATAATCGGAGTTTTCATTCTTATGTTAAATATAAAAGTTATTTCCTAAGTGATGTTAAACAATAGCAGATTTAAGGAATAACTATAATTATGAAATAAATTTTTTATTAGCAAAATGAAAAGGGGTATATAAAATACATCATTCATATAAATTAATCATTTTGCCTATAATTTCTTTATTAGAGCAACTGTTTTCGTAAATCGCTTATCAAGCATCTCGCAAAAGTACTCTAGTACGGTATATACTTTTCATTCGTCTTAGCAACAGCATGACTGATGGCAAAATATATTCCT
Organism: Legionella pelazae; assembly: GCF_052527395.1. NCBI lineage: Bacteria > Pseudomonadati > Pseudomonadota > Gammaproteobacteria > Legionellales > Legionellaceae > Legionella > Legionella pelazae. The sequence continues at coordinate 127,539 of NZ_JBNVZS010000006.1, forward strand.
TCAAAAAAATTAATAATTCTTTTTATTGTTCCACAGGTCTTATTAACCTTCATATTTTTTATCTGGCCTGCTGTTAATGCCCTAATTCAAGCTTTTATGTTTAGCGATGCTTTCGGTATCAATAGTCGGTTTGCTGGTTTAAGTAATTTCCGAGATTTGACAGCTGATCCGGCTTTTTTACAAGCAATGACTGTAACACTCATACTGGCTTTTGCTATTACCTTGGTTACATTAACTTTGGGGCTGTGGTTAGCTACTCTAATTCAAAAACGGCAAAAGAGCCAAAAATTTTATAAATCGCTCTTCATTTGGCCCTATGCGATAGCGCCAGCAATTGCTGCCATTTTATGGCGATTTCTTTGTCAGCCTACTATGGGTTGGGTGACTACTGTTTTACAGTATTTTAATTATGACTTTAATTACTTGATTTATCCAAAGCAGGCTTTATTAGTGATTATCCTTACAGCTAGTTGGCAGCAGCTTAGCTATAATTTTCTATTTTTATTTGCAGCGCTTCAAGCTATCCCTAGTTCTCTAATTGATGCAGCCACCCTTGATGGTGCAACAAACTGGCGCCGATTTTGGCAAATTATTTTTCCTTTATTATCACCAACAACCTTTTTTTTACTTGTGATGAATTTTATTTATGCTTTTTTCGATACCTTCGGAATCATCGATGTATTAACAAAAGGTGGGCCTGAAAATAGTACGCGGACATTAATATACAAAGTTTATCAAGATGGATTCGTTGGCATGGATCCAGGTAGTTCAGCAGCGCAGTCAATTTTGTTAATGCTAATTGTTATTAGCCTAACTTATATCCAATTCCGTTATTTGGAAAAGAGGGTCCACTACGCATGAAACTAATAAACAAATTGTTTAACCATTTTTTATTAATAAGTTTTGTTGTTCTTCTGTTTATACCTGTTTATTTAGCTATAGTCGCAGCGAGTCATTCAGGAAGCGCAATGATGCAGGCACCTATACCAATCTGGCCAGGTCCACTACTGTGGCAAAATCTAAAAACAGTACTTACTCAGGGAATGACTACAACGGGGGATCAACCCGTATGGCACCTTTTGATTAATAGCTTCATAATGGCATTATTAATTGCTGTCGGAAAAATAATTCTAGCATTGAGCAGCGCTTATGCTTTAATTTATTTTCATATGCCTGGAAAAAAACTTTTATTTATGCTTATTTTTTCAACGATGATGCTGCCAGTTGAAGTAAGAATTGTGCCGACATTTCAGGTTGTAGCTTCATTCCAATGGCTAAATACCTTCAGTGGTTTAACCTTTCCATTAATGGTATCAGCAACAGCGACCTTTCTTTTTCGGCAATTTTTTAAAACCATCCCGAGTGAGTTAGTTGATGCAGCTAAACTAGATGGTGCAGGTCCATGGCGCTTTTTTCGTGATATTCTTTTACCCATTTCTAGACCTCAAATCGCTGCATTATTTATTATTCTTTTTATCTATGGTTGGAACCAATATTTATGGCCTTTAGTCATGACGACAGAGACAAATATGGCAACCATTGTTATGGGAATTCGCTACTTAGCAGGTGTCGCTGATCAAATTCCACAATGGCATTATATTATGTGTGTTGCTTTGTTAGCTATGTTACCACCGTGTATTGTTGTGATAATCATGCAGCGTTGGTTTGAAAAGGGGTTAATGCATTAATGGCTACTGTAGATCTTATAAATGTTTGTAAACGATACGGACAACAGACTATTCTTGATAGAATCAACCTTACAATTGATAAAGGAGAATTTGTAGCTGTTATTGGGCCTTCAGGTTGTGGAAAATCAACGTTACTGAGATTAGTAGCAGGACTTGACGAAGTATCAGAGGGTCGTATTTTAATTAATAATGAATGCGTTAATTCAATACCCCCACATCGACGAGATATGGCAATGGTGTTTCAGAATTACGCGCTTTACCCGCATATGACGGTTTATGACAATATGGCTTATGGATTAAAGCTACGCGGTATGAAAAAAGAGGCAATCCGAAAACGTGTGAATGAGGTGGCGGATTTATTGCAATTATCAAGTTATCTTCAGCGTAAACCGCATGCTTTATCGGGCGGCCAACGTCAACGAGTTGCCATGGGCCGAGCGATAGTACGATCACCGGCTGTGTTTTTATTTGATGAACCTTTATCTAATTTAGATACTAAATTACGTGCTGAGATGCGCCATGAAATTAAAAAATTACATCAAGAACTAAATACAACCTGTCTTTATGTTACTCATGACCAAATTGAAGCCATGACAATGGCGGCTCGCGTGCTTGTATTAAACAGTGGGAAAATTGAACAATTTGGCTCGCCACAATTACTATATCAACAACCAGCGTCTGTCTTTGTTGCTGAGTTTGTTGGATTGTATCCAGTTAACTTTCTACCTGGCATAGTCAATCTTAAACAAAGAAAAATACAAACTAATCTAGGTATAGATCTCCCGTGGCCGAATGAAAACCAAGCAAATGCGGATCAGGAAAAAGTACTTATTGGTATCCGGCCTGAGCATTTACATATTTCGCCGGAGTCTAAAGATGATACAATAGAAGTAAGAGTTGCTTTTATTGACAATATGGGGTCTGATAAATTGATTCATGCTCAAAGTATAATAAATGAGCAGCGCTTCACAATTAAGACTTCTGCTGAAACAATAATTACCGAGGAGATAATTAGAATTAAGCCTATTGTTCGTAAGGCAAACTTATTCCAGCAACAAACTGGACTACGTATAGGAGGGTGGCATGACTAATGCCCAAACAACACTACGTGACATCGATAAGCCGCATTATAATTATTTTCAAGCCTTATATTTGTCATTTTTTAGTAGTCGCCTGTATATCGATGTTGGAAGACGTTGGAGAGGTTTTGCAATAACCTATTTATTATTAGTCTTTCTAATTGTTAGTTTACCTTTTGCTATACGCATGATCTTAAATTTTAATAATTACTTTGATGAAAAAATAATTTTACCTTTAAAAAGTTTACCACCACTTTATATTCAAAGTGGCCAAGTGTCTCTTGATAAGCCTATGCCTTATTTTATTAAAAATAAAGCAGGTAAGATTATCGCTATTGTTGATACTACGGGGACTGTTAATCAAATTGATAATAAATATCCTGATTTAACCATTTTAATTGTAAAAGATGGTTTATTTTATCGTACACCTGATTCAAAGTTGATAAGCGGTGATTCCAAGTTAAATGTTAATAAGATCACATTTGATAAGTCTATGAACCAGTACTTTGATAGTTCTCAGTGGCTGAATACTTCAGGCATTCAAAAGATTAAATTATTTTCGCAAGCAATTATTTATCCAACTATTGTATTAACCTTATTTTTTATGTATTTAGTGATTTTCTTAGTACTCGCTTTATTAGGGCAAGTGATAGCATTAGCGATTTTTAGATTTACGATAACGTATGGACAAGCAGTTCGATTACTCTTTGTTGCAGCAACCCCTCATGTGGTTTTTTTGATGACTGCACTTGCATTTGATTGGATGTTTTTGGGTTTTGGTTTAGTTTTAGTTATTATTTTAGCTCTTTATTTTAGCTACGCGCTTCTTTCTTTAAAACGTGATAGCACAAAGCTGGTGAATGTGTGAAGGACACAATCTTTTTTGCACATGGAAATGGTTTTCCTTCGGCTTGCTATCGCCAGCTACTAATTGCATTAGAAAAAAATTATAGTTGTCGATATATCGAAACAATTGGTCATAACCCGAAGTTTCCTGTAACTGACAATTGGGATTATTTAGTTGATGAACTAGTTGATACCATTAAGGTGCAATGTCCGCATCCTGTTATTGGGGTAGGGCATTCCTTAGGCGGAGTATTAACTTTGCTTGCTGCTATAAAGATGCCAAGCTTGTTTAAAGCAGTTATTATGATTGATTCACCTCTGTTAAGTCGTTTTAAATCAACCATAGTAGGTCTTGCCAAACTACTCGGTATCATTGATAAGATAACGCCTGCCTTTCGGGCTAAAAAGCGTCAATTTTCTTGGGAGAGTAAAGAAGAATTAGTGAGTTATTTAAGAAGCCGGCCGTTATTTAAAACATTTAGCGATGCTTGTCTACAAGATTATATCGATTTTGGTTTTAGAAAAACTGAAAAAGGGTATAGGCTGCGCTTTAAGCGATTTATTGAGTACCTTATTTTTCGAACTGTTCCTCACGATTTACCTCGTTATGAAGGCTTATTAACCGTCCCAACTGCTTTAATTTATGGGGATAAGAGTAATGTAATTGATAGGTTAGATCTGCGCTATATGAAAAAGAAATATAATATACAATGTTATAAAATGACAGGTACTCATATGTTGCCTATGGAGAATCCAGAAGCAGTTGCTAGGCAGATTTTTATTATACTTAAGGATTTTAATTTATTAAATGCAACTTAAAAAGATAAATTAGACTTCGTAGGTAGCAATATTTGTATATACTATTACCATGTTCATTAAAAGTAATGATTACTAAATTTCATTTAAAAGGAGAGAAATTGTGCTGCCTAGTCTACTATTTATTGCTATTGCAGGAATAATACTTTTCTTGCTTAGTAAGCAAGCCTCCATGATTGTCTGGACTATCAGTTACACTGTGATAGGTTTATTAATCTGGAAATTTAGTTCTCAAAGTTCGTTACTTGCAGTTGGCTTATTAATTCCGTTTTTTATCTTACTGTTTTTCTCTATTCCTTTTTTAAGAGCTCGATTAGTTTCTCGTCATTTATTTAAAACAATTAGTAAATCAATGCCAACGATGTCTGCCACTGAGCGTGAGGCATTAGAAGCAGGTACAGTAAGCTGGGAAGCTGATATTTTTAGTGGCGCTCCTGATTTCGATAAGTTAAGAAATTTACCCACGGTTCAATTAACTGCAGAAGAGCAGGCTTTTGTTGATGGCCCTGTAAATGAATTGTGTCGCATGCTTGATGAATGGGATATCACCCATAACCGCACTGATTTACCTCCAGAAGTATGGCAATTTATCAAGGAGAAAGGATTTTTAGGAATGATTATTCCTAAGGAATACGGTGGACTTGAATTTTCAGCAACAGCGCAAGCTTTCATTTTAGCAAGAATTTATGGACGTTCTATTAGTGCTGCTACAACTATTTCTGTTCCAAATTCATTAGGGCCTGGTGAATTATTATTAAAATATGGTACTGAAGAACAAAAACAATATTATTTACCACGTTTAGCTAAAGGGCTCGAGATTCCTTGTTTTGCTTTAACAGGCCCTAATGCAGGTTCTGATGCTGCTTCAATTCCTGATACAGGTATCGTGTGTCGGCAAATAGTAGATGGGAAAGAGGTTTTAGGGCTTCGCTTAACATGGAATAAACGCTATATAACTTTATGCCCGGTTGCTACTGTGATTGGCCTTGCCTTTAGAATGTTTGATCCTGATAATTTATTAGGTAAAGGCTATGATATTGGCATTAGTTGCGCTTTAATTCCAGCAAATACACCAGGGGTTATTAAGGGAAGGAGACACTTTCCATTAAATACAGCGTTTTTAAATGGCCCAACTCAAGGAAAAGATGTTTTTATTCCCATTGATTACTTAATTGGTGGCGCTGCTATGGCTGGCCTTGGCTGGCGTATGTTAATGGAGTGTTTAAGTGCAGGCAGAGCCATCTCCTTGCCTTCAAGTGCTAGAGGAGGATCTCAAGCTGCGGCATTGGCAAGTGGGGCTTATTCTCGAGTTCGTAAGCAGTTTAATCAGGCGATAGGTAATTTTGAAGGTATTGAAGAACCACTAGCACGTATAGCAGGTAACACTTATTTAATTGATGCAGGAGTCACTTTTGCTGCAGCAGCAATTGATCATGGTGAAAAGCCTTCAGTTGCTGGTGCAATTTTGAAATACCATACAACTGAAAGAGCACGCCAGATTGCTATTGATGTCATGGATATCCATGGTGGAAAGGGAATTTGTTTAGGGCCTAATAATTACATTGGGCGCGGTTATCAAAATTCGCCAATCGCTATTACAGTTGAAGGCGCTAACATATTAACTCGTAGTTTAATTATTTTTGGGCAAGGCGCAATTCGCTGTCATCCCTATATTTATCAAGAACTAGAAAGCATACGCGAACAAAATATAACTGCTTTTGATAAGGCATTCTGGGGGCATGTCGGATTTATCTTTGCAAACTTTGTTAAATCGGTAGTTTTTATTTTTACGGATGGTTATTTAACCTATGCTCCTCAGAGTCGAGCTAAGCGTTACTATCAATTGATTCATCGTTACAGTACAAACCTTGCCTTTACAGCTGATTTTTGTATGGCTATTTTAGGAGGAGCTCTTAAGCGTAAAGAGAAAATTTCTGCTCGCTTAGGTGACGTATTAAGTAATTTATACTTAGCTTCAGCTGTTTTAAAGCGTTTTCATGAAGACGGTGAGCCCTTAGAAGACTTGCCCTTTGTCGAATGGTGTTGTCAGCAATTATTCTATGAGTGCGAAGTTGCATTGCGTGGTGTAATTACTAATTTTCCAAGTGCTTGGGCACGTATCTTTTTAAAACTAATTTTACAACCATTTGGTAATTTAAGACAAAAATCTTCTGATGAATTGGAACATAAGTTAGCACAGATAATGATAGAACCGAGTGAAATACGTTCAAAGCTAATTAAGGCAGTCTTTTCTGAAGCGCTACCAAATTGTCCGATAGGGCGCTTAGAAGCCACATTTAAAAAGATATGTCGTGTTGATGCACTTGAAAAGAGAGTTTCTCGCGCTGTACGTGAGGGACAGCTACATTCTTTAACTTTACTTGAGCAAATCACAGAAGCAGAGAAATTGGGAATTTTAAATGCTAATGAAGCAGCCCAATTGCAAGAAGCAGAGTTAGCAAGACAGGAAGTTATTGCTGTAGATGATTTTAACGATGAAGATTTGCGCCGCATAGGAGTTAATCCACGTGTGGTAAAGTCTCCAAAAAAAGCTGCTAATTTCGATAAATCAAATAATCTTGAAGCTATTCCTTGAGCTAAAACCTAGTAGAGATATAAGAAAGTATCAAGCACACCTTATATCTCTACAAAATATTTACTAGAAATATCAATTTAAATAAATTTATTTTAAATAATAATTTAAGATTAATTAGTCATCTTAGAAATTACAATCAGTTGGCATAATTAATATATCGCGAATACAAATTTTCTGAGGTAACTTAAAACAGAAGTAAATTATTTCAGCCAACTCCATAGGCTCAATGAAGGTTGGATTGCCTAGTACTGAGCAATATTCTTCAAAGCTAATACCCATATTTTCATGAATATTCGTTCTGATTAAACCTGGCGCTATATTCATAACTCGAACATTATTTTTAGCTTCAGCCATCTGTAAGCTTTCAGAAATGGATCGTACAGCATGTTTACTGGCATGATAAACAACTGCTGTTGGATAGGGTTTACGATCGCCAGCAGAGCTAATATTGATAATGCTGCCTGTTCTACGAGAAGCCATATCTGGTAGCACTATTTTAATACCGTTAATTACGCCTTTTACTAAAACGTCTAATTCATAATGACAAGTTTCGATTGATAAATCGCTAAAATTGCCTACTTTAAGATGACCTGCATTATTAATTAGGCATTCAGTTTTACCATGGATTTGCTCTACCTCCCTAATAGCTTTCTCAAAAGCAGCATAGTCTGTTACATCCAGACTGGCATAGTGAATTTGTTTATTTTCTAAGAGTTCATCAAGTGGAGTCATATGACGGCTTATTAACAAACAGGGATAATTTTGCTCAGCAAATTTAATTGCTAATGCTTTACCTATACCTTTGCTTGCGCCAGTAATCACAACAAGTGGTTTTTCATTCATATCTATTAGATAGGCGAGTGGGATATAAGATAATTATAACATTATGTATAGTTTTTATACAAAAATTGCTCTATTAATCAATTAAGAAATTAAAATGTATGCAAATAAAATGCATTTAAATACAATGACTTGCTAGATAACCATGATTTAAAATTGACTAGAAAAGGTAAATTAAAGTGAGATATATTTAATTAAATATGATTTGAATAAGACATTTAAAGTTAATTTAATGCCAGTTAAATAGGTTAGGAAGGTAGAAGTATCAATAACATTGTCATAAACCTTAACTTAGACTTCTTCAAGGGCTTCATCTGGCATAGTAACATTTAGTTCTAATACAGCATTATCGCCCATGCGTTCTAAGTTAACACTAACTTTATCACGAGTAATAGGAATATATTTAGCAATAACGGTTAGTATTTCTTCTTGTAGCTTAGGCAAGTAGTCAGGCGTACTTCGTTGAGTACGCTCGTGAGAAATAATAATTTGTAGCCTTTCTTTAGCAACAGAGGCTGTGCTAGTTCTTTTTTTTAGATAGCTAAATATGCTCATGCTGGAACATCCTCCTTGTTTTTACTGAATAGCCGGCGTAGTAATCCTTTACGCTCCGGACTAATAAAACGCATAGGTCTGCTTTCGCCAAGAAAGCGAGCTATAGCATCTTTATAGGCAAGACCTGCATCACTGACTTCATCTAAAATGACAGGGGTACCCGTGTTTGAAGCTTTCAATACTGCTTTAGATTCAGGTACAACCCCAATAAGAGGAATAGCAAGTATTTCTTTTACATCTTCTACAGAAAGCATTTCACCTTTTTCAACTCTTACTGGATCATAGCGGGTTAAAAGTAAATGCTCTTGAACAGGTGTATCATTCTCAATTGCACGTTTAGTTTTACTTGCTAAAATACCTAGAATTCTATCTGAATCCCTAACAGAAGATACTTCTGGATTTGTAACCACAATAGCATGATCTGCATAATACATGGCCATTAACGCACCAGTTTCAATTCCCGCAGGCGAATCGCAAACGATATAATCAAATTCAGCAGAGAGATCTTCCAAAACCTTACCTACACCTTCTAAAGTTAATGCATCTTTATCGCGTGTTTGTGAAGCAGGCAAAATGCATAGTTGAGGAATGCGTTTATCTTTAATTAAAGCTTGGTTAAGGCTTGCTTCTCCGTTAATAACATTAACAAAATCAAACACTACACGGCGCTCACACCCCATAATAATGTCTAAATTTCTAAGTCCTATATCAAAATCTACAACAACAGTTTTATGGCCTTGCAGAGCTAGGCCTGAAGAAATTGCTGCAGAAGTTGTGGTTTTCCCTACCCCGCCTTTACCTGAGGTGACAACTATAATCTTAGCCAAAACGATGCCCCTGTAAGTAATTAACAAATAATTTGGAATCAGTTTACACGTTATTGATTGTTCAGTTCAAGCTCAATAATGCATTACGAAAAAATAATAATTATTTTTTAAAATTAAATTAGCAAAGGGATGATAAATAATTCATTGTGAGTTAACATCAGGCATTAGACAAATAAGTAAAATAATTGCCTTAAAAAATTATAAGTAACTGATTTTATAAAATTAATTATTTTGCTAAAGATATACCTTAAAATTTGCTTATTTTTATTAAAAAATTCATTTTATTTATAAAGGAATCTATGTTTTATCGTCGTATGTTAAAGTCTAAAATTCATCGGGCTTATGTTACTCACGCTGATTTAGATTATGAGGGAAGTATAACCATTTCTCCTCAATTATTGTCTGCAGCTAATATACTACCCTTTGAAGCAGTACAGGTTTGGAATGTAACAGCTGGAACACGTTTTGAGACTTATGCAATTGAAGGAGAATCTGATTCATCAGCTGTTTGTGTAAACGGTGCTGCAGCGCACTTAGTAACGCCAGGCGATATTATTATCATTGCTTCTTTTATTCAATTGGCAGAAGAAAGTTGTAAAAAACATCAACCTACGGTCGTCTTTGTAACAGATAAAAATAAACTTTTAGAGATCAGACCTGAGGTTCCCGCTTTATTAAACTTAGATTAAATTGTAGAGGAAATTTTATGTTTAAAAGGGGCTTAATTTTTACTTTTATGCTATTACCAGCAGCTTTTGTATCAGCTTCAAACTGTGAAACTAAGCGTGAAATTTTTATTGAAAATAAAGCAACTAAAGTTTGGAAAACAGTTATTTGCCCAAACCACCGATTGCCTTTTCATACACATGAATTTGCTAGAGTTGTTATTCCTAAAGATAATGGCCGAATGGAGGTTATTTATCAAACAGGTAAACGAGAAGTAATTACTTTCAATAAAAATAAGCCAGTTTTTTTAAGCGCTAAGCAGGGAAAAGATCCCCATCAAGATGTCAATATAGGTAAAAAACCTATTGAAGTTACAGTCATTGAATTACGCAAATAGAAGGTCTAAATTAGACCTTCCATTTAATAGGGATTACCAGTTCGAACTACAGCATGAAGTGGTTGTATAAGAAACGGCACTATAATCAGGACAACATAATCCTAAAGCGCCAAATCCACAACCAGTAAGAGTTACAGAAGAAGAAACAACAATAAAGGCAAGTAGTAATTTTTTCATAGTGGCATCCTTGCTAAAGTTTCAAGTAAATTATAAATCATACCTACCAAATTGTGCAAATTAAATGCAAATTAGCAAAAACTTAGGGAGTTTTTTCTTCTTCTTTGCCCATTAATAATGTTATTTGCTTTTATGAAGTATAGTTTATGTAAATTAAAATGATTAAATAAACTTTATTTGCATATCGGTAATCTTATTTACCTTATAACCATTAGGGTCCTAGAATTAGCAATAGTTTTAATAGAATAGTTGTAGGGTAATTTCCTAGTTCAGGCATCTTATTTGCCAATTGACTGAACCTTATTATTTGTATTATAATTGTCCAATAAGATTAATATAATAGCGGTAAATGTATGTCTAAATTTTCAAAGATGACATATAGCTTAAGAGAGTTAAATGTTGAGACATTTAAAAACACTTACAAAAAAGTAGTAGAGGATATGGTGCAACAAGAGCGGTGGACTGAGGAAGAAAGGGAAGCCATGCGTTTGTTAAAAGAGGGTAACTTTTTCTCATTAATTCGCAAGCGAATGACATTAGATGAGGAATCCAATAAAAAAATAGCGGACTTGTATTTTATGGTTTTACTAAATTCACTTATAAGAAGTAAAGTCCAAGTGCCTTTTAAGCTACCTGAAAAAGAAATTACAGCTTGGAGTAAGGATTATCCTAGAGATAAATTTGTCTCTGAGCTGCAAAAACATAAGGCAGAACTAAACAAAAGTGCTATAGGCAAAGAGATAATTAAAACTGCTGCTGATTATGCTACATTATATGAAAATACCTCCGGTAAAACGCTCAGTAAAAGAAATCAAGCGTCAACTCATAAAGTAAGTTCAGTTGAAGATAAAATAGTTGACTCACTATCTTTTTTATGGGGTGTTGCGAATGGATTAACATCTAATCCCAGACAGCCTTACTCGCCTCCTTTTATTTCGCCCAATAATGCAGCTACTTTAGGGTATGGGGCTGGAATATTTGCTCAATGTATTTTTGAACTCGGCGGATTAGCTGTAAGTTTAATGAAGAAATAAAGGATTCTTCGTTTTTTTCTAGCAATATTGGCATCTATAATTGGATTACCTTGCACTTATTAGGTGTGTAGGGTTTACTGAAATAAACTCTTTAGATAACTTAAAAATACCTTATTTTCTACTTTAATGCATATAATTTATTATGCCATGCATTTTTCATTGGTAACTTGATTAAAAATTTGCTAAACTATGCGGTTAATTCACTGCAGGAGCTCAATTTATGTCGCTTTCTATTTTGCAACAGGCATTGACTTTCGATGATGTATTGTTAGTTCCTGCCCATTCGCAAGTACTTCCAAAGGAAGTGTTGTTAAAAACATACTTAACACGTGAAATTCAATTAAATATTCCTTTAGTTTCTGCTGCTATGGATACGGTTACTGAGGCAAGATTAGCTATTGCAATGGCTCAAGAAGGTGGCATAGGAATTATTCATAAAAATATGAGTATTGCGGCACAAGCAGAGGAAGTCCGTAAGGTGAAAAAATTTGAAAGTGGGATGGTTAAAGATCCTATTTATGTTTCACCCAATTTAACGGTTAAAGAATTATTAGAAGTGATGGCCAAGCATAGCTTCTCAGGTGTCCCTGTGGTTGAAGGCGATGCGCTTGTTGGTATAGTGACCAGCCGTGATATCCGCTTTGAAACAAACCTCTCTTTACCTGTATCAGCCGTGATGACACCTAAGGAACGATTAGTGACCGTAAGAGAAGGCGCAAGTCGAGAAGAAATTCGCAGTCTCCTACATAAACATCGTTTAGAAAAGCTATTAGTTGTCAATGAAGCATTTAACCTACGGGGCTTAATTACCGTTAAAGATATTCAAAAAGCAAAGGAAAACCCTTTTGCTTGTAAAGACAGTGCTGAGCAATTACGTGTAGGTGCGGCAGTTGGCGTTAGTGATGGAACTGATCAACGTGTTGCTGCGTTAGTTGATGCTGGGGTAGATGTCTTAACAGTTGACACAGCTCATGGTCATTCACAAGGGGTAATAGAGAGGGTCGCTTGGATTAAAAAGAACTTTCCTAAGGTTCAGGTAATTGGCGGGAATATTGCCACAGCTTCTGCAGCACGTGCGCTTATGGAAGCAGGAGTAGATGCAGTTAAAGTAGGTATTGGTCCAGGCTCCATTTGTACAACAAGAATTGTCACTGGTGTAGGCGTGCCCCAGATCACAGCAATTACTAATGTTGCAGAAGGATTGAAAGGAAGTAATATTCCTATCATTGCTGATGGAGGCATTCGTTTTTCTGGTGATATGTGTAAAGCATTAGCAGCAGGGGCGCATACTGTCATGCTTGGTAATCTTTTTGCAGGTACTGAAGAATCACCTGGCGAGCTTGAATTTTATCAAGGTCGAACTTATAAAAGTTATCGAGGCATGGGTTCAATTGGCGCTATGGCGCAGGCGCAAGGTTCAAGTGATCGTTATTTTCAAGATTTAACCCAAGGTAGTGATAAACTCGTTCCTGAAGGTATTGAGGGGCGTGTAGCTTATAAAGGACCTGTACAAGGTATCATTCATCAAATGATTGGTGGTTTACGTTCTTGTATGGGTTATACAGGCTGTGCATCCATTAAAGCGTTGCATGAAAATGCCCAATTTGTTCAGGTAACCAATGCTGGTATGCGTGAATCGCATGTACACGACGTTAATATTATTAAACAAGCTCCAAATTATCAGGTTGATGATTAGTCATGACAATAAGTAAACAGCGACCTTTGCTCATTCTTGATTTCGGTTCTCAATACACTCAATTAATTGCCAGACGTGTTCGGGAAATGGGCGTTTATTGTGAAATTCATTCTTTTAGCATGAGTGAGGAAGTTTTTAGAGCTCTATCACCTTGCGGTATTATCTTATCAGGCGGACCTGCTACCGCAAGTGTCGAGTCAACACCAAAAGCACAAGATTGGGTCTTTCAAGCTAATATTCCTATTTTAGGGATATGTTACGGCATGCAGTTAATGGCGGTCCAACTAGGTGGCGAGGTACAATCGTCGCTGGCTCGAGAATTTGGTTACGCTGAGCTTCGTTTACATGGTCATTCTAAGCTATTAACTAATATTGAAGACCGAACTAACTTAGATGGGGAAGCATTACTTGATGTTTGGATGAGCCATGGCGATAAAGTAACAGGGCTACCACCAGGCTTTAAAGTAATTTGTGAGACGCGCAATGCACCTATTGCTGGCATGGCCTGTGAAGAAAGAGGGTGGTATGGTTTACAATTTCATCCTGAAGTGACTCACACAACGCAAGGTTTGCGTATTCTTGAGCGCTTTGTGGTAGAGATTTGTGGCGCTACAAAAGATTGGACACCGACTAATATTATCGAACAATCAATTCTTGAGGTTCGGGAAAAAGTTGGGCAAGATCATGTGCTTTTAGGCTTATCAGGTGGCGTTGATTCTTCAGTTGTTGCAGCACTATTACATAAAGCAATTGGTGATCAATTAATCTGTGTTTTTGTAAATACAGGCTTATTAAGACTTGATGAACCTGAGCAAGTATTGTTAATGTTTGGCCGTCATCTTGGTATTCGGATTATTGCAGTTGATGCAGAAGAGCGCTTTCTAAAGGCTCTAGAGGGGATAACTTGCCCTGAACAAAAAAGAAAAGTTATTGGCCATACTTTTATTGAAGTTTTTGATGATGAGGCACAAAAAATTCCTGAGGTTAAGTGGCTAGCTCAAGGAACAATTTATCCAGATGTAATAGAATCGGCAGCAACGCATACTAAAGAGGCTTCGGTTGTTATTAAATCTCATCATAATGTAGGTGGTTTACCCGAAACACTCAATTTAAAATTGCTTGAGCCTATTCGTGAGTTATTTAAAGATGAGGTCAGAAAAATCGGTTTAGAGCTTGGTCTTCCTTATGATATGGTTTATCGACATCCTTTTCCGGGGCCCGGCTTAGGTGTGCGTATTCTTGGTGAAGTTAAGAAAGAATATGCTGATATCTTGCGTCGAGCTGATGCCATTTTTTTAGAAGAATTATATAAAGCAGACCTTTATCATAAAGTTAGTCAAGCTTTTGCTGTGTTTTTACCTATTAAAAGTGTTGGCGTGATGGGAGATGGGCGGCGCTATGACTTTGTAATTTGTCTACGCGCTGTTGAAACAATTGACTTTATGACGGCACATTGGGCTCATTTACCCTGGGATTTTCTAGGACATGTTTCTAATCGGATTATCAATGAAGTTCCTGGCGTTTCTCGGGTGACTTATGACATCTCTGGCAAACCGCCAGCTACGATTGAATGGGAATAGTTAACGACGAATATTGGATGCGCGAAGCTTATGCGCAAGCGCTTAGAGCGAATAACTTACAAGAAGTTCCAGTAGGCGCTATTGTTGTTGTTGATAGTCGAATAATAGCTCATGGCTATAATCGCACCATTGCTGATAATGATCCATGTGCACATGCAGAAATTTGTGCCTTACGGGCAGCAGCTATGAATTTAGGTAATTATCGTCTTACACAAGCGACACTTTATGTCACTCTGGAGCCTTGTGTCATGTGTGCAGGTGCTATGGTGCAAGCGCGTATTAAGCGATTAGTTTTTGCAGCTCGTGATTTTAAAGCAGGTGCTGCAGGGTCTGTTTATAATCTTTTACAAGGTTATCCTCTCAATCACCAGATACAAATTGATGAAGGTGTTTTAGAGAAAGAATGCTCAAAGCTGCTTAATGATTTTTTTAAAGCGCGTCGCTAAACGCTGACGAATAAATATAGAGAGGTAGCCTGGGTGCAGGCCCATAGGGCCGAAACCCGGGTTTCACTTCGTTTCACCCAGGCTACTACTAGCTAAAATTCACTCATTAATTCTTTTATCAGCAGCTTACGTAATAGCTCTTGTTCATTTGTACTAAGTAAGTTATCTGTGTTTGTTGAAATATAAAATGTATCTTCAGCTTTTTCACCTGCGGTGACTATTTTAGCATTATGCAAATGAATATTAAGTTTAGTAAAAGCACGACCAACATGTGCTAATAGGCCTGGCCTATCAGCTGTTATAAGGAATAAACGAGTGTAAGGGTGTTCATCATTAAAGGTAATATCTGGTTTAAGTTTAAAATGAGCTAATGTTCGTGACAGTCGATGCTTAGCAATTCTAGGTATTTCTTTGGTATCGCTTAATCGCTTAATTAATGCTTGTTCAATTAATTTTATTCTTTCGGCAGCAAAAGAAGCTTGATGCTGCTCATTTAAAATAATGTAGGTGTCTAAATCAAATTGATTGTCGCACGTTAAGATGACTGCTTCTTGAATGGTTGCTTGATAATTACTTAACACGGTAGTGGCAATTGTGAACCTATCATCACGATGTGGCATATAAATAAAAACTTCCATTCCCCCTTGACTATAATGTGGTAAGATTGAAACGACAGGATAGCTTTGACAAGTTAAGATAGCTTTAGTATGAATTGCAATCATCTCGGGTGATTCATGGAGAAAATACCTACTTTTAAGTGATGACCACAGCTTTTCAATTTCTTTTTGATAAAATCCCTGTTGCTGCAATAACTTAAGTGCTTGATGCTTACGTATAGTAATAATTTCGCCTTCATTTAACCATTTCTCTTGCTGCTCAAAGACGGTTGCTGCTGCTCGATACAATTCTTTTAATAGAGAATCTTTCCAAGTATTCCATAAGCTTTGATTGGTTGCACAAATATCAGCCACTGTCAGTAAGTAAAGATAATCAAGATAACTTGGCTTAGGAAATATAAGACAAAAATGTTGGATAGTTTTAGGATCATAGATATCTTGGCGTTGTGCTGTATGGGACATGAATAAATGATGCTTGACAAGCCAGAGAAGTAAGTTTGTGTCTTCTTGATTTAACTGATGTTGATAAGCAAACGATTGAGCCTCTTTAGCGCCTAATTCAGAGTGATCGCCTCCGCGGCCTTTTGCAATATCATGAAATAACGCTGCTAAATATAAAATCTCTTTTTTTGGTATTTTTGCCATAAGTTCTACTGCGAGAGGAAATTGTTTGGCAAAACTCTTATCTAGAAAACGAACTAAATTGCGGATAACAAATAAAGTATGCTGATCGACTGTATAGACATGAAATAAATCATATTGCATCTGGCCTGTAATTGCAGCGAAACAATCAAGATAGTGGCTTAATACACCATATTTGTTCATATAATTTAAAGCTTCAAATGTATTGATTGAATCTTTGAAAATAGATAAAAAAGTTTGTCTTGCAGTCGTTGATGATCGAAAATTAGTACCAATTAGGTAAAGGTTTTGCCTAACTAAACGAATAGTACTTGCACGAACTCCAATGATATCTGGGCATTTAGCAATCCATAGAAACAACTTTAATAAACAAGTAGGATCATTAGAAAAAACTTTAGCATGTCTTACTTCAATAAACTGATTAGAGAGTTGAAAATTAGCATCTAGGGGTTTAAGTTGTTGCTTTTCTTTGTGAATAATTGTTTCCGAAAACCATTGCAAGAGCATTTCATTAATCTCACGGCTGCGTTTAATTATTTGAAAATAGGTTTTCATAAACTGTTCGATTGCTAAAGAATGCGGTTTATCTTGGTAGCCAAATAAGGTTGCTAGCTTAACTTGATAGTCAAAAAGTAAGCGTTCTTCTGGTTTTCCGGCCAACAAGTGTAAAGCAAAACGAACTCGCCAGAGAAAATGCTGACATTTCACTAATTCTTCATACTCTTTATCGGTAATAAAATTATAATTAATACCGTCAGCTAATTTATTAATTTTAAAATGACGTTTACTTATACTCAGTAAAATTTGAATATCTCGTAAACCACCTGGGCCATACTTAACATTAGGTTCTAAATTATAAGCGGTTTCTCCATATTTGCGGTAACGTTGCTCTTGTTCGGCCTGTTTAGCAAAAAAGTATTGATCGCTTGGCCACATATGGAGCGGATGAGTTTGATAACATAATTCTTCCATTAATTGACTATGCCCACATAGGAGGCGCATGTCTAAAATGCTGGAGATAACACTCAGATCTTGACTAGCTAAATCAGCGCAAGCTTTAACCGTCGTAATTTGATGACTAATACCAAAGCCATTATCCCAGCAGTTTTGAATAAAGGCTTGTGCACGCTGTAGCTGCTCATCATTTACAGAATCCTCATGCAATAATAAGATATCTATATCCGAATGAAGCTGAAGTTCCTGTCGGCCATAACTCCCTAGGGCAATAAGGCAAAAGCAATCTTCTTTATGAAGATTATTTTTTCGGAAAAGATTAAGTAGCGCTTTATCAATAAAATTAACCAACTTTTGCGCTATCGCAGTAATACTTCTTTGCGCATTAAATTGCAGGGCTTGATCTTCCTTAAATTGTTTTAAGGTGTATTTGAATGGGTAATTATTTCTCTTCATCGCGCAGTGTTAAAATTTCAACGCCGTCAGAAGTAACTAAAAGCGTGTGTTCCCATTGCGCTGATAAACTATGATCACGCGTTACAACTGTCCATTTATCAGGCAATAACCGAGTATGATGTTTACCAAGATTTACCATAGGCTCAATAGTAAATGCCATGCCTTCTTGTAAAAATTCACCTGTACCGGGTGTGCCATAATGCAATACTTGCGGTTCTTCATGAAAAACAGCACCAATGCCATGTCCACAATAATCGCGTACTACTGAGCAGCGATTTTTTTCAGCATGTTGCTGAATAGCATGGCCTATATCGCCAAGTTGTATACCAGGTTTTACCATTTCTATACCAATGAAAAGGCATTCATGAGCAATTTTAACGACATGTTTACCTTTAATAGTCGGCTCCCCTATAAAAAACATTTTACTGGTATCGCCGTGATAGCCATCTTTAATTACTGTCACATCGATATTTAAAATATCACCGTTTTTTAATACTCTTTTACCCGGAATACCATGGCAAACGACATGGTTAATTGATGTGCAAATTGATTTTGGGAAACCATTATAATTAAGAGGAGCAGGTATTGCTTTTTGCTCATTGACAATATAGTCATGACAGATAGTATTTAACTCATCTGTAGTTACCCCTTCTTTCACATAAGGGCCAATCATTGTTAAAACTTCGCCTGCTAGACGTCCAGCAACACGCATCTTTTCAATTTCTTCCGGGGTTTTAATAGAGACTGCCATGATTTAAATCCATACAAATAATATAAGTTTACTCGATCTATAAAGGTTTAGCTAAAATATAATTTTATATTACTTTAAGCTAAAGGGCAGCTAATATCTTAAATTCTTTAATAGATGACTTTTTAAATTTTCATGAAGAGCTAATTTAGTTAAAATACTTATAACAGCGTAAAACACCGAATAAGGAAGTGCTTAAAGCGGTGAGAAAGTAGCTTATTAATAAAGAAAACAATTCTGTTTAACTTATTTCATGATTTTTATAAAGGATTTTATATTTAATACCTAATAATGATAGCTCTGTAACATCAATTATAAGCCATGCCATACTATCTTAGTATGGCATGAAATTTAAATATAAAAATTAGCGGCATGCATTTGGTCGTTGGTGCTCATCTCTCAGCATTTGTTGAAATTTTTGTTGTTGTTGAGGGTTAAGAACCATATACATTTGATGTTTGGCTTCTACTTTAACTCTTATCATTTTACCAAGAACAGCTGTTTTTTGGCTGATTAAAGAATCTAATTTAGA
The DNA here is from genome assembly GCF_052527395.1 of Legionella pelazae. NCBI lineage: Bacteria > Pseudomonadati > Pseudomonadota > Gammaproteobacteria > Legionellales > Legionellaceae > Legionella > Legionella pelazae. Next base: position 146,731 of record NZ_JBNVZS010000006.1, read on the forward strand.
GTTATCCATTGAGCTTGAAGTTATTAAATCATGCATTTGGCTGCGAATAGATCGTAATTGATCTTTGCTAGATTGAATGCTTGCTTTTGCTTTCTCTCTAATTGATCTAATTTGATCTTTCTGCGCATCAGTTAATTGTAATGCTTGACTAATTTGCATCATGCTTTTTTTGCAAGGACAATTACAAGCTGTGTCGCCGTTGTCATTGCTTGCAGAGCTTGAAGTAGTTGATGATGTGCCAGTAGTTGTAGAAGTTGATGCTGGCGTTGTAGTAGAGGAAGCAGGGGTAGAATTTGGACCTATACCAGATGCGCCTGAACCTGTACCGGTTGTCGCTGTACCAGTTGTTGACGTTCCTGTCGCTGATGTATCGGAAGAATCTGCTGCAAATATAGGTTGTGCTGTAAAAGCAGCAAATGCAATAATAGGTAATAATTTCTTCGTAAACATAATCTCTCCTTAATTAATTGTTTTTAATTGCAATTAATTATATACCTGGTTTTTTGATTCTGCACAAATAAATAAATTAACTTGCTGAATTTAAAGTCAACGTTGCTGGCTAGGCTTAAATATGGTATAAATAGCGCGCTTTTAACGACACACACGTTTCGGCACATAAGATAGGGTCCTATACTATTAAGTATGGGTTTCTTATGGGAAGCGTGGAGGCCTAACCCTGGAGAATAGAATGAATGTAAGTATGCGTGAACTGCTTGAAGCAGGTGCTCATTTTGGTCATAGAACTCGTTTTTGGAATCCCAAAATGGCGCCTTATATTTTTGGTTCAAGAAATAAAATTCACATTATTAATTTAGAAAAAACGTTACCGATGTTAAATGACGTAACCAACTACGTTGGCCGTCTAGCAGCAAATAAAGCTAAAATTTTATTTGTTGGAACTAAAAGAGCTGCGCAAGAAAGCATTCGTAAACATGCAATACGTTGCGGCATGCCTTATATTGATCATCGCTGGTTAGGTGGTATGCTGACTAACTTTAAAACAGTCCGTCAATCTATCTTTCGATTAAAAGAACTAAAAGAAATGCAAGAAAAAGGTGCTTTTGCTGGGATGATTAAAAAAGAAGCACTCATGTTAACTCGTGAACTTGAAAAATTAGAGCGAGGTTTAGGCGGTATTGAGAATATGAATGGCCTGCCTGATGCCTTATTTGTTATCGACGTAGGTTTTGAGCATATTGCCGTAGAAGAAGCGCGTCGCCTAAAAATTCCTGTTATTGGCGTTGTTGATACCAATAATAACCCTGATAACATTGATTACGTTATTCCTGGAAATGATGATTCTATGCGAGCAGTTGACATTTATGTACGCTGTGTTGCTGATGCCATCCTAGATGCCAAAAATGGCAATACTACTGGCGGGGCTGATTCAAATGCTGAATTCGTTGAAGTCAACGAAAAAGAAGCTGATGAGAAAGCGAAAGAAGAATAAATTGAAAATTAAGGCCTGAAATTAAATTTTGGATTTAATCTAACTAATTTAAGTGGGCAGATAAGTTAATTCACAGTTAAATGTGAGATATCGAATGAAGGGAAATACGTTATTATGACGTATTCCCTTTTTGTTATGTGGAGGATTAAATGTCAATTAGTGCATCGCAAGTAATGAAATTAAGGGAAAGAACTGGCGCGCCAATGATGGAGTGCAAGAAGTTCTTAGTTATGACTAATGGTGATATTGAACAAGCTATTTCTGAAATGCGTAAAGCAGGCCAAGCAAAGGCAGATAAGAAAGCAGATAGAATAGCAGCAGAGGGCGTCATTGCCGTTGCGCTTTCCTCTGATAATAAGGCGGCTGTTATTGTTGAAATTAATACGGAGACTGATTTTGTTGCTCGTGAAGAGAATTTCATTAAATTTGCTGAAAGAGTACCCGCTACAGCATTAAATAATGACTCAATTAAAGATGTTGCTGAATTGTCTAACGCTACTTTAGCAAATACAGATAATACTGTCGAACAAGAAAGGCAACAGCTTGTTGCTAAAATTGGCGAAAATATTAAAATCCGCCGCCTAGAAAAGTTACAATGTGAAGATGGCGTTATAGGATCTTACCTGCATGGTACTCGTATCGGTGTTCTTGTTGCAGTTAGAAATGGTGATGAGACACTCGCTAAAGATATAGCCATGCACATTGCTGCAAGCCGGCCAATGGTAGTTAGCCGCGATCAAGTTTCTTCTGAAGTGATTGAGAATGAGCGAGAAATCTTTACAGCACAAGCGCGTGAAAGTGGTAAACCACAAGAAATTATTGATAAAATGATTGAAGGGCGTATTAACAAATTTGTTGACGAAGTTAGTTTATTAGGTCAACCATTTGTTAAAAATCCAGATATTAAAGTCGGCCAATTATTAAAAGAAAAAAACGCTGACGTTATTTCCTTTATTCGCTATGAAGTAGGTGAAGGAATTGCTAAAAAAGAAGATAATTTTGTTGAAGAAGTTATGGCGCAGGTTCGTGATTAATGAGTGAAAATCAACCTTTAAAATATAAGCGTATTTTACTGAAATACAGTGGCGAAGCACTTATGGGCAATTCGCAGTTTGGCATTGATCCATTAGTTTTAGACCGGATTGCCAGTGAAGTTGCTGAGTTAATTTCACTGAATGTAGAAGTTGCTTTAGTTGTTGGTGGGGGCAATTTATTCCGCGGTAAAGCATTATCCGAAGCGGGTCTGGGTCGCGTTACAGGGGATCATATGGGAATGCTCGCAACGGTTATGAATGCTTTGGCTATGCGTGATGCAATGGAGCGAATCGATCTGCCTGCTCGTATTATGTCAGCTATACCTATGCTTGGAGTTGTTGATCCTTATCATCGTCGTAAAGCAATCACTCATCTGCGCAATAAACATGTTGTTATTTTTGCAGCTGGTACTGGAAATCCTTTTTTTACAACTGATACGGCAGCTTGTTTACGTGCTATTGAGGTAGGTGCAGATGTAGTACTAAAAGCCACTAAGGTTGATGGAATTTATTCTGACGATCCTGTTAAGAATGCAGCAGCGAAACGCTATGAATTTTTAACCTACAAACAGATCCTTAGCGATGGTTTAAAAGTTATGGATTCTACTGCAATTTGTTTATGTGAAGAGCATAATATGCCTTTACAAGTCTTTGATATGAATGCGGCTCAGGCACTACGAAAAATTGTGCTTGGTGAGCATATAGGTACTATAGTTGGAGCAAATCATGATTAATGAGATTAAGCAGGATGCTGAAAAACGAATGAAGAAAACCGTAGAAACTTTAAGGCATGATTTAACAAAAATTAGAACAGGCCGTGCTAACGCAAGCTTATTAGATCATGTTCAAGTTGATTATTATGGTAATCCTACTCCATTAAATCAAGTTGCGAATATCACAACAAGTGACTCGCGGACGCTGTTAGTGACTCCGTGGGAAAAATCAATGGTCGCAGCGATTGAAAAAGCGATTTTAAATGCTGATTTAGGCTTAAATCCAGCAACAGCAGGAACAGCTATTCGGGTACCGATGCCACCGCTTTCTGAAGAAAGGCGTAAAGAGATGATTCGCATTGTTCGTGCTGAAGGGGAGCAGGGACGGGTCGCAATCCGCAATATTCGTCGTGATGCAAATACGCATCTTAAAGAATTGGTAAAGGAAAAAGAAATTTCTGAAGATGATGAGCGCCGAGCAGGTGAAGTGATTCAGAAAATAACAGATAAATACATTGCCGAAGTTGATGCTGCTTTAAGTGAAAAAGAAAAGGATTTAATGGAAATTTAATAGCCTATAAGCATCCAATTGACTTGGATGTTTAACTTCTCCTAATCGGCTTTCTCATTGTTAAATGAATGTTAGCCGAAATACCTAATTTTAGACTGCTTTTTAGCGCTATGCTGGCTTTTTTTTGTAGATCTCTCCTCTCAATTTAGCTTCAACTTGTAAAATTATTGTACGAATTATCTAATAAATATAGAGAAAATTTTTTAACTTAGAATTTAGTGATTAAAAAATAATGAAAATAAAAAATTTGTTATGGAAAACTGACACTGCTATTATAAGCTTATGAATTAGTTAAAAAAATTTATCATAATGTAGATAAGCAATATATCCCCACTTTTGATCCCACACTAATTGTTTAACCTCATTGCTCTGATTAAAATAACCAAGCAAGGAATTAAAATTATCTTTGTGAGTTGCCATAAAGATAATATTTACGCAGCGTTTAACAGGGAGGGTTATGATACTACTAGCAAATTGGTGTTTTAACATAGTAAAAATAAATTGATGTTCATAAGCATTAGCTATATTAATTGCTAATATACCCTGAGATGATAGAATGCGCTGGCAGTTAAGAAAAAAATCTTTATTTTTACAGGAAGCAGGAAAATCATTGGCATCAGCAATATCAATTAGAAGGTGTCTAAAAGTTTGCTGGCAATGCGCCATAAAAGCACTGGCTTCCTCTTGAATAACAGTTAGGTTAGTTAATCTTTCAAGCATAAAATAACGCCTTGCAACATCAATGACTTCAGAATTCATTTCAACTGCTGTCAAAGTATAAGACTGCAATAAAGGTGCTAAGGCGTGTGCCACTCCCGCGCCCCCTAAGCCAAGCATGCAACAGTTTCCAGGCCGTTGACGAGCGGCAAAAGTTAATGCTTTAACATAGTTTAAGGCAGGTCTACTAGGCGTTAATTTATTGATTAGACTCTGAAATGCATTACTATTAAATTTAAGCCAACGAAAAAAATAATTATCATAAACACGAATATGGTCTGAGCGATAGATGCAGCGTCCAGCTAGAGTCTGCCATAACATTATAAAGATTTCTCTTGTTGAAATGGATAGATTGATCCTAAGTTAAGTAATTGTGTTAATTCATCTAAAGCGGTATAAATCTCATTTACTAAACTAAAATCACTTAAATCTTTCGCGCTTAATTCAGTTCGATAATGGCGATAAATCCAACTCTCTAGGTGGGTAAATAATTTCTCATCTAGTAATATGTCCTGATGCATTGCTTGCAATTCAACATCAGTTAAGGGAACGCGTAGGCGCAAGCAAGCAGGTCCGCCACCATTGCGCATGCTTTGTTTTAAATCAAGAAAATAGACCTGATTAATCGGATTACTGGTATCGGCAACTAATTCGTCAATAAAGTTTCGAACAGGTATACTAACTTCACACTCTGAAGGCGCAATAAGAGCCATAGAGCCATTCGGTAGAGAAATAAGCTGTGAGTTAAATAAATAGGTTGTAACAGCCTCATTAATATTGACTTTATCTTGCTTGACTTCAATTATTTGCAGTGGGAAGTCGGCTTTTAATTTTAGTTCATTAAGTGTTTCTTGCTGATTTAAGAATGCTTGCTCATGAATTAGGAAAACATTTTCATTAGCAACAGCGATAACATCATTATGAAAAACGCCTTGATCAACGGCAGCAGGATGTTGGCGCGCAAATATTACCTGATTAGGATTAAGTAAATGTGCGCGAGCAATCGCTTCGGATGCTTCTAAAGTTTGTCTTGCGGGATATCGACGAGGCTGATGAACTACATCTGCAGCTTGCATTGCTTTTTTGGCATAGACAAATATGCTAATTCCTGTATGACTATGCGTTTTACATAAGCGATTATGATTAGCAGCGCCCTCATCAGCGGTGACTGTACTTCTTGGTAAAATATCATGGTGACAGAAAAAGCGTTCATCAGAAAATAGATGTTGTAAAAGTTTTCTAGAAAAACCTGCTTCTTGATGCCGATGTAAATTACTAATTAAATTGGCTGCTGTAAAATGGACTCGATTATCGCCACAGTCTCTACTAGCAGAAACTGTGGCAGCATTAGCAGACCACATACTCGAGGCAGAATAGCAAGCACCTAATAACTCTGGCGCAGCCTTAAAGGCTTTATTAATTTTTTGTTGGGGAGTACCTTCAAAGCCTAGATATGTTAATAAATTAAAATTAGGCCGTTCATGGGGTGGAAATAGGGCCTGTTTGAGGCCCATATTATGTAACATTCTCATTTTCTTTAGGCCTTGAAGAGCAGCCCCTTGAGGATTAGCAATACTTAAAGCATTAGTAATTGATGCAATATTTCCTGCAGCAAGACCTGCATAGTTATGATTAGGGCCGACTAAACCATCGATATTTAATTCATATACAGCCATGATCTATCCTAATTCAATACCGGGTAATAATTGTTGCGGTTTTGTTAAGTGAGGTTGCTCTAAACTAGCAATAGGATAAGAACAATAATCAGCTGCAAAATAAGCGCTAGGTCGATGATTACCGCTTAAGCCAACCCCTCCAAAAGGTAAGCTGCTACTTGCACCCGTTGTTGAGCGATTCCAGTTAATTAAACCAGCACGAACGGTCTGGTAAAACAGTTTAAAGTGTTCTTGGCTATCACTTAATAATCCTGCTACCAAACCATAACGAGTTTGATTAGCTAATTTTAAGGCATCTTCGAAGTGTTGATAGCGGTAAATCTGGACTAAAGGAGCAAAAATTTCTTCATCGGGTGGATTTGTTACAGATGTCATATCAATTAAGGCTGGAGAAAGCAGACCTGAGTTTTCTTTAAGCAAACTCATTTTTAGTAATGACTTTCCGCCTACTTTAAGTAAGTTATCTTGCGATTTTAGATGATTCAGAGCATGCTTATAGCTAATAACAGGGCCCATAAAAGGCTCGGGATTTGCAGTAAAACTGTCTACTTTGATTTTCTTAAAGCTACTTATTAATCGATTTAAGAACTCATCCCCATAGGTATTGTCTTTAATAATAACTCGACGAGCACAACTGCAACGCTGACCTGCAGTAATGACAGTAGATAAAATAGTTTGATAAATTGCAGCATCCATATCGCTTACTTCATCAATAATTAAAGGATTATTACCACCCATCTCTAAGGCTAAAATAACGTCTGGTCTTTCGCTGAAATGGCGATGAATAGCTTTACCTGTGTTATAACTACCCGTGAAATAGACACCTTGAATATCAGTTTGTAATAATTCTTGTCCGGTACTAGCGCCTCCTTGTACGCAATTAATAACACCCGCTGGAATATTAGCTTTATGCCAACACTGCATAATTAATTCGGCAACGCCTGGGGCTAATTCGCTTGGTTTATATACAACTGTATTGCCAGCTAAAAGGGCAGGGACGATATGGCCATTACTTAAATGAGCAGGAAAATTAAATGCACCAAACACTGCGACTACGCCATGAGGTTTATAGCGTACGCAGGCATTTGCATCAGGCATTGGATTACACTTATCAGTGGTTCTTTCTTTATAAGCTTGAATAGAGAGATTAACTTTAGCAATAACGGAATTAACTTCTGTTGCTGATTCCCATAAAGGTTTACCTGTTTCTAAAGCAATTAAATGAATTAATTCTTGACGATTAGCTTCTACTTCTTTTGCAAACGCTTGTAAATAGGCAATGCGATTATCTACAGTTAGATAAGCCCATTTGGTGAGTGCTTGCTCTGCAGCATAAACGGCTCGATTTACTTCGTTTTGTGTTGCATGCCTACCTTGCCAGACGGCTGTGTTATTGAGTGGATTTTGCGAAGTTAAGGGTTCTCCCGATCCTGATACCCAAGTACCGTTTAAATAATGATGGCCAAGTTGACTGGCAAAAAATGTCATTGCGAACTCTCCTGTAGAGGGGATTTTGATGATTTGCTGGCCAGTTGATTCGTAGCGCATGTGTCAAAATTTTTATTAAAAGGATCTAATCTTTCAAATTGTAACGGTGCTAAGCGAATAGCATCATTTTTTTTAACTTGAAGCAACTCAGCAGTATTTTTACTAATAATGCACTTCCCATTCTGATTATTAAAAATAGCATGACTTATAGTTGCTCGAAAATCGAGAGATGTATTAGATAATAAAAAGCGCGGACCGGTAACTTCATCACTAAGATTTTTAATCACTAAAATTCGGCTAGCCGCAATAGTATTGATGTCATGAGAAGGTGCTTCAATAGTAGGTCCTCCATCAAAAATATCAATGTAATTGTTATAACGGAAACCTTCATTAAATAAAATTTTCATCGCAGGCCGAGTAGTGGGATGAGGTTGCCCTATGACCTCTTGCGCTTCGGGTGCTAATAGTTTTACGTAAATAGGATTTCGTGGCATAAGATCAGCAATAAATTGTTTATTGGTTAAAATTGTTAACTCATCTGCTTCAGCAAAAGACATATGGAAAAAGTGCCTTCCTACATGATCCCAAAAAGGTGATTTCCCCTCATCGTCACATATGCCTCGCATTTCAGCAATTAATGTAGAAGAAAAGCGCTGCGGATATTGCGCGATAAACAAAAATCGCGCTTTAGATAGTAATAAGCCATTGCCCCTTACTCGATAAGAAGGTTCTAGAAAAAGGGTACATAATTCACTGCGTCGTTGATTATCATTAACAAGACTTAATACTTCATAATCACTACGGATATTTAAAGAGTGGCATATACGGGTACGTAAAGATAATTTATAAGAATAAAAGGGCGTTTCAAACCCGGTAAAAGCTTCAATGGCTGCTGTGCCTACAAGTTTAGTTGTAATAGGATCTTCTAATACAAATAAATAATATTCATTTTGCGGTTTACTGACTTTTTTCTTAAAAGAATCACACGATAGGCTAATACGACTAGCAAGTAAATCTCTATTTTTAGGTAATGTGGTTAAGCCAAATCCACTGTGCAGTGCTAAATCATAAACAGCATCAATATCCGTTAGTCGAGAACGGCGAAATAACATCATTGCTTGAGCTCCTCGAGTCCCCCTTGCGCTAAATCTCTTAAAAGTAGCGTACTTAATCGAGCGCGCTCAACTAGGCTGTCAATTAATACAAACTCCATTTGGCTATGTATATTGCCACCTCTAACACCTAAAGTATCAATCACTGGTAGTCCTTGTGCTGCTAAATTATTACCATCGCAGCAGCCGCCACTGTCTTGCCAGTTTAAAGCTAAATCAAGTGAGCGTGCGAGGGAGCTAATTCGTTGATAAAGGCGTCTAGTCCCTTTATCAACGCGTTTAACGGGCCGGCCAAATCCGCCCTGAGCAGTTAAGTTATAACCAGGGCACTTTAAATTTTGTATGATTTGATTAAGTTCAGTCATTACCCAAGTTTCATCACTGGGGTCACTAATCCGAATATCTAGCTTAGCGACAGCCCGATCTGGAACTATATTTAACGCATTTCCACCGGCTATTTTACCAACATTAATGGTTACGCCTTCACGTATACCATTTAGCGCGTGGATTGCAATAACCGCTTCTGCTAAGTAAGCAATAGCATTTTTACCTTCATAAAAAGCTCGACCTGCATGAGCAGCTTTACCTGTAGCAACAAGCGTTATTTTGCCACTACCTTTTCGGTTTTTGGCTAATGTTCCCCGAATATCCATAGCTGGTTCGTAAAGGAGACCTGCTTGATACTGACCAGCTAAATCAGAAAATAAAGAGCCAGAAGCAAAAGAGCCTAGTTCCTCATCGGCATTAATAAGCACATCCCAACCTACTGAGCGTGCTTCTTTTGTTTGCTCAAAGGCCTTAAGTGCATGGAGCATAATAATTAACCCGCCTTTCATGTCTGCGACACCAGGGCCAATTAAGTGATTTTCATTAAGATAAGTTAATTCTTGAAAGGGATGACTCTTAGAAAAAACAGTATCCATGTGGCCTGCTAAAAGAATACGTCTTTTAAGTTTAGGTCTCTTGCGAATGAATAGCGCGTTACCGCAGGTAAATTCATCAATATTGCCTGCCATATTAACAATAGTAACAGGCGGAAATGATATTGTTTCTATTTTATCTGCTAAGGGTTGAAAGGTATATGCTAATGTTTGATGCATTACTTGCAAACCAGCTTGATTATCACTTCCAGAGTTAATTTCACAAAACTGGTGCAATTGTTGGACCATCAAGTTTTGATCTTGCTGTAAGGAAATAAGTAAGTCCTTTATGTAAGAATCCATAATTTATTTAATGCCGAAATTATGCAACATTAGCCGAAATTCATTGTATCTGCAACTAAAGCTACTGTTTTTAGACAACTTAATGGTTTATTGATTTAAGCCAATTTAGCGCTTTTATTTTATCTCTATAATATTAAAAAATTATTTAGCGGCAGGGTTATCTTCTTCCTCAATCCTCGTATCACTTTCGCCCTCATCCTCCTCGGTGTGGAATAAGCGAATTTTTTTATCGAAATCTTTCATTCCTAACTGTTTAGCCAAAGTAATATGATCCTTCATGGTTTCTGTAAGTACTTCACGCTTATCTGCATGGTAGCCAGCCATCAATGTTGCCACGCCCTGGCTTAGGGTTTTGGTATGGCGACCGAAACTCATCACAACTAAAATAATACCAAGAGCCGCTTTCATCATCCCCGCAAGTGCTTGTAACTTAGGATGGGTGACTCTTAATTCATCTGCTAATTTATCATATTGAATTAAGCTTTTATTATCAGATTTAAGTGTGATAGCAGGTGTTAAGGATACAGCTTCTAAAAGCAACCTTTTGCCACTTACTTTTTTTTCACTGAGAGATTCAATGGTTTTAATTATTCTCAAAGATTGTTCAATTTTTATAGTTAATTCAGGGCGCTTTTCTCTAGCTTCTTCTAAATCTTCCGTAACATCTTTGATTCGTCTTTGTAAAAGTTTGGCTACTCTTCCATGAGGGCAATTGAAATCTCGCCATTGAATAAGCCATTCTAGACCAGGGTTGTTTTGTATGTTCTTATAATGGGTATTAACATAATTATCTATTGCATTCCAAATAACATTTAAATGATGATTCATGCCACGTCCTTTTACGGAGGTTGCTGCTGCATGTAAAGCTTGCTCAAACTCATCACGACTTAACGGATGTCCAGCATCAATGGATTTCATTAAGTTAAAATAAGCAGAGGAAGCACCGCCACGGTCAATAGCATCTTTACAAGAAAAGTTAATACTTAGAGGTTTAAGTGTATCGATAATATAGTTTGTTAGCTCAAATTTAATAAAGTGAAACCAGACGGCTTGACGTTCAGCTCGGCTTAATTTTCCGTGTGCACTAATAGGCTTGCCGTTACTATCGACTATACCCATTTTTATAAAACTATTTGTTAGTAATTCTTGTAATTTACTTCTTTCAGCCTCATCACTATATTGGCCGCCAAAATTAAAGAGTAACGCTCTTATTTTAGGGCTTATGTAAAAATCTTTAATCTCAGGCGCTAAGGTATCCTTTTGTCTAGCAATATTAAGAAATGTGTCATATACGGTTTGGTAATTTAGTTCTGCTTTTGTTTTCAGATGAGACTCACGAGCCATGAAACCTTTATCGGCAGGGAGCGTTATAACTGCGATGTTAGGATGTCTTGTTTCTAGGTTTTCAAGTTGTTTAGTTAGCGCTTTTTCTTTTTTACCTTCAAAAGCGAATAAACCTTCCCTATCTCTACCTAAGTTATTAAAATAAATATGGGTAATTTGAGAAGGATGGTTGGGATGATTGCGACGCTGGGCCTCTAACCAGTATTCAAATAAAGGACTAACTCTTTCTGTTCCCTTATACCGTTGTGCTTGGGTACCGATTCGTAACTCTTGTACTGGGTAACTTTCAGTTTTCTGATGGTAACCATATGAGCGTCTACTTGGAATATTTGTAGAATATTGGGGCGTAAACGTACGACCGAAAGCTGCCATAAATCGCCTCCGTCTAGTTTCATTATCCGCAGGTGACAATAAGCCAACATTAATCCTTTGATCATTATCTAACAAGGCTTTAGCGATCGTATGTTCAATTCCCGTCTCAGATTTACTCGGTCGGTAACTAAGGGGAATATGTTTTATTGCAGCATAGGTTTGTTCAAGGATATAGCTATTATTGTTATAGATGGCATTAATAAAAGTATCTAATTTTCTTCTATTTTCTTTTGCCTCATTTAATAATGTCCTATGATCCCGAGTAATGATTTCCTTATTCTGGGGAAATTCCTTTTGATAATCAGAAATGTATTTTTCCTGTCTTTCAATTATTGTTTCAAGCTGGGTCGATATGGAAGTAATATTTTGATCTAAAAAAGTGATTAATCGTGTATAAAGTTGGGCATATGGATAATCATTTTTATAGATTGGGTGTTTTGTAAGCTCTTCTAACTGTTCTCTTAGTGGCTTAAAGTCCTCTCCGAGAAAGTCAGGCACTATTTGTCTTAATTCTTTTAAATAGCTATAGCAATTTTGGTTATGAACTTTTTCACTGGTCATTGCTGCTTTGGCTTTTACGACTTGAAAGGCTGCAATCGTGTCGTTTAAATGTTCAAATCTTGCATTTTCATTGAACATATTTTCTATAGTGGAGGCAATTAATTTTTTAGTATCAAGAGTTAAATGATCGAAGTCTTTTAACTGACTTAATTCAATAGGCAAATTAACATTCTCACTATCTCCTAAATCACTCCAAAGTGAATAAATAAGATTGCCTGTTTTCTTTATAAAGTTAGCCTCTTGTTTCTTACTTTCTGAAGTAACTTTTGATTTTTTTGGCAAAGCATGGGTAATCTCAACCTTTATGGGCTGATGACGTTCTACTAAAACACGTTCCCAATTAAAGTTCTCAAGTTGATAATTGCGAGGATTGATTTCTTTAAGCGCTTCTAAGAGTGCTAGAGTAATTTGGACGCGTTCATCTAGACTTAGCGCCCGCAAGTCTTCTTTGCTCTCTTTTATTATTTTTGATAATTTTTCACCATGAATTTGGCGGACTACTGTATAACTATAACCGGAATCTATAATAGGTTCACTAGTCCCAAACGTTATTTCTGAGTAAAATGGGTGCTGATTTCGTAAATTTCGAAAAACCTCTTTAAAAGGCTTTTCTAGATTAGAAGTATCAGTAGGCACTGCCATAATGACTTCGTCATGAAGATTAGGAATATAGTGTAACTTTTTATCTTGAGTAAGAATGAGACTTCCCAACATAGGGTACACAATTGTTTGGGAATCCAAAATAGGAATTCCTTCTTTACTAAAAAGATCATAGCGGCAAATTTGTCTCTCTTTATTCTCCTGCATTATTATCTGAAAGCTAAATTTAATGGATGATTTATCTGCATAACTATAAGGGGTATCAGCTTGCCAAAATTGAGTTGAAGATTGAGCCGGTGAGCTAAAAAACAGTGCTAGTTTTTTAAGATCGCCTGGCTTTAAATCTAGCTGATTTAAATTAATAAATTTAGGATTAATCATTGAAGTAAGTCTTAGATAGTTTCTATTTTATTATAGGAAATAATTATTAAAATATGATTAAATTTCAGTTAAATTAATTTCTGTATGAGAATTAAGTTAGTGGCATCTGTTATCAATGGTTGGAAAATTTGGCTTCCTCTAATTTAATGTTTGTACTTAATGTATCAGCTGTGTATGAAGCATCTTCTTAGCAATACTTACTTTGTAAGGGACTTACTTTGCAAGGGCCATACTGTATCATCTTCCTGCGATCGAGCCTCTACTTCGCTTGGATTTGGGAAAAAGGTTTTCTTCTCAGATTGTTGGCAGCTTTTTTTACTATGACCTTCCTCATTTAAAACATCCTGCTCAATAAGTCGTCTCTTGACACTTGTAGTATTGTCCTTAACTTCTAGTGCTTCTCCAGGTTCTTCAAATAACTTGTATAATTTTCCTAATCTAGGACTCGGTCGGGGGCCAAAAAATTCATTTATTCTATTTTTTTCGTCGAAGTGTCCGCTTTTCGTCCTAAATACGAAGAGCTGATTAGACTTAATCTCGGTATTAATATTTAGAAAACGTTCTATAGCTTTCTTAATTACCTCTTTTAGTGACGATTCTAAAATACGTATAATGGGAATAGTGGTTCCAAATATTTCGTTTACGGATGCATCATCAATTAAAAAATCTGCCAAAGCCTCTTTATCTATAGAACATAGATTCACATCAGCAGCTAGTATTATCTTAGAAATATTTATATTTTCATTTGCTATATAAGTTTGTACTTCTTTAAATTTTTGCAGAATTTGCTCTTTAATATTTTCAGAAGTTACATTTTCAATGGTCGCATGTAATTTTAAAGGCGATTTAGATAATTGATAAGGCTCGGTAAATTTCTTATATGTCCTGGCTGCTGTAACAGGCTCGTGGTAGCAAACTATAATTAATTCTGCTTGCTTATTTATACCGTAATGAATAAAGGCAGTTCTAGGCATAGACAAGTATTCCATGTTTAAAAAATTATCTAACTGTTACATTGTAACTCAAATTAATTAAGTAAATATTAAGTTTAAATGACTAATTTAACTTTTTTATGTAAGTATTAGTAAATCCTAGGAAATTTTCTTTGAACATATATGCTAAACTTGAAAATATAAACCGTTTAAGGAGAGAAAAATGGACCCTAGCCCTTTGCATAGTTATATTATTGAACAAGTTCTAGGCTTATATATGTTAATTATGGCAATAATCATGATTGCTCGTGCAGATTATTATCGTAAGTTAGTACGAGACTTGCCAGCCGATAGGAACTTTGTATTTGTAAGTGCCATGTTTACATTAATTTTTGGGCTAATAATGGTTGTAGTTCATAATATTTGGCACTGGCGCTTTGAATTGTTAGCAACTATTATTGCATGGATAATCGTAATTAAAGCTATTCTCTGGTTGGCGATACCAGAGTATATGGTAGCTGCAAGTAAGAGATTATATAAAGATAATATGTATTATGTTATGGCAGTGATTGCGGCTATTATTGGCGTTATATTATTAATTCATTCTTTTCATGCATTTGGCGGTGATTGGTTACCCAATTGGTGAAGCGTCTTTAAAAGCTGGTAAACTTAAACAATATGAGTTAATTGCCGTAATTAAAGGATATTCAGTTAAAGGAAAGCCAAAACGCTTGGCATTAAAAACTTGCGGTATCAAGCAGATATCCGCTAAGCTTATTTCGCTGCCATAACAAACTTGCCCCTTATGGGGCATCTCTTGTAGGCGGCGTTCAAATGAGTCAAAACCTTCTTTAAGCCAATGATGATACCAGCTTTTTATATCTTCATCTTCAGCGTGAAATTGTTGCCGTAAGCGATTAAGTACTCTTAAATTGTTTAATGGGTGTACATCACAGGCAATCATTAGGGCTAGGCTGCGAACATGGGCTCGGCCTAAAGGAGTTTGCGGTAATAACGGTGGAGAGGGGTTGATATCATCAAGATATTCAATAATAGCTAAGGATTGACTGATAATGTGGCCATTTTCATCTAAGGTAGGTACTAAGCCTTGCGGGTTTAATTTCAAATAATTAGGATTATGCTGCTCTCCGCCATTATTAATTAAATGGACTGATAATGTTTCATAGCTAATATTTTTTAAGTTTAATGCTATGCGTACTCTATAACTTGCAGTAGAGCGATAATAATCATACAGTTTCACTTTGAGGACCTTTATATTTAGTTAGAGTTTGTTCAATTGCTCCAAATAAGGAATGTCCTTGCTCATCTAGCATTTCAATTCGTATAGTATCACCAAAACACATGAAAGGAGTGATGGCTTTACCATGCTCTAATGTTTCAAGCATTCTTTTCTCAGCAATGCAGGAGGAGCCTCTACTACGATCAAGATTTGAAACAGTTCCAGAGCCAATAATAGTTCCAGCTGCTAATTTTCTAGTTTTAGCAGCATGAGCAATTAAATCGGCGAAGGAGAAGGTCATATCTACACCGGCGTTTGGTTGACCAAATAACTGCCCATTTAAGAAACTCAATAAAGGTAAATGAACGCGATTATCCTGCCAATGATTACCTAACTCTTCTGGCGTTAAAGCGATAGGAGAAAAACTACTTGATGGTTTGGATTGAAAAAAGCCAAACCCTTTACTTAATTCATTGGGTATTAAATTACGTAGTGATACATCATTAACCAACATAATAAGTTTAATATGGTTTGCGGCAGCCTCCTTGCTTATGCCCATTGGGACATCATCTGTGATAACTGCTAGCTCCGCTTCGAAGTCAATTCCATACTCTTCATCTGCCATTAAAATATCTTCTGTAGGCGCTAGAAAGCTATCTGAGCCACCTTGATAAAGTAATGGATCAGTCCAGAAATTGCTAGGCATTTCAGCACCTCGAGCTTTACGTACTAACTCAACATGGTTGACATATGCACTACCATCGGCCCATTGGTAAGCTCTAGGTAATGGAGAAGTCCATTGCTGAGGCGTATACTGAAAAGCACTAGTCATGTGTCCCGCATTGAGTGCTTGATAAATTTCTTCAAGCGGACCTTTAACAGAGGCCCAATTGTCAATCGCATATTGTAATGTTTGAGCAATATGATGAACACGAACAGCTAAAGTTAATTCTTTATTAACGACGCATAGCTCGCCATCACGGCTATGCGTTGATTTTAAGGTCGCTAATTTCATTTGAAAGCCTTACATCATTGAGTTGGTTGTAATGTACCACGTCTTATTTGGTCTCGTTCAATAGCTTCAAAAAGAGCTTTAAAATTCCCTTCGCCAAAACCTTGATTTCCTTGCCGTTGAATAATTTCAAAAAATACAGGACCAAATACATTTTCAGTAAAAATTTGTAATAAAAGACCCTGTTTAGGATCAACTTCACCGTCAATTAAAATACGCTCTTGTTGTAACTGTGCTATAGGTTCTTGATGCCAAGGAATACGTGCCTCAACCATTTCATAATAGGTATCAGGCACATCAAGAAAATTGACTCCTCTTTTTCTCAACGCGTTGACACTGCGATAAATATTGTCTGTGTTTAAAGCAATGTGTTGAATACCTTCGCCGCGGTAATCATGTAAAAATTCTTCTATTTGTGATTTATCATCTTTAGATTCATTTAATGGGATTTTAATTTTACCACAGGGACTTGCTAGCGCTCGACTTACTAAGCCTGTCATTTGACCTTCAATATTAAAAAAGCGAATCTCTTTAAAATTAAAAATAGATTCATAAAAATGCGCCCATTTATCCATATTGCCGCGAAATACATTATGAGTTAAATGATCAATCGCTGTTAGTCCGCAATCTTCTATTACTTGATTATCTGTTGATAAGCTTTCCCATTGTTGCGCGAAAGGTTGATGTGTCTCATCTATGAAATAGATAACGCTTCCACCAATGGCCTGAATTGCTAAAAGGTCATGATCAGCATGCTGGCAATCTTGAAAAGGAGTAGCGCCATTGGCAATCACATACTCATAAACTTCATTAACATTTTTAACTTGAAAGCCCATGGCACATGCGCCTGCACCATGATTTTTTGCATGTTCTTCTGCCTGACTATCGGCAGAATTATTAACAATAAATTTAATATTTCCTTGTTGATAAAGCGTAATATCTTGATATCTATGCTTAGCTATAGCATGAAAACCCATCTGGGTAAATTGCCGGTGTAGAGAGGAAGCATCTGGAGCGGAAAACTCAAGAAAAGCAAAGCCATCGAGTCCGCATGGATTTTCATTAATAGTCATAGTAGCTCCTTTTAGAAACAAACTTTAAATTGGTCGAATTAAAAATAGCCCATCAGCAATTGCTAGTAAACTTATATCAACTCGTTTGTCATTTTTTATTAACTCATTTAAGCGTTTAATTTCTCTGGTTTGACCGCCTGTTTCATTAGGATCGATGACTTTGCCATCCCAGAAAACATTATCAATCGCTATTAGACCTTGAGGACTTACTAGCTGTAAAGCAAATTCATAATATTGGATATAATTTGTTTTATCAGCGTCAATAAATATAAAATCAAACTGCTGACTATATCCCTCATCAATTAACTCATTTAAGGTTTGAATTGCTGGCGCTAAGCGAAGCTCAATTTTTTTTTCTTGGTTAGCTTTGCGCCAAAAATCATGAACTCTACTGGTCCATTCAGAGTTAATATCACATGTTATAAGCTCACCATCGTCAGGTAAGGCCAGCGCCATAGCTAGAGCACTGTAACCTGTAAATGTTCCTAACTCTAAGACTTTACGAGCAGAAATCATTTTTAAAATAAGCTGCATAAATTGCGCTTGTTCTGGCGCAACCTGCATATTAGCTAATGCCATTGTAGAAGTATATTCTCGTAGAGATTTTAAAACAGGATGCTCACGTAGTGAGATATCAAGCATATACTCATATAGCTTTGGTGTAAGGTTTAAATGTTTCATAGTCATAAGTTGCCTAAATTTATTTTTTATTATTTCTATAACGACAACACTATATTCTATTATTTTTAATTAAATACAAGCCTAGCTATTAACACTGGTAAATAGAGTTTATCTGGCTTAACTATATAAAATTAGATTTCGCTAAGTTTTATGCTAGTTTCTCTCTTGCTATCATGTCGGCAATTTCACTTGTTGGCCTGTTTTCCTGTTCTGAACGTTTGAATATTTCAATTAAGGAATCAGGAATACGTTCAATTTGCTGTTCAACTTCATCTTCATGTACGTGTAGGTATTTACTTGCAGCAAAAATTAATCCACCTGCATTAATAACGTAATCAGGTGCATAACAAATACCCCTCTCATGTAATAATTGACCATGATAGGTATGTGCTAATTGATTGTTTGCAGCTCCTGCAATGATCGGCGCTTGGAATTGCGGAATTGTAATATCATTAATAACCGCACCTAAGGCGCAGGGAGAATAGACGTCGCAAGGGATTTTATGAATGAGATCTGTAGTAGTAAAATTAGCACTAAATTCTTCTACAGCTCGCTCAACATTAGCTTTATTTATATCAGCAACTGTGAGCTTAGCACCCACTTGGTGTAGATACCCTGCTAAGGCATAACCTACATGACCTAAGCCTTGAATAGCAATATGTAAACCTTGTAAATTATCTCTGCCTAATTTAAAGGCAACAGCAGTCTCAATACCTCGAAAAATTCCTTTCGCTGTAAAGGGCGAAGGATCACCATTGTATCGTGATAAACTAGCTACATAAGAAGTATTCTCGGCAATGATGTCCATATCACTGAGTTGAGTACCACTATCTAACGCAGTAATGTAGCGTCCGCCAAGCTCGTTGATAAATTTACCGAAAGCATGAAAATAGGCTTCTCTATCAAAAGGTTCTGCCGGCTTGATAATAACTGATTTACCGCCGCCTAATGGTAAATCGACTAATGCAGCTTTAAAGCTCATGCCACGTGCTAGTCGCATAGCATCGTTTATAGCACTTAAGGTATCAGGGTACTCAATAAAACGGCAGCCGCCTAATGCTGGCCCAAGTTTGGTACTATGAATAGCGATTATCGCTTTCATGCCTGTTATAGGGTCTACTTTAAAGTGTAAGTCACCAAAACCATGTGCTAGAGCATAATCTAAAAAATCATCTTGCTTAAGTAGATCTATATTATTCTTAACCAATGTTTCCATCGACATCATTAGCATGGCTCCAGTGAATTTATGTGCCCACTTTATAGATCGATTCGCCTATTAAATCAATGCATTCTAATCTAAGCTAGCGAGATTATCTAAAAATAAGCTATTAAATTAATTAAGTAAAAGTTATCTGCTTAATAGACTAAACTTGATTAATTAGATTATAAGACATAAGACGACAATTGTTTATGTCTATGTTAGCATTAAACTAAAATAAGCATAGCTCAAATTCTTCGGAGATCCAGATGAAAAACATAACTAAAATAGCTGTGTTATTTTTATTACCGGCTCTTTGCTTTGCAAATAATTACCAACCTGATTTGCCGTTAGACAAAATTACCTTTCAGGTTTCTGCTAGGCAATGGGTTAATACACAAACTGCTTTATTAACAGTTGATATCAATGCGACGTTAACTAACGCTGATTTAGTAAAAGCGCGTACTGATATTATGGCTAATTTAAATAAAATTGCTGCGGGTGATTGGCATATAACGCAATTCAATCGTTCTCAAGATAGTTCAGGGTTAGAAAAATTATTTGTTGAAGCGCAGGCACGGATTCCTCAATCAAGCTTAACGAATGTATATCAAAATGCGAAAGCTATTACGCAGCCTGGAAGTACTTACTCTGTTAGCGCCATTGACTTTAAACCTAGTCTGGAAGAGATTCAACAAGTAAAATCTCGAGTTCGCCAACGTTTATATAATCTTGTTAGGGCTGAATTGACTCGCTTAAACAACACTTATAAAACGCAGCATTACTCCGTAAACAATTTATATATAATAGAAGGCGACACATTACCCCAACCCCAACAGCCCAGAGCTTATCAGGCTAAAGAAATGATAAACACTATGGCGTTTGGTTCAGCTCCTACATCTAATATCACAGTAAGTAATGAAATTATAATGAACGCCATAGTAGAAGTCGCCTCAAATCGCAATACGGAGTAAATAAATTGCACATAAGACATTCTGTTATTGGCCATCGTGGCGCATCTGCTTATGCGCCAGAAAATACATTTGCAGCGTTTAATCAAGCATTAGCGCTTGGTTGTAATTGTATTGAATTTGATGTGATGTTGAGTGGTGATGGTGAGCCGTTTGTATTTCATGATGAAGTTTTAGAAAGGACCACCAATGGCGAAGGTGGTGTGGGTCTAGTTAGTGCTACCTATTTAGCATCCTTAGATGCTGGCCTTTGGTTTTCTAAATCTTTTGCAGGAGAAAGGATTCCTCACTTTAGAGATATGTTGCTATGGCTTATAGAGAATGAAGTTAATGCAAATATTGAAATTAAACCTTATCCAGGTACAAGTGAGCAAACAGCAAACGTTGTTCTAGATTATGTAAATCGTTTCTGGCCAAAAAATAAAACCTTACCTTTAATTTCTAGCTTTGATTTACCAGTGCTAGCTCTCTGCCAAAGCCAAGCTCCCCATATTCCTTTAGGCTTACTTTTAGACGCCTGGGAAGATTTTTGGTTAGAAAAGGCGCAAGCTTTAAATTGCTTTTCTGTCCATATAAATGAACTTGCTTTAAATACCTATCGAGTTCAGGCAATTAAAAAGCAGGGCTATCAACTGTATGTCTATACAGTGAATAATAAAGAAAGAGCCAAGGAGCTTTTAAGTTGGGGCGTAGATGCCATTTTTAGCGATTATCCTGATTTATTATCATGAGACACTTTATTCTATTTTTAGTACTGGCTTTTCTAGGAAAAACTTGGGCTCAAAAAGTTGATATTGTTTTATGGCATTCTCTGGCAGGAAATTTAGGTGTTGTTTTACAACAGTTAGTAGATAATTTTAATCAAGCTCAGAAAGAATATGTTATTAAACCTATATATAAAGGTGAATATAATGATACAATCACCAGTTTTGCTGCTGCATTTAAAGCAAAGCAACCGCCAGCCTTAATACAGGTTTTCGAAGTAGGCACAGGTATTATGCTTGCGCCAGCAGGCATTATTAAACCGCTTCATGAAATTATGGCGGAACAAAATCAGCGATTACCAACAGAAAATTTTCTCCCAGCTCTTCTTTCTTTTTATAGTTATAAAGGCAAGTTGCAGGCGCTACCGTTTAATACATCTATTCCTGTTATATTTTATAATGCTGATGCTTTAGCATCAGTAGGCATTAATGATAAGAATTTTCCAGCAACATGGGATGAATTAGAAAACCTAGCCGCTCTTTTAAAAACGAAAGGTTATCAATGCACTTATACGTCAGCTTATCCTGCTTGGATACTTATTGAAGCTTTTTCTAGTCTGCATGGTCTACCTTTATTTGACTCTGAAGAACAAAAAGCAGTTTATAACAATAAAGCGGTTATTCATCATTTAGAGCGTTTAAGGCAATGGCAAAAAAAGCATTATTTTGACTATGGTGGCCGAGCAAGTGACGCTACGTCACTTTTTACAAGTGGAAAATGTGTTATGTATAGTCAATCTTCTGGTAGTTATAAAAGTGTATCGAAACTTGTTAATTTCCGTGTAGGCGTTGCCGCATTACCACTTGATCCTTCAGTAAGCCAGTTAAGATATAACAGTGTTAATGGTGGCGCGGCCCTATGGGCTGTTGCAGGTCAATCATCAAAAATATATGAAGGTATCGCTCAATTTTATACTTATTTATTAAAACCCCAAGTACAGCAGCGGTGGTATCAAAGTACAGGTTATATTCCTATTAGTATGAGTGGTGACTATGCCTTTATAATGAGGGATAATGTTCAACCTGTTCTGTCGTTAGCACAAAAAGAGTTAGCAAACTCTATCCCACAAAAGTTGCTTAATTTATCAACCATTCCTCAGAACCAGATTAGAAATATTAATGATGAGGCCATAGAAGCAATTTTCGCTGGCATTAAAACGCCTAAGGTCGCTATGGATGATGCTGTCACTCGTGCCAATTTCGCTTTAGCACGTTTCCTACGGAATACTAAGCATTAGACTTCTATTAGATTTTAAAAATTAGTTAGCTTCTTTTCTGCTGATTAAACTATTTAATACTTTATAAGTTAAGTCTTTTTAAAAACAAACGATAAGATTATTAATTTATAGGAATTAATAGTTAATTTTAATTGTAAATATTTTAAATAAAAGGCACAGAGGTGCTCGCATGAACCGGAAGCTAGCCGACACTGAACTTATTCTTTCTAATAATAAAATTTATCATCTTGATATTGGTGCAGATGATATCGCTGATACTATCCTAACGGTTGGCGATCCAAAACGAGTAGAAAAGGTAGCCAGCTATTTTGATATTGTCGAGTTTAAACATCAGCATCGAGAATTTGTAACTTACACAGGTTATTTTAATAATAAGCGAATTACTGTTCTTTCTACAGGTATTGGTACGCAAAATATTGATATTGTCATGAATGAGTTAGATGCGTTAATTAATATTGACTTTAAAAGTAGGAGGGTAAGCGATAAGCTTCGCTCTTTAAACATTATCAGACTTGGCACCACCGGCGCTTTGCAGGAGAATATTGCCTTAAATAGTTTTATTGTCGCCAGTCATGCTATCGATTTAACAGGCATTTTACTTTATTACAATCCTATTCAAAATGAAGAAGAAGAGGAACTAACGAATGCCTTTACTTCTTATATGAAGGGAAAATTACCTGAAACAACTTTTCTGGCTTATGCAAGCGATGAAAAAATTATGCAATCGTTTTTAACAAATTCAAGCTGCATAAAAGGAATTAGTGTGACATGTCATGGTTTTTATACGCCGCAAGGACGCTCATTACGAGCAGGCGCAATGACTTTTAACTTTACCGACTACTTAGCAAATTTCCCCTTTAAGATACCTCTCACTAACCTTGAAATGGAAACTGCTGCACTATACGGGTTAGCCAAAATGTTAGGCCATCGGTGTTGTTCTATTAATGTAACCATTGCAAATCGAATAACTAAGCAATTTACTTCTTCTGTGCAGCTTGCAGAAAAAAAACTAATTGAGTTTTCTTTAGAAACTATCGCAGCAACACCAGTAACAAAATAGCATTTTAGATTTCTTTTAATTAAAAAGACTGCATAAAGATATTTAATATTTTTATTAGGGACTGTTGACAATTCATTTTTTAAAAATGCCTAAAGCTCCTACGTTCTGCGGCTTGTCTAGCGTTGTTGCGTCAATAAGTTTGAGAGTTAATGATAGCCAAAATAGTCCTATACCCTCCGCGAACCCTGTGCCATTCCGCGAAATTCTGTGTCATTCCCGTGCAGGCGGGAATCTATTCAGCAATTAGCACTGAGATTAATTCCAAATGGATTCCCGCCTGCGCGGGAATGACATTCATTATCCACAACAAGGCAATACGTCGACTCGTTCACAAAATCCAAAATCCAGTTACATCATTGGAACCTGCAAACAAAGCCGTGCCACGTAGGGCTTATGGAGCAATTGTTAACAATTCCTATTAAAGAAGAATGCATACTAAGGAAAGTATTGCATTACAATATACCATTACTAAGGGCGATCTTAGCAGGTTCAGTAATATTGACTTGAGTATCTGGCTTTAAGGTCGCGTTAAATTGTGTACTTTCCTGAGTTTCACGTCCACAGTAAATAGAAAATTTAACCAAATTATTCTCCTTAACAACTTCTCTTGCAGTTAAACTAGAGCCTGCTAAACCTAAATGGTGCTCTTCTTGAATAATAGGTGCTAAATCTGTAGACGCTTCAAAATCTAATTTTAACGTATGCTGGTGTTCTTTTAAATTTATAAACCTTAACCTCGCCTCAACCTCAAGCCAATTTATACACAATTATACGCTTGCAGCTCTGCTGCGCTTTACTTGAGCAATTACGATAAGATATTAATTCCTTCTGTTGAACTTCCAATGCAAAATAGTTCTAATGATTGTGAAACACATAATACTTATAATAAAAAATAAATAGATTTTAACCAAAGTCGTATTTACCGCATTCCTTTTAGAGTCTTTTAGTTAAGAAATTGTAGTCCAATTCCCTTATAAAATAAATGCTTAGTGATCATAATTGGAATAATATGATTATCTAATATACAATTATTTTAGATAAAGAAAGGAGAGGGAACATGAAAAGAAACATAAAGGGAATCATTCTTTTATCATTACTTAGTAGCCTAACGGCCTGTGGCTTCGTTACAACAGGTGTTAGTGATTATACTACTGTCTATAATCCAACTACGGCAGGTTGCTGTAATGCAGTAGTTGTCAACCAACCTTGCTGCAATAGAGTAGTTGTGAAGCCCGTCGTTAAGAAAGTAGTTGTAAAACCTGTTGTTAAGCGCTCTTGTTGTGCTACTAAAGTGGTTAGGCCAGTTGTAACTACACCATGCTGTTCTTCTGTAGCTACCTCCGTTTACGATACGACAACTATTGTTAATACCGAGCCTGTTGATATCACTACAGTAAGCTATGATTATTATTAACTTAAAATTTAAAGATAATGCCTTATAAGGCATTATCTTACCATAACTGTCATTTATGTTATTATACAGCGTCACCCACTAAGCTCTATACTGCATTGCAAGCTCACTCGGCTCGGTCATGTACTTAGTTGTACACTCCTTCGCCTCGCTTTACTCTGAAACCTAAAATATAGAAAAATAAGACATCTAGCCCAAGACCAACGAGCCAACTTAAAAGTGAATAAACACTACTTAAAGTTAGCATTTAGGTGGCTATTAACTTATTGAAATAAACTTAATTGCTGATAAGGATTATCTATTTTAGTTATTTTTTTGCTAAGTTTATTAGTTGGCTTTTTTGCTGGATAGGTCGAACTAAGCTTAGCAGTTACTTCAGTATCATTCTTATAAGTATATTTATCTAGAAAGGCAAGAAGGGTAAGAAGTAATAAATTATTTGTTACCATAGAAACAAGTTTATAGCGTTGTTGTAGATAGCTTTGTATGAAACTGCAAAGTTGCTCAAAGGCATTATTGTAGGAGCTAAAAGCGATTAACCTTTTTTGACTATTTCTAAGTCGTAAGCCAGAAGAAATAACAATAGTCCAGTCCCCTAATAAATCCTTTTCTAAGCAAAGATTGTAATATCTTTCTGCTTTTTCAAAGCGTAGCTGGCACCAGCTGCAATCATAATGCAAAGTAATTTGATAGAGCCACAAAATATTACTCAACTTAGGTCTCATTATAAAAATAATCTTTGCTGCCATACGGTTATATTAGCACGATTCATTAAAGGTATTAATTAACAGATTTAAACTTAATTAAAGCGTTGACTGCATTAAAGGCTGAGATATAGCCACATAGACAAGGATTGTTGCTAGCAAGATTTGCTTCTAACTCATCTAGGCTTAAGCCAGCGATAATACCATTACCAACAACCATGCTTTGAAGTGCAAACTGGGTAAAACAAGTACTAACATGATTCATGATGTAATGGTAATGATCTAAGTTATTTTTAAGAATTAAACCTAATGCGATATAACCATCAAAAGGGTTTTTCTTGTGATAATGATTAATAATAAAAGGAATTTCATAGCTACCAGCATTGATACTCTCTACTTGGTATTGATAAGAAGTCTCTTTAACCATGTCTAGACAATTTTGTAGTTGCTTTGCTGATAATTCTGGATGGATATTAGATGATACAATTAATATTTTAGCCATGAAAAGATTGCCTAACTAAATACTCCAGCTAACTTTAACATGCATTTTAAAAAAGTAAATCTGAAATACTATTTTTTAATCTTACCTATTTAAAGATTACGTATTGCACAGAATAAAGTCTTTCCGTTTTAATCTGATAAACCTGCGACCAGGGAACAAGTCTAAACGGTGAAAAGGTTTCAATAATTTGGAAGTTTAATTTTTCTAGATAATAAGTTGCCCATATAAGTGATTTCTGTCGTTTCAATAAGCCTCCAGTTTAAAATTGGCAGTTAGTAAAATTATATTTTAGATGATTAAACCTTGTGTTTGTTTCTTATTTTTAAAAAATTTTACAAAAAAGGTTTTGGTTAATTTTGGATTAATTGTATTAATGCGAGTAAATTCTTCGGTAAAGCCACATTTTTTATAAAATTCAGGCGCCTGAAAGG
Organism: Legionella pelazae; assembly: GCF_052527395.1. Lineage (NCBI taxonomy): Bacteria > Pseudomonadati > Pseudomonadota > Gammaproteobacteria > Legionellales > Legionellaceae > Legionella > Legionella pelazae. The sequence continues at coordinate 173,190 of NZ_JBNVZS010000006.1, forward strand.
CACTCGTACATAAATTAATATTATTAAAACCCTTATCTTGAAAATGCATTTCAAGTGCATTAATTAATGCTCTACCATAGCCTTTACCACGATAGGCACTGTCTACCCAGATATCATCAATATAAATTTCTGCAAAAGCTGTGAACGCTTTAATTATACCGCAGGGAATAATCTTTTTATGATATAAAACAAGTGAGAAAGGTTTATAGTTAACATCAATCCCCTGTCTAGACTCATAGTGGATTAAATCTCTTACCATTTGTTGTTCAAGTTCTTCATCGAGCTTATCTACAAATTGGATTTTATAATTATCATGTTTACTGCTCTCCTCAACCTGTATATGAGCCGTCGTATTAAAGCGGAAAATATAACGTTTAGGTTGGTGAGGATCATAGTTAATCGTTTCAATCGTTTCTTCATACTGCTCATGCGTATAATGGGCAATACACTTGCGCCAGAAAGTAAGTGCTCTTTTATTTTCTGGTATTACAGATACTTCCCAATGACCTTGATGCCGTTGCCAAATTTGAGAAGTCACAAGGCGACCTATGCCTTTGTCTTGAAATTTTGCCAGTATAAAAAATTCACCCATATTCCAAGTTGTGTCAGTAAAAAAGCCTTCCTGATTTAAAAGTACAAATCCTGCCATTTCATTATCTATCTTAATTAAATAAGCACAGCGATCTGTCTTTATAAAGTAATTCTTAAAATCAAAGCTTTCATAAAGCCCGTCTTGAGGACACGCCCAATCATCGGAAATAAAACCGCACTCACGTGAGAGTTCATAAACATAAAAGCGAGCCATATTTTGGATAGTAGGATAGTCATCTAATGTCGCGGTCACTAATTTAGGTAAAAGGTTTTTAGTAAATTTTTTCATACCGTCTCTCATGATTAAAGCTCATGAACAATTTATTCTAAGAGCTACGTGTTACAACGTATTCGCGGCATCCTAGGAAGCTGAAATTAACTTAAGTTATTGCTAACCCTCACATTCTATGTGCCGCGAACAAGTCATAGCTCCGTACGTAACTTGTAGGGGAATAGGAAGCAAATTTCTTTTATTAGAAGTGGCTTAAGCAGCTATTTAGTTTATATAATATTAAATTTTTGTAAAAACTATATACTTAAAGTACAGTTAATAATCTTATAGTATAATATACATATAGTTGTATTATAGGTAAGAATACCATGCCTACTAGAGAATCAGAAAATGTTCCAGCTGCGACAGCAGAATCAGATCATGTTATAAAGCTCAGGAGATTATTACAGCGTTTCGATCTATCAGAAGATGAAAGGAAAGAGGCACTTAGCCTAGTTAATAAGCTGACTGAAGAGGAGATTAAAAAAACAAATAGGGCAGGTAATCATTTGGTTGATATAGCTATTATAGAATCTCATGTAGAGATTGCAAACGCAATAATCTCAAGATATGCCAGATTAATTAAGGACTCCACAATTAGACCTTTAGAGATAGATTTTAATAGGGGAGATACTTTTTTACCCAGGAGTATCTCTCTAACTTTAGCAAAAGCCCATTAGAGTCGATTATGAACCGTACTTCAATAGTAGCATATATGGGATTAATAGATATTCAAAAAAACAAATACATTCAATCTATTAAGCAAGAAATGAGAGAACTTAGAGTAATGGCTGCTGTAAAACTTGCCAAAGTGACTGGAGATGACGACCTTAGAGACAGGCTATTAATTATGGCTTATGGATATCAACAAGATCCTTCCGACGTGAATTTAAAATCCTTAAATGGAGCTATAAAGGCAGCTAAAGATAATGGATTTACACGAATTGATACACCCATGGGAGAACAAGCACGTGCTGCTGTAGACGTAGTACAGAGACTTGATGGTGAAGTAGACCAATTTTCAGATGCTACAAGAGTAAATCACCGGCCATTATCAGAATTTATAAAGACCACACAGGAGATTGTGGATAACACGGCTCCTCTTTTTCAAATGGGCTCTGGAATTAGAGAGACACTAGCTCGCATTGTTAATAAAATAGTAAGTGTAGTCGCTAAAAGTAAGCCTTTTGATGAGAGAAATGAAGCTGAAAGAAAAATCGACCGGCTTAAAACAGTGGTAGACTCTTCTCATTCTAGGTTTTTTGGGGGACAGCCTAAACCTGAGAAAAAGACGGGAAATAGCCCAGAAAAGGTTAGCCAAGTTACTTTAAGATCATAATTAACATCCTTGATGATTTGTGTATTGTCAAAAGCTATGAATCATATCAAACGCCGGTTGAGTGAGTTGTTGTTCTGCTTTTTTCTAATCAATTTCTTCTTTATCTAATTTAGTATGGACAAAGAATCCAACTTGTTTAAATTAAAGAGGATACTTCAGCATGTAATCCCATAGATATACTTAAGTAAACAGTTTTTACCCCAGGTTAGCCCCTAAATATCATTAAATTTGCACTGAGCTTTGGATCACCCTTTAAAAGTTGTTTAAAATTTGAACTATAAATTATTTTAGAATTTAGCAATTTTTGCTAACGTTAAAAATGCTTTTTTAATTTGGGCAGGTTTATGTTTAGCAGAGATAAAAAGCCGCAAACGAGCTAAATTTTCTGGCACAGCAGGATAGATAATAGGTTTGATATTAATTTCCTGTTCCATACACCGCTTTGAGATAGAAATACATTGTTTAGAGTCACCAATAATAATGGGTAAGATAGGCGTATAATTATTTAACCCTATGTCAAATCCATACTGAAGTGCTGTTTCTCGTGCTAACGTGCTTAGTTCTTTTAAGTGCGTAATTCTTTGCGGTTCTTTTCTTAAGATTTGAATTGCAGCTAAGGCTGAGGCTGCACTAGCTGGTGCTATTCCTACCGAAAAGATAAAACCGGGGCAGGTAAATTTTAAGTACTCAATGAGCTCTTCTTTTCCGGCGATATAACCACCAATGCTGGCAAGTGACTTACTTAATGTTCCCATCCAGATTTCCACTTGGTTAGGATCAATATTAAAATGCTCACTAATGCCTGCGCCATGGTTGCCTAATACACCTAAGGAATGTGCTTCGTCTACCATAAGCCAGGCGCCATGTGAATTTTTAACGTTAATAAAATTGGCTAAATCAGGAATATCGCCATCCATGCTATAGATACCTTCTAAAATAATTAGTACTCGCTTATAGCGGTGCCGATTTTCTCTTAAAATATTATCGACTGTTTGCCAATCATTATGCGGGAAAGCCATACGGGTAGATTTCGAATAAACAGCGCCTAAGATTAAGCTGTTATGAGCCAGTTCATCATGTAAAATTAAATCATCTGGGCCATATAAGTGTGCAATGGTACTTACATTAGTAGCATGACCTGTGTTGAATACAACAGAATCATCGACACCGATTAAATTGGCTATTTCTTGTTCTAACTGTTGGTGAATAATTTTCTCACCGGATACTAATCGACTAGCAGATACAGAAGTTCCATATTTCCTAGTCGCCTCAATAGCTGCTTTTAAAATTGTAGGGTGATTATTTAGGCCTAAGTAATTGTAAGAGGTAAAATTAATATATTTTTTGCCGTCAATAACACAGGTGTCACTTGCTATGCCTTCCTGCTTATCAAAAAAAATATTACTGCCTAAAGCTTGTTGCATCTTTTTTAACTGTTGATAAGGAGGAAATTGTTTAAAGTCAGTATAAATAGAGTAGTCAGTTTTTTTATCAGCTTGTTTGAGAATTAAATCAGGTGCTGCTATTTCTAAGTTGGGCTTTATATTTTGATCTGTTATATGAACGTATATAGATTGGGAAAGTTCGGTAATATTTTCTTGATTCAAAATAAAATTATCATCAATTGTTATTAAAAATGTATCTTCAATTTCTGCAAAAAGAGCCTGTAGATGTAGAGAGTCAAAACCAAAACTAATTAAAGGCTGTTCTCGATCTATCTGATGTGGGCTTTGTTTTAAACAATTTGCTATCTTAAAAGTTAGCCATTTCTCAATATCATTTTGATAAATTTGCTCTCTATTCATTGTATGACCTCAGCTTCTAAACACCACTGATAAAGTAATTTTAATTGCTTATTTTCTAAGAGTTGTTTGGTATAACTTCGCCTAATTTTGCCACTGGTTGTTTTAGGGAGTGTTTTAGGGGGAAGAAGAGTGATTGAATAAGGGTCTAAACTATGATGTAAATTAATATTAGCTCTAATTTTCTGAATAATATTTAAGTATTCATTTAAGTTTGTAGGTTGTTTTAACTCTGTCACAATAGCTAATTTTTCTTGCCCATTCGAGATATGCGAGAAAGCAGCGGTGCAACCTAAACGGATCAAAGGGTGAGCGTTATGTACAACTAGTTCAATATCATGCGGGTAGTGATTCTTTCCACTGATAATGATTAGATCTTTAATCCGACCTGTAATATATAAGTTACCATTAAATAAAAAGCCAAGATCGCCTGTTCTAAGATAGATTTGGTTAGAGTCACCATCATTTAAAGTTGCCTGATAAGTTTCTTGTGTTTCTTGTTCTTTTTGCCAATAACCTAAGGTAACGCTATCACCCTTTAGCCAAATTTCACCGATTTGACCTTCTGGGCATTGTTCTAGCGCATCAGAGACAATAATTGTTGGCACTTTAGGTTTGCCGCAACTGACTAATATGGTGGAATCATTATTTTGTTTATGGTTAAGAACAACTTTATGTTGCTTTAAGTTCTCTTTTTCAACAGATAAATAAGTGAGAGTATCATCTTTGTCTTTGCCGCTGACATATACAGTCGCTTCAGCAAGTCCATAAATAGGGTAAAATGCTTCTTTATTAAAATCATGTTCCTTAAATTTAAGGTAAAAATTATCTAAAGTTTGGTAATTAATAGGCTCTGCGCCATTGTAAGCCACTCGCCAAGAAGCCAAGCTAAAATTGGGCGCAAGCTGTTTAGAATCAATTTTTCTTGCACACAATTCAAAAGCGAAATTAGGCCCGCCACTAACCGTGGCCTGAAAGTCTGAAATAGCATTTAACCATAACTGAGGATGGCGAAGAAAGCTAATAGGGGACATCATAAGAATTGGAAGATGGGCATAGACGGGAAACAATAAGTTACCAATTAATCCCATGTCATGATAAGGAGGTAACCAAGAAACCATTCGATCATTTTCTTTTTCACCGATTGTTTGGAGAACCAGGCTTAAATTAGCTAATATATTACGATGACTGACCATTACCCCTTTCGGCATTGCAGTTGAACCAGAGGTGTATTGTAAATAGGCAATATCGTTAGATTGAATTTTTATTGGTTTATATTTTTCTGCAAAATTTTTATTGGCTTTGCCAATGTCTAACCATCGAAATTTTTCAAAATCCCACTCACATAATTCACTTGCTTTATTTGAGAATTTATAGGCTAAATTCTTTAACAATTTATTTGAAGAAAGGGTTTTAAATAGACTTAACTTCTTTATATTAGAAATAATTTCTTGGTTTGATAGAATAAGTTTAGGCGTGGAATTAGTGATAATAGCTTGTAATTTTTCTACGGTATTTTTGTCAAAAGGAGGGTAGGCGGGTACAGCAAGAACACCAGCATAAAAGCAAGCCCACAAGGTAATAATATAATCTATTCCAGGCGCGAAAATCATTAAAACCCGATCGCCAGGCTGTGTATATGCTTGTATTAAAGCAGCGATAGGTAGAATTTTGCGCCTAATTTCACAAAATGACAAGCAAACGCTATCTTTTGCAAGGCCAGTGGCTGAGTAATAATATAATGGATTATGCGGAATATTCTGGCAGCGCTCGTTAAACAAATCGATGATATTACTAAAAACTGAATTTTTGCGCATATAAGTAACCTCATAAAATCAGGTTCCTTAGGCGTTTTTCTTGTTTATTGTTTTGCTAGGTTTCTAAGGTCTAATTCATCTTTACAGAAATTTTTGTATGTTTTTGTATATTAAAGCAATATTAGTATCTTAATTTCTAAGTTATGAGCTTAACACTGATAAGCAACTTACCACCTCAAATGATTTAATAAGGATACCTTTAGATGCCCTAAATTTTTCTGAAAAATACTTTGTTAAATAAATAAAGTGTAGCAATTAAAATCTGTTTGTGATGAAGATATAAAAGAAAAATTATTTTTATGTCAAATTCGTGTTAAATATATTTTATAAATATTACTTTAAACTCGCTGATTCTAAGCATCCACAATAGTTTAAAATGAATCTAATTGTAGGCTTTTTATCAGCGAGTTTCTACTTAAGTACTTTTATCAATAAGCTAACTTGTTAAGCTCTATTAAACTTTTATCGTCTTGCGGTCATATCCCATTGATCTAAAATAGCTCCCTCAGAACTAATGGAAAACATCTTACGATCTCGTCCTTCAATTTCCATTAAAATGAAATGACGAGTACTACTTGTTTTCACAAATTCTGGACGATCACCATTTTGTACCTCTCGAGGCGTAACTCCCCATGCGCCATCCCCTGCATATACTGTGCCTCTGCATGGATCTACTTTTCCTTGAAATAAAGGATAAGTTCTTTTATATGCATGATCATGGTGTTCAAAAGCAATATCAAGACCATATTTTTCAAACACCGTTCCCCAATCTTTTCGAATTTCTAGAGCTTTTGAGCGATTAAAAGAGCGTACTGAAGGATAAGCGCCTTGGTGATAAAGGGCAAAGAGATGAGGACGAGATTGATTTTCAGCAAGGACAGCATCTAACCAGCTACTTTGCTCTCCGGCAATATCATAAACATTATCTGCATCTAGCATAACCATTAACATTTCTTTCCCAAATTTTAATGCATAGTATGTTTTACTTGCTGGATTGGTAGTGGGGAAGAAGCTATAATAAATAAGCTTATTAGCTGGGAGACCCTCTCCGCCGTCTACTTCGTGATTTCCAATGGCAGGGACCATAGGTATTAAGCGTGCATTCGGGCCACGCATTGTTTTCCACCAAATATTAAACCATCTAATCCAAGTCTTAACTCCTGATGCTTTATGTCCAGCATAAGCCAAATCCCCGCCTAAAAAAGCACATAAGGGATCATAGCTAGCTACAAGTTTATTCATAGCAGTAAAGTTTGTATCTCCATTATAGGTATCGCCACCAATAGCAAAGCGGATTGGCTTATCAAAGGTCTCTGACATGGTTTTAAAAGTATAAATCTGAGCTTGGTCGGTCTTTAATGAAAATTCATAAGTAGTGTCTGGATTTAACCCATTTAAACTTACACGATGTACTTGATAACTACTATCCAGAGGTAAAACAATATGCCTACCAGTGACAGGAATCCAATCTGCAGTTGCGAGAGGACGATATTGTAAAGCATCATCATCATCACTACTGTTAGTAATCCAATTAATAGTCATTGTGGTATGAGGATCAGATTGCCAAGTTAAATAAACAGCATCTGGTTCTGCGGCAAAGAGAAAGAGGGGAAAAGCACTTAACAAGATGATGATCACCCTACATTTTTGCAGTATTCCTTTCATAGTCATCCTTAATTTATTATTCTTATAAGTTATATTTGTATATTTATAGTTCAGAGCCGATTAAGGCTTGCCCTAATTTATATTATTTTTGCTAAAGATAAAAGAGCGATTATAGGGCATTGTGGACTTTAAGTTCTAAAATCCAATACAAACGGATAGAACAATGCTTTAGGTAAAATTAGGTTGAAAAAATAAATGCAAGAAGGAAATTTTTGTTTCTTTGCAGTAAGAGCCATTTCTTGTAATCTTTTGCTGAAATACGGTTAACTCATAAATGAGCTTAGCTTCTTCAAGAAGCGTTTTCCTTAATTCGTATTCGCTTATTAATAAATTAGTATCTTCTTGAGATGGTTTCTTGAAAAATATAGTCGATACTTCTGCGAATTTCTGCGGGATCAATCTGGTTTATATCTATGCCATCAATGTAGATTGCTCTTGGATTTTTAAATAATTAAATATCCACGAGCAATATTGTTTAAATGGCAGTCTGCATCATAAGGTTTATCTTACCAAGGATATTTCACTTGACTTTGAATCATTCTTAGATGTGTTGTTGTTAAATAAAATAAAAAGATTGCCAGTCTTGTTCTGTGATGAAGCCATTTTATCTAAAATAAGTTTTTCTATTTCTGTATGGCCCATAATATGGGCTATCTCATGAGGCAGAATAGGCAAACTATCTTCAGAGTCAAATACTTGCCCCTTGCTTGTTATAAATTCTTTAGCTCTGGCTAATGTTTCTGGTCCGATATCCGCGGCAACCAGTATTAGTGATTTACTGCTTGCTTGATAGGCGTGAAAACGACAAGCATTGGTTTCTAACAAATAAGAGACAACGTCAATTTTACCTTTTCCTGCTGCGGCAAAAAGTGGCGTTTTTCCCTCTTTTTTAGGCTCGTCTACTTTTGCGCCTGCTTTTATTAATTCTTGCAATATATCTAGGCGGCCCCAGTCTGCTGCGATACAAAGTGGGGTTGTACCAGAGCTTGTGGGCTCGTCTACCTTTGCGCCTGCTTTTATTAATTCTTGCACTGCTTCTAGGTTACCCCGTTGCACTGCAAGAAAAAGAGGCGTTTTACCATCTTCCATTGGTTCATCTAGCTTCGCCCCCGCATTTATTAATATTTTTATTAATGCTAATTGACCCTTTTGTACCGCAATATGAAGCGGCGTAGAGCCATCATTAGTTTTTTTATTTACATCAGCGCCAGATTCCAGCAATGCCTTAATTGTCTCTAGATGACCTTCGTAGGTAGCGACGTGAATTGGCGCAAAGCTATCAACTTCTGTATTCACACTTTTGGCGCCTAACCTTATCAATTCCCTTACGGCTAGTGCATGACCAGTTTGTGCTGCAATGTACATTGGAGTCGCCCCTTTTTTATTGGGCTCGTCTATTTTTGCACCTGCCTTTATTAATAATTCAAATATGTGATAGTGTCCATGTTGTGCTGCGAAGTATAGTGGAGTTATGCCCCTTTTATTGGTCGCGTTGATCTCTGCTTTTTTTGAACTTAATAATGCCTTCATTGTCGTCAGGTTCCCATTTTGTGCCGCAACATGTAGCGGCGTGGCTCCATCCTCATCCACCTGATTTACATCGGCACCCAACCCTATCAATTTTTGAATGGCTGCTAAGTTATTCTTGGTTACCGCATAGCGAAGTGGAGTTATACCTTTTTTCGTCATTTTGTTGATTTTTGCGCCTGATTTTATGAGTACTTGAATTATTTCTATATGACCTTCTAACGCTGCCATATGAAGTGGCGTAGTGCCATCATCAGTTGATTGGTTCACATCGACACCTAATTTTATTAATTTCTGAACGACTTCTAGGTTACTAGTTCTTATTGCGAAGAAAAGCGGAGTTATACCTTTTGCATTGGGTTTACTGATGTCTGCGCCTAACTTTTTTAATTCAGCAAGGAGCTGTGTTTTGCCTGCTAAGACTGCCACCTGCATTGGTGTATAACCGTTCTGATTAAATGCATTAAGCAGTCCTAAGCAATGCAAACTTGCAACTGCGCCACTATTCCCTTCCCTTAATTGCTCATCAAGTTGGGCTCGCCTATTTTGCATAAAGTTTTCTATAAACAGTTGTGAAGGAGAGTTTGGTTTAAGGCGTTTTTTCAAGGAAGTTGCTAACTGATTAGGCATATTTTCGGTTTCATAATGGAGCAATCCCATGAATACATCTTGTTCCCTTTGTTGCATTGCCGTTGGCTTTTTCCATTGACAAACGACTTCTAAGCGCTTCTTTAGTGCATCTAAGAGTTTGTCTTTTATTTTCGCGTGCTCAGGGTTTTCAAGGTATTCCACTAAACTACAAGCAGGCCATGTTTCATTGATTGTCTTTAAAGGCGTGTTAAACAAGTATGTTCTGGCCTCATTACTCTCAATGAAATTTCCTAGGATCCCTGGTTTATCAAACAAGACTTCCTCGATAGGATGTAAGGGTTTTTGTTTTCTGTTTTTCTTTCTGCCAACTTGGGTGCTTTGGGCTGGGATTTGGGTCGTTTGAGTTGAGGGTTGAGTCGCTTGAATTGGAGTTTCATTGTTGACGGTTACTTTTGGTTCATCCACCTTCTTTTCAGGCTCTACGAATCGCGCTCTAATCTCTTGTGCTTGCTCTTTTTGTCCAAGCTCTTTTTCAAGGTAGTCTGCTCGCGCGAGCCATTCCTCTTTAGTGGAGTTAGTGGGTGTGCTTTGGGTGTGGGCTTGTAGCGGCTTGTCGGTAATAAACTGTTTGAGTTTGTTTCGGATGACATGTTTGTGATCTTTATCGTCTGGTTGATAAATGGATAACGACACTTCGGCTCGCGTGGTTGCCACAAAAAACTCATTAAATAAGTTGTTATGGCGAATGTTTCCGGCATTGTTTTTGGGCGTTTCAGTAGGTTGTTTTTGTAACTCAAAATCGTTACCGATGATTTCATTGGCAGCTTTAAAGCCGTCTTGATCTAAAAAGCGATACAACAACACGTGTTTGGCTTGTAATCCTTTCATGGTGGTTGGCGTAAAGACGCGTTCAGGGCCAAATAAGCGCTGTGCCTCTTCCAGAAACTCATCACAAGTGATGACCACAAAGTGCACGTTGTTTCTATCTTCTCGCAGCGGTTTGAGGTCGGCTTCCTGACTTAACCAATGTACCGCACCGGGTTGCTTTAAATCTTGATTGGTAGTGACGTAAGCCAATTCATTTTTATCCACGAAGGACGACCCAATGGCCTGGTATTTAAACTGCAGCACCGCATTAGAAACCTTAATGATTTCTTCTGGGCAACGATAAGAGCCTTTCAACTGCACATGAGTGGTGACATCTTTTTGATATTTTTCCCAAAAAAGAGACCGGATAAAGGGTAATGTGGTTTCACTACCAAATAAACGTTGGTGGTCTCCAACACAAAAAATGAGATTATCTTTGGTTAAGGCGTCCTCTTCCAATAATGGTCGCTCCACCAGGGATTTAATTTGTTCGCGCGATAAATCTGGCGTTTCTTCCACGCCAATAAAATCATAGTGTTCAGTTAATTCGATAGGTTGGAAGGCTAAATCAATTTCGTGGTTATCTTTTAATTTTTGTTCGTAGTGTTTATATACGTCCCACAGCCAAGCACGTGTTTTTTCCTCGGGAAACAAGGAAAATTTCCGGCTCACCAGGTTGCTATAGTCTTCAAAGGACTTATAAGCGGACATGGTGTGGAATTCTTGATAAATGAGTGGCGCTTCGCTTACTGCAAGCGGCAACTCCGAGTTCTCACGGGCATTTAATTTACGTTGTGGCGCAGTGTAGCTTCTATACCAGGAGATAAAGTCTTGTTCACCTTTAAAATTAGTCGCTCCATGCTTAAGGGTATAAAGCTCTTCTGGGGTTTTAAACGTAACACACTTTGAATCAATGGGTGTGTCTTTAAATTCTTTTTCATAAATATCTGCCCATTCCCGGCGCAGCTGGTGAACTAAATGTGCTGACTTGGCAATCACTAAAATACGCGGTGGCTCGCCACGCTCTTCACACCAATGCATGATGTTTTGCTTGATAATCGCTAACAAGACACTCGTTTTTCCAGAGCCCGGTGCGCCACTGATGATTAAGGGCAGGGACGTTTTGCCTTTGATTCTAACTTCTTCTTGCCCCTCATCTAATAAGATATATTGCTTGTTACAAAATTCTACCCGACTTGACAGTACAAACTCTGTCTCCTCAATCTCTTCCTTACCTGATTTATTATTGTTGTTACTATCCTGATTTATGGCTGACATGAGAATAGTTCGTTCCATATCGTCTAATGGGGTAATGTCAGGGTATTCATGATTGGGTAAGATGTCGGTCACGACCCAAACTTGACCTTCTTTAGTGGCTATTGGGCAAAGGACAATTCGACTGGCGTAGTTATGCCTGATGGTGTAGGTTTTTTGCTCACCTAGCGTGCCTTGTAATTTTTCTAGATTTAAGCCATGTGAGGGGATATCTTTCATGAATTTGGATAAAGTTTCTTTATAAGATTCAAAGTCTTTGCCTAGTTTTTTTTCTAGGCTCGCGCGGATTAATATTTTTTTAGGCATATCTAAAAACCGTTAAATTGAGTATTTAATGACCAAATTGTAACATAAATAAACTAATGAGGTCAATGCCTTTAGGCCTGCCTAATAATAAGATCAACTAAATGTGCATTCAGAAAGATTTAAAACGTTGCAGTTTAATTGTTTATTCGCACATACAAAAAAACATAGGTCGCTATTAAGGCGTGTCATCAATTAAGCCAAATGACAGAAGCAGCCAAATAAATTCGCCAAGGAAACTACCAGAACATCAGCCCCTTCAAGGTCATGAGCGCGGCCTGGGGTAAGATGAAAAGCAAGTAGAATAACTATTTTCAAAATAAATTAATATCAATTTAATTGATGACACGCCCTAGTTAATTTAGTTATGATAAATTTTATATTTTTAATATTTACCGCTATTTCCTACCTATATTTTGCTGTTATAGGAAAATTACCGAATTTATTTTCGGGTAGTTTTAAAGTAAAGAGATGTTTTACTTAATTCTAAGCAGCGCTTTTACTTGCTTAAAGTTTAAAAAATTTTATTCATTAGATGAAACTAAATATTGTACTAGTATTAATTGTATAAAATATAAACATGCTGTTGGCTAACAAGGGTTAGGAACAATGGGCAAAACTTATAATACAAGACGTAGTCAAAACACCATTCATAATGAAGAGCCGAATAGAAAACGAAAACTACCTACCGCTGATCCTTTTCCTAATCAAGATGATAAAAATAGACACTCAGCAAGTCGAAATGTTAAAATCTTTAAGAAGTTAAAAACAGAAAAAGAAGAAGTTGAAAATCAAAGCGCTAAGCAACAATCTAAAGTAACTAAACATCGTGAAAGCGGTAATAATCAATCTCTCGAAGAGCCCATAGTAAAGAGATCGCAAGTTCAAAGAGAGCAGTATGGTGTCAAAATAAGAAAGCAAGGGCAGACTTTCTTTTCAGAAAAGAAATCTGTTTTAGCGGTTGATATGCCACCCTTTAAAAAGAAAAAAGCAGAACTTAAAAAATCGGTTGTTCAGGAAGAGCTCAAAGTAGGTTTAAGAGAAAAGCCAGTTAGGATCGACATGAAATTGGAAACTCATCAAGCATCCAGTAGTATTGTGCAAATACCTTCTGATGCAGATTTTGCCACTTTTAATGGAATGCCAGCTGGTTCAGAAAAGGATGATGAAACACAAGATCAACAGCAAAGATTAACTAAAATCCTTAGTGTGATTAAAGAGAGCCTCTTACCTATTAAGACAACTGGTTATGCAATGTTAGAAAATTGGCAAGTTTTATTTAAAAGTATTGCTTTACGTCAGCCTGATGCAAAAAGGTTATTTGATGAAATTGATCCAAATGATCCAATAAAAAAAGCTTTGTTAGCTACTCATTCAGCAAAATATGTTAAAGAAATAATGGATAAATGTATTAATTCCCAGCCCAATTCTGATGAGTTAGCAGAGGATGATATCCGCATCAATAACCAAACGTTTGAAGTTTTAATCAAAGATATTGCAACAACAATAGCTAACTTTAAACAGCATAATATTATATTTAATATTGGATTGCCCACTCATCATGCTTATCGTGAAAAAGCAGCTGGTTTTTGTATTTTTAATAAAGTTGCCGTACTTATTCATTATTTTGAACATGCTAACAATGTTATTTGTGGCTTAGATGTGAATGAGGATGATGGCTTGCGGAATACTTTAAATACCAGTGAATTTTCTGAGTCGCGCACTATACTTCACTTAGATAGCTATGACCCCCGCGTTTATCCCTATTTTAATCCTCAAGTTATTGATGTAATACCTGATGAGTCTAAAAATAAACAGTATGTCTATGTGCCAGTTCATTTAAATAGCGAAAATAATACCAGAAGGAAAGCTACAGATAGACATCCTGTTATGGTGGCATTGATAACCCGGATTGATGAGGCTTGTCGAAGTAATCCAGAGGATATTGCTATTTATTTAGTTCTTGGCTGGGATTCCCATGGTGAAGAAAAAGCAGGGTGTGCCAGAGATCTTTTTTACAAAATAGACAAGAGAAAAAATGAAATGCTTTATCGAGATCTCTCCTTCGCTGAGTCTAGAAAAAATCGATTTAACGATGAAGATTTTGAATACTTTTATACGGAACTAAAAGAAATTATTAATAAATACAAAATTTCCTTTGTTTATATTAGCCTGGAGGGAGGCTATACAGCAGCAGTTAATAGGAAACAAACCGAAATGCTTATTAAAAATCTGATTGCTCAGGGGAGAAGACCACGCGAGGAATCTAAAGATGAGGCTACTAAACTAATAAGAATGTAAAGCGTGAGTATAATAATATTGGTTAATTTTATGCATCTGGTATATACGAAAATTCATCTATTACCTTTCCTAATTGTAATTGATTATTAAGTGCTACGATTAGCTCACTTTTTTCATCGTCACTTAAAGAAGCGATATTGTCATAGTCATGATTAGGTAGAAGATCCGTGACAATCCATACTTGGCCTTCCGTACCGATGGGACAAAGGGCAATCCGACTTTTTTGATTATGCCTGATAGATTGAATAAGGCTTAATTAAGGTGAGTTACTTAGAGAAATGCAAATAATATGTAAATTTAGTAGTTAGGTAAAAAATAAACATATTGTGCAGGTTAAAATGCAACTTAATTAATTTTAATGTATTACTTTTTATGTATGAATATTCTGAGTTAGAGAGTACCCGCTCTAAATTGACTGCTTTAAATTTTGAAATCGATTTAGTACCAAAAACTCAATCTGGTGCAATTGATTTAACAAAAGCTGAGCGGCTTGCTGAAGGTGGGACCCATATACTTTATCGGTTTCCGAATGCTCCTTTTGTTATTAAATTAATGAAACAAAATCCTACTTCTGAAGAGCTTGCTGAGTTAGAGAAAAAATATGCTGTTTTATATACGTGTTTTGATAAAGATGACAAACAACGCTGTATTCGAGAACAACATGTTACGTTTTTAGTGCAGTTGCCAGGAAAAAGAGCCCAAAGTGCAGCGCTATCTATTGTTCCCTATGAAAAGTGCTTTAAAGCGAAAGTAAAATTTGATTTTAAAATAGAGCCAACAGAATTGGATCCCTATTTAATTGAAAATAACCAACACTTTTTCGAAAAAATAAATAAAACGCTTATTCAGGCAAAGGATAAAATTGATTTTGATCTGAATAATTATGGCAATCTAGATGTACGAATGGGAGCAATTTTGCAGCGCTTAGACACTGATCCTAAGCTCAGAGAAGTTATGGCTGAATTTTTAAATCATTATCGAGATTTTTATCAAAAAACGAATATCATTTTAGATGCCATGGGATATGAGAATATTCTCTTTTTTAAAGATGAACAAGATGAATGGCAATTTAAAATTGGCAGTGTCATCAAACACGATACAGGTAAATACACCAACGAGTTATTTGCTACCTTACAGACTGGAAAGCCAGTTGATTTAACTAATTTTGTTAATTTTACACATGCTTATTTTTCACCAGCAAATATTAGGGCTGTGAATGTCTGCGCAAGGAAACTGGGTTTAGAGCCTGTTATTAGTGATGTAACGATTGATTCAAAATATTTGATTAATATATCTCAGCAATTATCAATAGCAGAACGCATGCTTGCCTATGCCAAACATGGCGATTTTACAAGGATGAATAGAATACTTGCAGAAAACAAAGATAAACTAAGCTTTAGCCTTAGAGACTTCTGGGCTTATTCACTAATAGCCGATGAATATATCAAACATGGTCAGCCACCAAGAGCCCTTAAAAGTTATCTCGATCTTGTTAGCACATTACCTATTATTTTACCTGAAAAAGAAGATGATAAAAAACGGATGCAAGAAGCAAAAAAAGCATTAATAGACCGAAAAAATATATGTGATAAAAAAATAGAGCTTCATAAAGAACTTATTACAGTATTACCAAGATTTAGTATTTGGTCTTTAACACTCGCTGAGGAAAAGGCTAATCAAACTGAAAAAGTCACCTGCTCTTTGAATAACAATTAATGATTAATATGGCTTTAATCTCCTGTCTTTTAAAAAAGAGTGATCAATTTTTGTTACTCTAAATTAGTTTAATCATTGCGCCAAAGCCAAGAGAAACAATACCATATTGGTAATAAAGGAGTAATTGGAAAAAATTGACAGTAGAGAGATAATTTTCTGGTAAACACTCTGGCTCGGATAACTATATAGCTTTTATAAAAATAGTTTTATTGTTTAATTGTAACAATGTATTGGTGCTGCCAAGACTTGGCGCTTGTGGCGTAGTGCCAAAAAATTGATCTATTAGTACCTGCTCACTTAATTTGTTTAATTCTTGATTAACTAAGTGATAATTATCAATACGTGTTTGCCAAATATCTTGTCGATGGGGGTTATTATTTTGCATGGATTAAATCTCTTAGCATATAAACCATTTGTTAACTCAATTAAATTACTGTATACCAAGGCAGTATTGCCACCCCCAGTGATTTAAAAAAGCAGTTGTATCTAGTTCATCTTGGCTCTTGGTTGTATTCTTTTCTAGAAAAATTTGCTCTAAATAATAACGGCTATCTTCAAGAAATCGTTGCAGTCGATAAAATTTACATAACTCTAGATCAATAGTTACATGAGTATTAAATTTAGAGTAAAAATTAAGCAAGTTATTTTCTTGATAATGCCAGAGATCACGTTCAATGGGTGCAATTTTGATACTATCCCAATCAACTAACCATACTTCATTTTGAGATTGTAAAACATTGTAATGATGCGGATCGCCATGCGTAATGGCTAGAGGAATATCATTTTGTTGAAATTGAGCTTGCCATAACTTAAGCTGAGTTAGTTTTTCATTTAGCTGGTTTTTGAAATTATTTAATCGTAATATTAAGGTAGGCGCATGAATATTATCCTTAATGGAGATCTTTTGATTAAGCCAATTTTCTAAACCAAGTGCATAGGAAATATCAAAATTTTCTTGGTCAAAATTAGGAAATTCTGCAGTCGGAATTTGATGAAGTTTAGCCAATAGAGAGGCTAATTTTTCAGCTAATAATTGATTTGGAAAATAAGAAGGATGTGAGCCTGCAATATAATTAAATAACATTAAAATGAGCTTAGGCGTAGTAAAGCAAAAAGTGCCTGTTGAAGTTTGAATTATTCGGGGTACATAATCAAGACCAAACTTATATCTAAATTGATAGAGGGCAATTCCGGTATAATTGAGTAATTCAATGTTAGGATGAATGGGTACTAGCGTTTGATTTCTCGGATATACTTTTAAAAAAAATTTTTTATTATTCTCTGTTTGAACAATAAAGCTGTAAAAAGAGCCTGTGTCAATAAAATCAATTTGAGTTGCTTTAAAGGCATATCCTTGGGTAAGAAGATTAATTAATTGCCGGTCAGAATACTTTAATTCATTACGTCGCATAACATCTCCTAAATTCTAATAAAATGCATAGTGTACTAATATTAAACCAAAAGTGGTATTTTATTGAGTTACCGTTTTGAGCGATATTAACACAAAGCTAAATCACAGCTGTTAGGCTTTTGCCACTCATTAAATCCTAGCCTCGTAAATACCTTTTTCTATTTACTATTAAGGAGCATTTTATGCAAAAGATAAATCTTAAGGAAAAATTTGAACTATTTAATGACTATTGGTCACCTAAAATTGCTGGGGAAATAAATGATTCCTATGTAAAACTAGCCAAATTTAAAGGAGAATTTGTTTGGCATACCCATGAAAATGAAGACGAGTTATTCTTGGTTATAAAAGGGCAATTAGTGATTCAGCTTAAAGAAAAAGAGCTTCAACTTAATGAAGGAGAATTTGTAATTATTCCTAAAGGAGTTATGCATCGTCCCATGGCTAAAGAAGAGGTACATGTGCTGTTACTTGAACCTAAGACAACTGTAAACACGGGTAATGTAGAAGATAATAAATTAACTAA
>NZ_JBNVZS010000007.1:0-164277 GCF_052527395.1 Legionella pelazae
TTTAGACATGGTCAAAGAGCTAAAGCTAAGTGCTTTTCAATCACTTAAAACATTAGGCAATACGTTATTTAAATGGCGGGAAGAAATCGTTAGAATGTGGCGCTTTACTAAAAATAACGGCATCACTGAAGGCTTCCATCGTAAGATGAAGCTCATTCAACAGCGTGCTTATGGCTTTAGAAATTTTGAAAATTATAGGTTAAGAGTTAAAGTTTTGTGTTCTTGATTAATGCCCCCTAAAATGGGGAAGACCCAATTTTAATAGGAGCCATATAAAATATGGCTCCCCGGGACGGGCTCGAACCGCCGACCTAATGATTAACAGTCATCCGCTCTACCGACTGAGCTACCGGGGAATGAGGCGGAATCTTAAATCGATTCCGCTTGTGGGTCAATAGTATTATAACGTATTTTAAATTTTTTTTACTTTTGACAAAATTGCTGCAAACGATCCATGGCCTTTTGTAGCATTTCTAAACTGGTTGCAAAAGACAACCGGATACAACCTTCATTACCGAAGGCAGATCCTGGTACTAATGCCACACCTTGCTCTTGTAATAATTTTTCTGCAAACTCTATATCATTAGTAAAGCCTCTTCTCGTGATAATTTCTTGCACATTAGGAAAAATATAGAAAGTACCATCAGCAGGAATAACTTCAATCCCACTCATATTATAAAGTCGATCAACAACATAATCATGGCGTTTTTTAAACGCTAAAACCATCTCCTGTACGGTTTCCAGACCACCATTTAGGGCAGCAACTGCTGCTCGTTGCGCAATAGAGCAGGGATTAGAGGTTGCCTGAGATTGAATAGTTTTCATCGCATTGATAAGAGACGCAGGTCCTGCAGCATAGCCAATGCGCCAACCGGTCATTGCATAAGCTTTAGAAACACCATTAAGAACGATGGTACGCTCATAAAGCTCAGGACATACATTTAAGATATTAGCAAAAGGTTGTGACCACATAATATGTTCATACATATCATCTGTAGCAATAAGGACTTGCGGATGCTTTTGCAAAATCTCAGCAAGTGCTTGTAATTCGGCTATACTATAAGCTACGCCAGATGGGTTAGAAGGACTATTTAGGAATAACAGCTTAGTTTTAGGGGTGATTGCCTCTTTGAGCTGATTAGGTGTAATTTTATAGCGATTTGTTGGCGTAGACGGTATAATAACGGGTGTACCACCAGCTAATAAAACGATATCAGGGTAAGATACCCAATAAGGCGCCGGAATAATAACTTCATCACCGTCATTAATAAGAGCTTGGCAAAGATTATAAATACTCTGCTTACCGCCGACGGAAACAAGGATCTGATTTAACTGATAATCAAGACCGTTATCTCGCTTAAATTTATCGCGAATAGCTTGTTTTAATTCAGGTATACCATCAACTGCTGTGTATTTAGTAAACCCAGCAGCAATAGCAGCAACGGCAGCTTCTTTAATATGCTTTGGTGTATCAAAATCTGGCTCGCCTGTTCCTAAATTAACAATATCAAGCCCTTGAGCTTGCATTTGAGTGGCTTTTGCTGCTACAGCTAAGGTAGGGGATGGTTTTACTTGCTGCACACGATTAGCTAGTGCAATGTACATATTAAAGCTCCTGTTTAAATTGATTTTTGCAGTTTTAAATCAAATTAGGTTATTGTTGAAATGAAAAATGTATTTAAAATTTATTCGAATTATAAACCAGCAGGTGATCAGCCTACAGCGATTAACTCCTTAATTGATGGTCTAAAATCGGGCTTAGCTCGCCAAATCCTTTTAGGTGTAACCGGCTCAGGTAAGACGTTTACGATTGCCCATGTTATCCAAGCAATGAAACGACCCACTTTGATCATGGCGCCTAATAAAACATTAGCAGCGCAACTTTATGGTGAATTTAAAGCGTTTTTTCCTGATAATGCCGTAGAATACTTTGTATCTTATTATGATTATTATCAGCCCGAAGCTTATGTTCCCTCCTCTGATATGTTTATTGAAAAGGATGCCTCTATCAATGAGCATATTGAACAAATGCGCTTATCAGCCACAAAGGCTTTAATTGAACGCAAAGATGCAATCATTGTTGCTACTGTTTCAGCCATTTATGGTTTAGGCGATCCTGATTCTTATTTGCGTATGTTATTACATCTATCCCGTGGAGAACAATGTGACCAGCGTAAAATTTTACGGCGCCTTGCTGAAATGCAATACACCCGTAATCTGCATTTCTTAGAGCGAGGTCAATTTAGAGTCAATGGCGATGTCATTGATGTATTTCCTGCTGACGCTGAAAAAGAAGCTATTCGTATTGAATTATTTGATGATTATGTAGAAAATTTAGCAAGCTTTGATCCACTAACAGGCGAGGTAATTCAACGTTTACCCCGCGTTACCGTATTTCCGAAAACCCATTATGTAACCCCGCGCGATAAATTATTGCAAACAGTTGAATTGGTAAAAGAAGAATTACGTGAGTGTGTTAATCAATTTACCGCGCAAAATAAGTTGGTAGAGGCACAACGGCTGCAACAGCGTACTTGTTTTGATATCGAAATGATGTTGGAACTTGGCTATTGTTCGGGCATAGAAAATTACTCTCGCTACTTATCAGGACGACAACAAGGTGAGGCACCACCTACTCTTTTTGATTACTTGCCGCCAGAGGCCTTATTAATTATTGATGAGTCGCATGTGACAGTGCCGCAGATTGGCGGTATGTATCGAGGCGATCGTTCGCGTAAAGAAACCTTAGTTAATTACGGATTCCGTCTTCCTTCAGCATTGGATAATAGGCCACTACGTTTTGAAGAATTTGAGGCGCGCTCACCCCAAACTATTTATGTTTCTGCAACCCCAGGCCCTTATGAAATGCAGTATGCTGATAATGTAGCTGAACAGGTGGTAAGGCCTACAGGGCTTGTTGATCCAGAAGTTATAATCCGGCCTGTACAAAATCAGGTTGATGACTTGCTTTCTGAAATCAATCTTGTCGTTAAACAAGGTTATCGCGTTTTAGTTACAACGTTAACTAAACGCATGGCTGAGGATTTAACTGATTATTTAAGCGAGCATGGTGTAAAAGTACGTTATTTGCATGCTGATATTGATACAGTTGAACGTGTCGAGATTATTCGTGACCTACGTTTAGGTGAATTTGATGTTTTAGTTGGTATTAATTTACTACGGGAAGGCCTAGATATGCCCGAAGTAGCTTTGGTCGCTATTTTAGATGCTGATAAGGAAGGTTTTCTGCGTTCTGATCGGTCATTAATTCAAACTATTGGTCGTGCCGCTCGTAATATTAAAGGACGTGCTATTTTATATGCTGATCGAATTACAGGGTCAATCCAGCGTGCCCTGGATGAGACAAAAAGGCGCCGTGATAAACAAATTGTTTTTAATCTTCTGCATGGTATTACGCCTCAAGGTATTAATAAAGCCGTTCAAGACATTATGGAGGGCGCTTATAGCGGTGGCAAGCGTAAAAATCAAGTTGCTGAGCGTCAGCCAGCTTATAAATCTTTGACACCCGAGCAATTAGCTAAACAAATAAAGCAACTTGAAAAACAAATGTATGCGCATGCAAAAAATATGGAATTTGAGTTAGCAGCAAAAGTACGAGATCAATTATTAGCTTACAAAGATCAATTAAAGAATTTTGATAGTTAGGTAGCCGACAGCATGAGATTTGAACCCTTAGGTTCAGGTGGGTAGCGGATGAGTTAGTTCAGGCTTCCCACTCCAAGGTGGGCTTGCTCAACGCTAACTGCAGGATGCTTCCCTAGATATGTGCATTGGTTCATAAATCTAGCTACTGTCGGTTAAATGGAGTATAGCACCGACTTAAACACATGACCATTAAATCAACAGTTAAAAAATAGAAAAGAAGTGCGCATTTTATTATACCTTAGAGCAAAATAAATTATAGTGATTTGAACGTTTTTAAATCACTTAACTTGATTGTAAACTGTAAAAATGCACTTCAATCTGTTTTTGCTTCAACAAAAGGATTCCCATTGACCACTTGATTTATTTTATTTTCCAAGGAATTGATAAATTGAGTGACTTGATGTCTTTGCTGCTCCTGCTGTTTCTGGCAGGCAATAAGCTCATGGCTTATATGTAGAGAAGCCAAAACTAAATTTTGAAAATCATCTAGCTGTTTGAATTTTTTTTTATTCTGTACTAATTGCTCATTTAGCTTAGCTGCAGCCAGCTGTAGATTATCAACTTCATTTTCAGGGCATTTAATATCATAGGTTTTATTTAATAATTTTATCGTACAAGTTTTTGACGTTGTCATATTTTTTCGCCTTAAGCTGTTTACCATAAGCACCTTAGCGCAGTTATTTTTAATTCATTAAGCAAGTTATTATTAATACAATAATTCTAGCTACATCGCCGGATCCCGCGGACAGGCTGCAAAATATCACGTAGAGAAACAGTCTATTAGCCTTTTTTCAATTTTTGTCCTGTACTGAGAGCAAATGCTATTCTTTAAATAGTAACAATTTTGGCTTGTTCCGACAATTAAGCTATTATTAGTCATTTATTTTAAGAGTATCAATATGTCAGCAGAGACTAATCTTGCTCGTTTGCCCACTTATCAAGAATTTGTTAATAAAGTAGCAATTCTTTCTTTACCCATATCAAGTAGTGAATTGCATGGTATTATCTGTGGTTATCTTTGTGCTGGCGCAACTCAAAAGGCTGAGAGTTATCTGCAAGCTTTAATCCTACAAAATAAAAAAGATGAATTTACCCGCGCAGCTGCTATGGCAATTTTTGATACTTATACAATAACCCAGCAACAGATTACAAACCTTGATTTTACCTTTCAACTACTTTTACCTGATGAGGAATCCCCACTGATAGATAGAGCTCAGGCTTTTAGTCAATGGTGTGAAGGCTTTACCCAAGGCATTACTTTATCTGGCGTTAATTATGAACTTCTTGATGAAGAGGATTCACGTGAAGCATTACAGTATATCGTTGAATTTGCCCAACTCGATTATGATAGTGTTGATGTTAGTGAAGAGGATGAAAAAGCACTAGTGGAGATTAGTGAATATACTCGTATGGCTGTCTTGCGCTTGAGTGAAGATTTGCATAATCTGCATTTTACAGATGAAAGCGCCAAACATTGAAGGAATTTTAATGATAACTCAAGAGGAATATCAACAACGTCGATACAAACTTACCCAGCAACTGCCTGAAGGTGCTGTGGCTATTATTGCATCCGCTCAAGAAATTTTTCGTAATGGCGATACACATTATCGCTTTCGGCAAGCCAGTAATTTTTACTATCTTACGGGATTTAATGAGCCTAACGCCATGCTAATTTTGTTTGCAGGTCAACCTGGTAAGAGTTATCTGTTTAATCAATCCCGCCATCCAGAAGAAGAGCAATGGACTGGAAAACGATTAGGTCAAGATGGGGCCTGTCAATACTTAAATATGGATGAAGCATTTCCTATAGAGACTTTTAAAGCCAAATTACCAGAGCTAATAGCTAACAAAACTTCTCTCTATTATGAAATCGGCCATAACAAAATCTTAGACGGTATGATTATACATGCTATAAAGGAATTAAAAACGCAAGTTAGACGCGGTATAAAGCCGCCAAATGGTTTATATGATATTGAACCTTTAATTAGTGAGATGCGCTTATTTAAAAGTGATGCTGAAATTACTGTCATGCAGAAAGCTGCTGAAATTTCTATTGCTGCTCATAAACGAGCTATGCAAGTTTGCTGCCTATTAGAAAATGAATATCAACTTGAAGCAGAATTACTTTATGAATTTACTCGTCAAGGTTCCCATAGCGTAGCTTATGTGCCTATTGTAGGAAGTGGTGCAAATACGTGTGTCTTGCACTATACCCAAAATAATCAGTCTCTCAAATCGGGTGATTTAGTTTTAATTGATGCAGGTTGTGAATTTGAAAATTATGCTTCAGATATTACGCGAACATTTCCAATTAATGGACGATTTAGTGAACCCCAACGAGCAATTTATGAATTAGTGTTAAAAGCACAGAAAGCTGGCATTGCCTGTATTAAACCAGGTATAGCTTGGCCAACAATTCAAGAAACAATGGTTGCTATTTTAACAGAAGGACTATGTAACTTAGGCATCTTACACGGTAATGTAAAAACATTAATCGCTGAAGGTGCCTATAAGCAATTTTATATGCATAATTCAGGGCATTGGTTAGGCTTAGATGTTCATGATAGTGGTTCATATAAAGTGGATAATGAATGGCGCTTATTGGAGCCTGGCATAGTATTAACTGTTGAGCCTGGCCTTTATATTAGCGCTAATCTTCCTAATGTTGATAAAAAATGGTGGAATATTGGCGTTAGAATTGAAGATGATATTTTAGTAACTAAAACTGGCCATTATAACTTAACTGGCGCGCTTCCCGTTGACATCAGCGATATTGAGGCATTAATGCGTGAATGAAAAACAAGTTGATATTTTAATTATTGGTGGTGGGCTTGCTGGTGCTGCATTACACATAGCCTTAACTAATAAAGGCTTTGACTGTTTACTCATTGAAGCCTCGCCTTTTTCAGACAAAGTTCAACCTAACTTTGATGCTCGTACGCTTGCATTATCACCTGCTAGTATGCACATATTACAAACACTTAAAATCTGGCCACTTCTTGAGCAAGAAGTAACCCCTATTCATAAAATTTATATTTCTGAGCAAGGACGTTTCGGTAAAGCTCAATTAAACCGCAAAGATAATCAGCCTTTAGGTTATGTTATTGAAATGCAACATATTAATCAGGCCTTTTACCAAGTGATAAAACACAGTTCTGTTTTTGCACCAGCAGAATTAATGAGTCTTAATAAATCAACTCCGACAGTCACAATTCATTACAATAATGAACAATTATTAATTAAGGCAAAGCTTATTGTTGCAGCAGATGGCTCCCAATCAAAAATACGGCAACTGGCGGATCTTGAACAGGAAATTAAAATTAAAGACTATTTACAACAAGCTATTGTGTCTAATATTGGTTTAGCCCGTCCTCATACAAATGATGCTTATGAGCGCTTTACTCAATCTGGGCCATTAGCTTTATTGCCTATTACCAAACAGCGTATGTCAATGGTCTGGGCATTAAATCCTAATGAAGCCAGTCGCATTAGCAATCTTACTGATTCTGCATTTTTAACCCATTTACAACAAGTTTTTGGCTATAAACTAGGACGATTTAAAAAAGTAGGTCAGCGAGTACTTTATCCCTTAAAACAAGTTATTATGCCTAATACTATTGTGTGGCCCTTAGTTTTTATTGGCAATGCCGCCCACACACTACATCCGGTAGCTGGCCAAGGTTTTAACTTAAGTTTACGAGATATAGCAGCTTTAGCTCAATGTATTGTTCAATATGGATTAACTTCTGAGATGTTGGCCAAGTATCAAGCCATGCGTCAATACGACCAGCAAATTATTACCCGAGCAACTAATGACCTTGTCGAGCTATTTACGTCTAAATTACCTGGGCTAGGCTTTTTACGTAGCGTTGGTTTATCCGTATTTGACAATAGTAATCTGTTAAAGAAGCTTCTTACACATCATGCACGTGGTTTTGCAGGAACTGTTCCTGATTTAGTATGTGGTATTGATTTATAACCTGGGGGTAGAATGAAGTCACATCAATTTGATGTCATTGTCGCTGGCGGAGGCGTTATTGGTTTGACTGCTGCTCTAGCTATGGCACAACGTAATTTTTCAGTAGCTCTCCTTGACGCAGGCGATTTAGAAATAAAATCATTAGCAAAATCAGATTTACGTGTTTATGCCATTAATCACGCTTCACAACATTTACTTAAACAATTAGGCACTTGGGAATTAATTGATCAAACGCGAGTTTCACCTTATCAGCATATGTATGTCTGGGATGCAGCCACATTAGCTTATATTGAGTTTGATGCGCGTCTAATTGCTAGCCCTAATTTAGGAACTATTATAGAAGAAACTGCTATTAAAAATGCACTATTACAGCGCTTAGCTATAGAGCAAATGGTAACTTTATTTCCTAGGCATAAAATTACGCAAGTAAATAGCAAATCACAACTGATTACGCTTACAAGTAATGAGGAAATATGGCAAAGCAAATTACTATTAGTGACTGATGGCGCCAATTCACCTATTCGTAAGATGCTAGGAGCTCGTGTTACAAGCTGGCCTTACCACCAACATGCCTTAGTTACAACAGTACAAACCGAGAAACCACATCAACAGACAGCCTATCAAGTATTTAATCCAGATGGCCCGCTCGCCTTTTTACCTTTAATTGATAAAAATTTATGTTCTATTGTTTGGTCAACAACGCCACAGCACGTTAATCAATTAATAGCTTTAGAAAATGATACTTTTAACGAAATACTTAGCAAAGCGTTTGCTTATAAATTAGGACAGGTGAATGTTGTTAGCGAGCGGCATCAATTCCCACTAATTATGCGTCATGCCAAGCAATATGTAGGTAAAAACTGGCTATTATTAGGCGATGCTGCGCATACCATTCATCCTTTAGCTGGCTTAGGATTAAATGTAGGTTTAGCAGACATTACTACTTGGTTAAATTATCTAGATAAAAGTACCAGTAAAAACTTCTCGGCCAAAATATTAACTGCTTATCAGAGACAGAGAAAATACGCTGTGTGGCAAGTCATTGCGTTAATGGGTGGATTAAAAACCTTATTTGCAAATCCTCTACCGCCAATCGCTACCCTTCGTCAAGTTGGCTTAACCTTTTGTAATCAGTTTACACCTCTAAAAAGGTTATTTATTGAGCAAGCAGTTGGCCAATCTTTGAACTAACTGCAACGTCGATAATGTATTAATAAAATGCCAAGGAAACTCCTTGGCTTAAATAATAGTCCGTTATTCTTGGCGTTTCATTGCTTCAAAGAATTCGGCATTCGTTTTATGATTTTTCATTCTCTCGAGCAAGAATTCAATGGCATCACACTCATCCATAGATTGGAGAATCTTGCGTAAAATCCATGTACGTTGTAACTCTTCAGGGCTTAATAAGAGATCTTCACGACGCGTTCCTGAACGATTAATATTAATTGCAGGGAAAACACGACGCTCAGCAATATTACGGCTTAAATGAATTTCCATATTACCCGTACCCTTAAATTCTTCGTAAATAACCTCGTCCATTTTAGAGCCGGTATCAACTAGAGCCGTAGCAATAATTGTTAAGCTGCCACCTTCTTCAATATTACGTGCAGCACCGTAAAGTCGTTTTGGTCTTTGTAAAGCATTAGCATCGACACCACCTGTTAAGACCTTACCTGATGAGGGAATAACAGTATTATAAGCCCGCGCTAAACGAGTTATAGAATCAAGTAAAATGACAACATCACGTTTATGTTCAACTAAGCGTTTCGCTTTTTCAATAACCATTTCTGCCACTTGAACATGTCGATTAGCAGGCTCATCAAACGTACTGGCAACAACTTCACCTTTAACAGAGCGCTGCATTTCAGTGACCTCTTCTGGGCGCTCGTCAATCAACAATACAATTAAGTGACAATCCGGATAACTCTTTTCAATAGAATGTGCTAAATTTTGTAGCATTAATGTTTTACCAGCTTTTGGTGGTGAAACAATTAATCCCCGTTGGCCACGGCCAAAAGGAGCGCACAAGTCAACTACACGGGCGGTTAAATCCTCGGAGCTGCCATTACCTTGCTCCATAACTAAGCGTTGATTTGCAAAAAGAGGCGTTAAATTTTCAAATAATATTTTGCGTTTTGTACTGTCTGGTGCATCAAAATTTATTTGATCAACTTTTAATAAAGCAAAATAACGTTCATTATCTTTTGGCGGGCGAATTTTGCCATAAACTGTATCACCGGTTCTAAGCCCAAAGCGGCGGATTTGACTAGGCGATACATAAGTATCATCAGGGCCAGCTAAGTACGAGTCGTCTTCAGAACGTAAAAAACCAAAACCATCAGGTAATACTTCTAAAACACCTCCACCTAGAATGTCCTCACCTTTACTAGCGTGTGCTTTTAGAATTGCAAATAAAATATCTTGTTTACGTTTGCTGGAAGTATTTTCAACTCCCATTTCCTGAGCTATGTTAACAAGATCGGCAATAGGTAATTGCTTAAGTTCTCTAAGATTCATACTACTCACTTGATGTATTGTCTGTTTAAACGAAATGGGATTCCGAGATAATTTAATTAGGAAGATCAACGTGGAAAGTTGTCGTCAACAGGCTTCATTGCCAATGCTAGTTACCAAATGTATTGGCCTATTTAGCAGGAATATCAATAAAGAGGTAACTTGAAATTGCCGACCTGTTGGAAACGGCCACATATTTAGCCTAACACAGCTTTTAAATTAGATCCAGTTATTTACATTACTTTTCTATTTTATATAGAAAAATTTGTCGAATCCGCATAAATAAGCAATTTTTTCATAAGTAACACAATAATTAGTTAAGCTAATTGAAATTGGTTCGCTCAAGCAGCTTGACATAAGCAGTCCAAGATACATTGCATCATGTTGTTTCTTTAGAAAAAAGAGAAATTTCTAAACTTACTTAAAGAAAAACTTGATTCAGAGCAGTATTTTTTTAGAGAAAATTCTTTAGAAAATAAATCTATTTCAGCTAAAGATTTTAACAAAGTAAACTCGTTAAATTTGTATGGGAGGTTCAGATTAACAATTATTTTTATCCCCTTTTCCCTTACTAAATAAGTGTAAATTGCTGACAACTAAGTTCTAAAGGCGTTTGATAAAAATGACACAAACATAAACGAAAGAGATTTGCTCGCTTAGATAAACCGTGATTGCAATAATTAATGACCTGCTCGTAAACTGCTTGTTTAAAAGCATCCATATCAACAGGGCTACCATTTAAATTATCAATACTAAATTGAAATTGATAACCAGTCGCCACTGATAAAATCCACTCAAGCGCTTGTGGTTTAACTTCAACTTGCTGAAAGAGCGCTTGTTCTTCAGGTGTACGGCCGTCTGGGATATACCAATAACCGTAATCTATTAATTTTCGCCGCGCTTTGCCTGCAATTAACCAATGAGCGCATTCATGTAGAGCACTACTAAAAAATCCATGTGCAAAATAAATGGCATGAAAAGAACGATTTTTATCAGCAGGGAGATAAAGAGGTTCATCAATACCCTTTACCAATTGTGTATTATACTTTTGTGCGAAACACGTATTAAAAAGTGTAATTAAATCTTGATAATGGTGCTCTTTAGCATTCAATGTTGTCTATCACCTTAAATTAAAACTAAATATAATTTTAAATTCTTTATTAAAGAATTAAAATTTCAATAACTAAGTTAATTTACTGTTTAGATGGCTACCGCAGGATAACCTACGGTAGAATGACAAACTAAAGTACTACTTTTGTATTTATTAATTTTTGGTTAATACTAATGTTTTTCGTGCGCCTAGAGCAGTTGGTAACTTAATATTACTAACCTTTTCATAAAATTTGGTAAATAAAATAGGAAATACGCCATTACCAGTCACGTTTGCAGCGGTCCCAAACGGATCACATAGCAAATAGATGGCCGTAATTAACCCAGTCATTTCATTTGAAAATCCTAAATGCGCTTCTAAAATAGGCGCTACTACAATAATAACGCCTCCAGGTACTGCAGCAACTGCATACTTTGCTAGTGCTGTATAAAATGCAAAGATAATAAAGGTTTGTAAGGAAGGTAATGGTAGATGAAAGGTTGATAGAGTGGCTAGAGCCAAAATAGGTATACCAATAGCACTACCAATGGTGTGAATATTAATGATGGCAGGTACAAGCATCCTAGCTTTCTCGACATTAAGATTTTTCTCTGTTGACAACAATAAAACTGGCATTGCTGCAGCGCTAGAAATTGTACTTAGGCCTGTTAAAGTAGCTGGTAAAATATTTTTTAAATAGAAAAGAAATTGCTTAAGTCTACCTTGGCTAGCTATAAGATACCAAAAACCTAAATAAAGCCATTGGGTGGCTATAATTAAAATCAGTATTGGACCGTATAGATGCAAAGAAGTATGTAAAACTTGCTCATACTCCAATTTAAATAAAAATCCTAAAATAAACACAGGTAATAATGGAATAAATATCTTCTTTAAGAAGTTGTTGGCTATTTTATTTAATACTATTCCCATTTGCCTAGACCAAGATGTTGGCCAAAGTGAAAAGAAAATACCTGTGAAAAATCCAATTATAAGTGCAATATCATTAGGAACTAGCTTTTTTAAGTGTAGCTGCCAGGCCGGTAATAATTGAGTAGCTGTTGTTGTAGCTTGAGCTTTAAAATGAAAAAGATCAAGCCCTACACATCCGGCAGAATATCCAACCAGTAAAGCCGTAAAATTTGAGATAAATACACAAGTAATTAATAAACAGACGAAAAAGACTGCACCCTTTTGTAGATTAGCCAGACAAGAAAAAACGAAACTAAAAATAATAAAGGGCATGAAAAATTCAAGTATCGTCTTCATACTTAGACTAAGCGCATAACTGATTGATTTAATTTCGGTTGGGATATATTGGCCAGCCAACAGTGGAAATGAAATCACAACCAGCAACACACAAAGTAATTTAAATTTCTTTAAGTCAAAAAGCATGTTACTCCTTTAATTCAGCGTTAACAAAGTGCGTAAAAACTACACGGATGTTTAATCTGCGTCAATTAAAAATTAACCTTTACTTATACATTAGCATTATTTTTAGAGCATAATTATTTACAGAAAATCAAGAAAATTAGAATTTAATCTATTGAAATTAAATAAAATAAGTGAGGAATCTTATAGATAGATTGATAAATTATTCCCGTCTTAATTTAAACGGGAACAATTCAATTGACTAAACGATTAACTATTGCTTTCAATAAACGCACTTAATTGCGACTTAGATAAAAGTCCCATTTTAACTGCTTCAACTTGACCATTCTTAAAAAGAATAAGAGTCGGTATACTCATAACGCCATATTGGGAAGGCATTCTAGGGTTTTCATCAATATTTAGTTTAGCAAAGGTAACGTTTTCACTATGATTGGCAGCGACTTCTTCTAATATTGGTGTCAAAGCACGGCAAGGTCCACACCATTCTGCCCAAAAATCAACGAGAACAGGTTTGCTTGATTTAAGAACCTCTTGATCAAAGTTTGCATCTGTAACAGTTTTAATATTATCACTCATAAGAAAGACCTCGCTAAATTAAAGTTGCTGTTAACCATTATAGATCACCACAAACCGCTTGCAACACACTTAATGCAACAATTGCTGCAGTTTCCGTACGCAGAATGCGAGGACCTAAACTTATTGGAAGAAATTGCTGATTAATAAGGCAATTTAGCTCAGTGGCACTTAATCCACCTTCAGGCCCAATAATAAGCCCAATCTCAGCTATTTTTTGCTCTAAGCTTTTTAAGCTTTGACTGGCGTCAGGCGTAAGGACAAGATTTAGCTTAGGTAAGGGCTGCCTTAAATATTGTTGCAGAGAAATAATGGGGTTAATTTTAGGTATTTTATTTCTTCCCGACTGCTCACAAGCAGCAATAGCGATTGCTTGCCACTGTAGGCGTTTCTTTTCAAACCGTCCTGAATCAACTTTTACTGCACAATGTTCGGTAACAAGCGGAGTAATGCTTGCTACGCCTAACTCAACAGCTTTTTGCACCACTACTTCCATACGCTCTCCTTTAGAAACAGCTTGAGCCAGGTGAATTGAGCAGGGGGATTCACGATTGACTTCCTGACTAGATAAAATTTTCACCACAACTTTTTTCTTATGGACACTTACAATTTCAGCATTAAATTCGTGATTATTACCACAGAATAAAGTTAAACGTTCATCTGGCTGCATACGTAAGACAACACCCACGTGCTGGCCTGCTTCACTACTTAGTTCAATCTGCTGACCTATATCATATTCACCAGCTTGATAAATGCGTATTTTTCTCACACGTTAACCTACTTAATAATGCTATTGAAAATGAAGTCATTAAATGTAATCCCTTTTCTTCATTAATCTTAATTATTTAATAATTTTAATGGATTTATAGTTATCATCTGTTAATAGAGAGATATGTTGCCTAATATTACTGACTATTTTATCAGCACAAGGCTTAACTAACGATTCGATATCAATCCAATATTCCTTCTCTTGTCCTAAGCAAACTGTTCTAGCTCGCCACATGACAGACTTATATAGTTTAGGTAGATGGTGGATAGCCCACATAGCTGCATCGGGTTTCGAGCGAATTGTATCGGTTTTTACCATACACCAAATACGGGCTAAGGTTAACAAAACATTTCTTGTATCATGATTAAGATCAGCAATTAAAATATCTAAGGCTTCTAAACTAGCTCTAATAATATCTGAATAAGGGATAAAAGGTAGTAATTGAGTTGGATGAGGCCCAAGCAACGTTGTACTGGCTAATAGAACTTGTGTAATAATTAAAGCTAAATCAGGCATTTCTTTTGTTAGCCAGGGCTCATTATTACCAGATTCAAACTCTTCTCGTAACCATTCACCATATTGAAAATCAAAAAGGGGTGGATAGCGCCATGGATTCACGTCAGATTTTACAACAATCGTTATCTCAATAGAGCGCTTGGTGCTTTTTAGATAAATACCTGAGATTTTCAGTAATTCGGTAATTAATTTGGCTTTATTTACCGCAGTAGTAGAACGGCTTGCAACAACAAATAAATCAATATCGCTATATTTCTGTAAGCCACCAACGATAGCCGACCCATATAAATAGACACCTAAAAGATGTTCTTTAAATACATTTTCAAGCGTATCAATACACTGCTTAACTTGTTCTGCTGCAAGATTATCGAGCGTCATGATCACAATTTATCTTCTACCTATTTTAAGTTGATATTTAACTAAGCTACTCACAAGTAAGCTTATATTAATATAATTTAACCCAACCATCATGATGTTTGTTTTAAATTGAATTTGTTTAGTTTAATTAATAAAGATTAATTTTTATGTTCGTATAGCCTTGTACACTCAGCTTTAGACAAGGCGCAAGTGATTGAGGCGAAGGCATGTATAGGGAATACATGACTGAAGCTGCGTGAACTTGCAACGCTGTATAAAGATTAGTAGACGAAGCTATAATTATAATTAAAATACCTATTTGACAAATTAAGGCTTACCCATTACCTTGAGCCCACTTATTGTCATTCTTAAATGGCGCTAAAACAAAAGCTCTGCAAAGCGCCAATGCTTTATGGGAGAATTAATTATATGAACACCACCCGTTTAGAATCCGATAGTATGGGCGAGATTGCTGTCCCCTCTGATCGCTACTGGGGAGCACAAACTGAACGATCACTTCATCACTTTAATATTGGTCGTGATATTATGCCTATAGAAGTGATTCATGCCTTTGGCATTTTAAAAAAAGCAGCAGCACTTACCAATGTTGACTTAGGAAAACTGTCTGCAGATAAAGCCAAACTGATTATTCAAGCAGCAGAAGAAGTCAGCCAAGGTCTGCTAGATGAGCATTTTCCTCTTCACGTTTGGCAAACGGGAAGTGGGACTCAGTCCAATATGAATGTCAATGAAGTTATTGCAAATCGAGCAATTGAATTAGCAGGGGGAGTTTTAGGTAGTAAAACACCTATTCATCCAAATGATATGGTTAATATGTCACAATCTTCTAATGATACATTTCCAACCGCCATGCATATCGCAGCAGCCCTAGCTGTTTATCATAATTTATTACCAGAAGTCCGCCGCCTACGCGATGCCTTAGCTCACAAGCAAGAGGAGTTTAAGGATATTGTAAAAATTGGCCGCACTCATTTACAAGATGCAGTCCCACTTACTCTAGGCCAAGAATTTTCTGGTTACGTTGCTCAATTAAATGACTGTCTGCACTGGATTGAAAATGTTTTACCTCAGTTATTCGAACTAGCCATTGGAGGCACAGCAGTAGGAACAGGACTTAATACTCATCCGGAATTTGCCACTAAAGTTGCAGCTCATATTGCAACTATCACAGGTCTTCCCTTTATTTCTGCACCTAATAAATTTGCGGCTTTAGCATCTCACGAGCCTCTTGTTGTAGCGCATAGTACGTTAAAAACGCTTGCCTGTGCATTAATGAAAATAGCCAATGATGTTCGCTGGCTTGGCTCAGGTCCGCGCTGTGGTATTGGTGAATTAATTTTACCAGAAAATGAACCTGGCTCTTCTATTATGCCAGGCAAAGTCAATCCCACCCAATGTGAAGCGATGACCATGGTCTGTGCGCAAGTACTTGGTAATGATACTGCCGTTGGTATTGCAGGTAGCCAAGGTAATTTCGAACTCAATGTCTTTAAACCAGTCATTATTTTTAATTTCTTACATTCTGTAAACCTTTTAGAAGGTACTTGCCGATCGTTTAGAGAATTTTGTATAGAAGGGCTGGCTGCTAATCAGGACAAAATTAATTATTATCTACAAAACTCTTTAATGTTGGTTACCGCTTTAAATCAGCATATTGGTTATGATAAAGCTGCAAAAATTGCAAAAACCGCTCATCATGAGAATATTTCCTTACTCGATGCAGCTGTAAAACTTGGCTTTCTGACTGCAGAACAATTTAAAGAATATGTTAAACCTGAGGAAATGATAGCGCCACGTTAAAAAATTTATATATCTTAGGTGTGAGTAGGTTAAGAAAAACTTAACCTAATCGATTATTCTATTAAGCTCTACTTTGTTTTAATTCATGTAAGTAATAACTTATTCGCTCAACATTATTACTAAAAATCCACTCTATATCTCGATTTAATTCACGATATAAGCAATTTCTTGAATCGATAAATCCTACCCCTACTTGCTGACGCGCTTTACGTAAATTATTAATTTGTGCTTGTCTTAACAATAAGTAATGTGGCAGAACGCCGCCGTATCCCTTTTGTATGCTTAAATTGCAGAAATGAGCAACATTATTATGCAGAGGAACTAATAAGAGAGACTCTTTGGGAAAAGTGCGGTCAATTAGACTAAATATAGATTCATTTAAAGCAAGCAAATGATAATCTTGAATCGGCGTAAGCGGTTCTAACGTTTGAACAAGCGATTCTACCTCAAAAAAAGGTGCTTTTATTTCAATAAACAAATGCATTTTTTTACCGTACTTCTCAATTACTTCCGTAAGCGTCGGTACTAAAGGCACTTCTTGCCTAAGTTCATTTAAGGTTAAAGTACTAATTGTTAAATTCTTATTCCATAATCGCCTTAAGTTAGGATCATGATTAACAATGAATTTTTGATCAGCTGTTGCTCGTACATCAAATTCGATCCCCCAACAACCAAGGGCAAGTGCTTTCGCAAAAGCAGCATCTGTATTTTCTAGACAAGATTGTTTATGATTATGTGCACCACGATGTGCAATTAATCTTGCCTTATTAATTATATCAGTCTGTGGCTTAGGTTGTGGTTTACAAGCAAAGTAAGTATCAATACCTTTACTAAGCCAGTCAAGCAGTATCATAAATTATTCCAATAATACATGTTATATATTTAGCTTATTTATTATAAATACACTCTTTAAAATAAGATATGCTATTTAGCGTTCCAGCTTTTAGATTAATCTCTATTATTTAGTTCAGAACTATTTATTCAGAACTATACTTTAAAAAGGTTAGAATAGCGGTTGACAGCTTTATTGATCTTCAGTAATTTACGCTGCATAAATGCCGAGGTGGTGGAATTGGTAGACACGCTAGCTTCAGGTGCTAGTGGAGGCAACTCCGTGGAGGTTCGAGTCCTCTTCTCGGTACCAACTTATTTCTAATTATCTTTAGATCCCTCTTAGCGTCATAAAGAGCCTTTATCTCTTTTATACTTAACTCATGTTATTTTACCTAAAGCTTGCCCATACTGAATGGTATCACCTGCTTTAAGCGTATCAAGCCAGTGTATTTGTTGACCATTGGCAAACAGTAGTACGACTGTTGAGCCTAACTTAAAGTAGCCCATCTCATCCCCTTTATTGAGTATTTTAGGACTATTGCGATAATCAAAATGCTGCTCCCTTTTAGCACGCGAAAGTTCTCCATGCCAACTTGTTCCAATAGCGCCAACAATGGTCGCGCCAACTAAAACCATGGCCATTAAACCTACTTCTGTATCGTAAAATGTCACAAGCCTTTCATTACGAGCAAACAGCTTAGGGACTACTCGTGCCGTTGTTGGCTGCACAGAGAATAACTTGCCTGGAATATAAACCATATTAAGTAGCGTTGCTGTTAATGGCATATGCACGCGATGATAATCTCTAGGTGACAGATATAAAGTAGCAAAACGCCCTGCAATAAACTTATCACTTAAATCCTTATCACAAGCTAAAAATTCATCAACCGTATAATAACGACCTTTAGCTTGTAATATTTGGCCTTTATTAATTTCACCAAGCTCACTTATCACACCATCAACAGGTGAAACAATATCAGCTGCTGCTAATGGTCTTTTTTCAGGTTTTAATTGCCGAATAAAGAAATCATTAAAGCAGGCATAATTAAGGGGATTTTCTTCACAAGCATCACTCATAACTATATCGTATTTCTGCACAAAACGACGGATTAAGTGATTTTTAACTACAGGAATTTTTACGCCAGCAAGCAGGCCGGCAAAATTAGTTAAAGCATGCTTTGGTGTAAAATATTGAGGTAGAGTTTTTAAATAATCAGTAAGCATAATAAACATCAATTAAAGTATAAAGCATCATAACGGAAAAAAAAGCACTTTGTCATGTTTTATAGATATAAGTCCTCAATTTCCTTTACAAATTTAATATTAAATTAGCACTTATTCAACAAGATTACCTCGCTTAAGCATTTACAACAGTAAAAATCTATGGCTAATTAATTATAGAATTAGTTTTAAAACTTATGATAGTTAATAAGTGTTAATAATCACACTGTAGAATACTTTTTGCCTATAAAAACGAGTGAGGCGTCATTTTAACTAATATTTAATAAACCCTGCTCATTTATTTAGAGGAAACCCGCATGTTTTAATTGATCATCAGGAGAGTCTTATGCATGAAGGACACTATAAGTTACCCTACCGCCCTATGCCTGCTCAATCTAGATTTGGCCTTTTTGGCTGGCCTCTTCACCATGAAAACTGTTATCTAGCAAGTGAACTACAATTTAGACAACGTATACTTACAGCACGTTCCACAAGTGGACTTGATGAAGAGTTATTACAAACAAGTAGTAGTTGGTTTGCAGAGGATAAAGAAGTTGCCTTTATTAATGAAAATGAGAATGCCTGGTTTCTAAATAATGAGTTTCGGCCACGACATGAACTTAGTTCGGATGATTTTCATATTGGCCTAATTGATAATCAACGTTTAAATTGGCCAGGATTAAGCACGCTTATGCGTAACATTGGTGATTATTTACTAATTCGTAATAGTAAGCTTTCGCCCGAACACTTTAATCAACCTATGAATTATGTTTTGTTGGATGTTGTGCAAATATTAAAGCGGCTCGCTACAGTTGATAATCCAACCTATGTTGCCCAACAATTACAATTATTACGACACTATTTACGAGCTATAGAAATACATGTATCTCCTACTGCAGGAAGTGATCGCTTATTCTTAGCAGATTGCCGCTATAGTCTTGAGGTTAAAATTGAGTCTGAAATTATTCATAATCTTATCACTCAACAATTAAAAAAACGCCTTCATGCCGTAAAACTGCAACTTAATAAAGTTGCGGAATTACGTCATACTATTTTACATTTTGCCTTAGCCCAAGAGCCTGTTAATCCGCATCCTTATTGGGAACTCTTTGCCAATAGCGAACAATCATTAGACGCTAATTCGCAATTTCCTACCTTAGCTGCAAAATCTTGTGCAACTGTTAATCGTGCTGCATTAGTAGAATTTGCCATAAATCCTACCCTTTTACCGGTTAGTATTAATGAGCAAACGTTAGATAATTGCCCTGAATTTAAGTTTATAGAAAGTTTACCTAGCAAGGTGAAAGCAGCGTATGGTGAAAGTATTACTGACTTACAAGAAATTGTTCGATTTCAAATGATTTTAGATAAGCTTTTACAAGTATTTGATCAAGCAGGTGAAGTATTTACAATGCTGCAATTTCGAGAAGAAATGTATAATTTATTACAAGGTATCGAACAGTTTATCGAACGGTCAGAAAAGAATATTTTGCTTGTTTTAGATGCTAATACCCAAGCATACCATAAATACATTCAAGAGAAACAAGATTTAACTTGGTGGGATAAAATTGTTAAAAGTAAACAAACTCGGATTGATAATTTTATTGTTAATCAAGATAACCTAGCACGCTTTTCAACAACGCCGAGTGATTTGCATTTAGCCAGCAATGAGTTACTTGCTCAAGTTAATCAAGTTATTAGTCATTTAAATCAACAGAAAAATCATAATGAACAACTTAAGTTAATTAGCGATGTCAAAAATTTAATAGAGCAACTTATAGATTCCATGCATGCTTGGGTAAATCACCAGCGTATTTCTCAGGGTTTACCAGCCAAGCCTAAAAAGGTAAACCTTTCATTAAGTACAAATGATATCCATCATAGGCAAAATTCTAATAATCAACTTGCTCAAGCAGAGTCATTCGCTCTTAAGGCATCAACTTATAACACGTTGTTTAGCAAAACAGAAAAGCCTAAACTTAATGCGCCATCAAATAATAGACTTGCAATTGAATTAAATACAACATTTAAATCTTGCCACCCTATCAATCAGCCCTCACTTCCTTCTAATTCAAGTTCTATATCTAATAGACAAGACAACAATTCCTTCATATGGTTAGCTAGTTTTATTCTTCTATTACCTATTTGCCTTTTAATAGTAAAAATTCTTTATGATAAATGGCAAGCTCAAAATAATAATTTAATTTATCAAGAAGTTAATAAGGAGAAATTTACTGCCTTACTAAACCAGGCGGCTGATAAACTAGCTATTGCAGCTCAAGCATCAGAAAGCCTTGATTGGGACGATGAAATTAAGCTATATAGCAATACCTTAGAAAACATGCAAACTAAATTGAATCCTAATATAAATGATTTTAAAGCACTAAAAGAGCTTATTAAGGATCTCGATTATTTAATTCAATCTAATACTCAAAACTTAGTAAACACTTCTATTAATTCTTTTGGTTTATAAAACTGCTAAATTTGTCATAGGTTTAGGTTGCCCTGTCAAAGCAGGGTGCGCTTCATAAGTCTGATTTTTTGCATAATTTGCTAATGATTGCAAATAATATTGTATATGATCATTATTTATAGCCACTTTCATGACCAATTGAGCATCTGCGTCAGGCCCTTTACTGAGTGAAATAGTTGTTTGCATTATTTTCAATAATAAATTAAATAAAATAGTATTAAGGGAGCTACTTTTTATTTCACCTTGCGTAAAGATATTAGCAAGAATACCTGAATTAGAATGGTTTGTACCATTTAGAGCTTGATATATATTTTCGCCACGGGTTCTTTTACTAAATAAGTTCCAAGAATAGGGTTGATATTGATTTAATGCTTTTCTAATTATCTCCTCAAAAGTTGAGCGCTCTAAATTATCAACCCACTTATACATCCATTTATTAAAGCGAGCTAACGAATCATTAGAATATAAATGGGTAAAACGTGGATCTTCTTTAGCATATTTAATAGCATGCAATGTGTAAACATGTTCATTAAAGTTTCCACGTTCACAGGCATACTCAACACTAATTAAATTAACATCTATTGCACCTAATGTCTTATCTTCAATCGTACTAACGGTATAAGAGTTTATAGTTTTCGAAACAAACAAAGTCATTAAGTGTTTGATTAGTTGCGTATTCAAAGAAGTACTTGAGTGCCCTCCAGAACTTAAGATAAATGCTAATTTATTAGCATTATCATCTGTACTAGCTTTTAAATATTGGGTTACAGGTTCTTCGCGATAGCGGTTAGATAAAATATTTAATGAGCTTGCTGAATAACAATCTGCAATAATAGATGATATAGCATCATTGAAAGTCAACTTATCTAATTTATTAACCCAATCAAATAAAGCTTTAATAGCTTCTGATACGACTGCCTCATGTGTGTGAGGAATCTTTAGCAGCTCTTCATAATTATGTCTAACTTTATTTTCAATAGGCGCATCTGCAGAACTTAGATGTCTTTGAAAATTAAAATTTCCATAGAGA
The DNA here is from genome assembly GCF_052527395.1 of Legionella pelazae. Taxonomy (NCBI): domain Bacteria; kingdom Pseudomonadati; phylum Pseudomonadota; class Gammaproteobacteria; order Legionellales; family Legionellaceae; genus Legionella; species Legionella pelazae. The sequence goes on from NZ_JBNVZS010000007.1 coordinate 22,233, forward strand.
TTTAAGATCTTACTCATTAACTCACCAAATTTCCTAGACCAGCGTGTGCCAGCTAAATAATGGTAAATTTTATTCTCATGATTCTCAATGGCAGTGGACACAAGCCGACAAAATTCTTGATTTTTTTCTGTCGTTAGTTTATGCCTTTCTAACTTATAATAATCTACTGCGGCTTTTTTTAAACTTTCTCTGAATTTAATTAACTCTTTTAAGCCTAGCAAGATACTATTGTCTTTATCACAATCAACTGTAATTGACTCGATATCTAAATCATTCTCTTCTAAAAGTTGAGCTGCTTTAGTTAACTCTGTATCATCTAGGGCAACGGTAGTTTTATCGGATTGAGGTAAAACTATGGGTGTAATTCTTAATTCATCAATTAAATCTTTAGTTAATTGTTTAGCTTGCGATAAACTATCTTTAATTAAAAAAATGAGTGAATCTCGCCAAACTTGATGATATCTCTGCTCTATTTTTACTGGCTGAAACCAAGCATTAGAATTAAATAAAAAAGCATCAATATCTAAAGGTTTTTTAATATGGATAAATTCTTCATCATTTTTTTTATCAGAGACATTTTGATAATAATCCCAAGCTTGTTTCATTTTTTTATTTTTCTCATCAACTTGGGAGATAATCTGCCCAATGGCAGAAGGTTTATTGCGTAGATAATCGCTGAAAGAAGCAACTGGGGCACCACTTTCATTTTTAGGACAGCCTGGATAGAAAACAACAGCTCTATACAATTGTTGATAACGATCGTACAAAACCTTCATCATGTGATCAACAAAAGTTTCCTGTCCTTCAAATTCTGGCTTAAAGTAAGCTGGGTGGACTCTTTTTAATTCGGCTCTTTGCTTTTCATCTAGACAGGAATAATCAAATTTAGTATCACCAAAATAATGTTCAAGTCGTGCACGTATTAATTCTGGGTCAAAAAGAATTAATTGCTTTAGAAAAGCACCAAATAGTTGCTCTTGAAATGAAATAGAACCATTTTCAGTAAGAAGAACTGGGTTAGTAGCCAGCTTTTGAAACTCAGCAAAATTTTTATAAATCTTAGTAACATTACCATTGGCAGGAATTGTACGAGCTGGCGAATGGGTTCCCGGAAGCGAATTAGGTAAATTATCTAGTTGACTTCCTTTTATGCGCATGAGTACTTCTGGCGGCGCCTTTAAAAAACTATCGCTTAATCGGCCGCCTTTCATGATGTAGGTGATATCATAAAAACGCATATCGCCATCAATTAACCCTTGAGTCGAGATATTCTTAGGGTGTTCGTCATCTTCGCCAATTGTTAATATGATTGCTATGAACTCAGCAAAATTATTTAACAATAAGGATTCTACACTAGGACAAACCAGCTCCTTTTCTTGTGGATCAGAAGGGGTAGGATCAGTCCACTGTAGTAGAGGCTTAAAATTAGGGATGGCAATTGAAATGGTACCAATAACTTCATTATTATCATTAAATACCAACCGCTCTTCAGCTACTCGATCGACAAAAGTGCTCATAAAAACACTACTAGCAACCGAGTACTCAGCTAGTATACGAGGGTATGAGGGAGCGAGAGGTTTATAAAATCCTTTCTTTGTCTCGCCAGCTGTGTCGATAAACTCGATCTTGAAAACTTCATGGCCTGAGGTAGGCACCGCTTCTCCGGCGCTTTTAAAAACTAACTGGCCATATCGTAAAGCCTTACTTGGCAAAGGCATGGCTCTATTTCCTTATTTTCTGGTATCAGCAGAATATATTCATATTAAGCAGAAAATGCAGATTTGTTCAATAGTATTTTTAATAACAAACATGCACCGACTTAAAAAGAATTGCTAACATACTAATCATTTGCTGATTACCAATGTTTATTTTAAATTAAATTTGCTTAAAAAATAATAACTTAATTTTTAATCATTTAATATGATATTAGCACTTTTTTACAAAAAAGATGGCAGCTATTAACATCTTATTCTGATCATGCTAATGACATCAAAATTAAATAGCTATGCACTTATAGTGAGTTTGAGTTGCTCCGCAATATTAATATCTAACGCTTTTATAGACTCCCTAGAAGCAGTATGTTGAAAAAAGAAGAAATCTCCTGAACGTTTATAATGATAAAAATTAGCAAGTCCCGCTGTTAATAACAAAGTAACGGTATTAGTAATAGTAGCTAATGTATATCTTAGCCAAGGATGATGATCAATATCAGCAACAGCTAAAAAAGGCCGCTCAGCCGCTTTAATTTCCCTAAGTAAATCTTTTTCTGAAGTAGGATAATTAATTTGCTTAAATATTATCGAGTACATCTTTTTACGATAAATTTTTTCTTCTTGTTCAACCTCCTCTAACTTATCTGGCAACTCTTGTCTAAGTCGTGTTCTAATTTTATGACATTCATATTCAAGAGTACTTATTACTTTTATAAAAAGGGCTCTTTCCTTGTTTGTCTGAGTTAAAAATTCAACTATTTCCTTGCTGTTGTCAAGCTGTAAAGTTTCTAAGGAATTCATTATTTTCAAAGTAGCAATAAATTGGAATATGAAATAAGAACTTACCTCTCCCTTAAGTAAGTTAAGCTCTGCTGGTAACAGTTCGATGCGGCCTGTGGTAATAGTCGTATAAGCCATTTTCATTAAAATAGGCTGCACAGTTGGTTTTTGCTTTTTAAGCAAATTAGGCACTTGGCACAATTGCTCACTTTTTAAATCATCTTTTAAAAAGGGAGCAATGGAGTGCTCATTGGTCTCTAATAGTTTAACAGCCTGAATTAGTGTCGATTTTCTATTAGGGTTCGGCTGTGTTTTTAAAGAATTCAAGGACTCAAAGATTGTAGGCTTGTTTGTTTCAAACATAGCTAAGTTATTAAGAATAGGTAGTTGCCAAGGGGCAGCCAGCAAAGAAGAAATTGTATTTAAATTACATCCTAATTTAAATAAATTATGGCAGGCCTGAGCTTGCTCAGTTGTTTGACACAAACGTGCCAAATTAATAGTGTCTTGCCATGATAAATGGCTAAAATAAAAGCCATCTGCCAAAAATTGAGCAAGCTCCGTGGCATTAAAAATTTTCTCAAGATTTAATTCATTATTTTGCAAAGTATTTATTAAAGTCTGAAAACAAGCAATATTAGTTATATTAAAGATTAATTTAAAAAGAAGCGCTCGCTTAAAATTCTCTTTCGGCAATTGCCATTCTAACTGCGCTAACAAAGCTAAATTGCGCCATATAATGTTAATATTTTTTTCTTCTTTATTAAGTTTCTCATAAAAAGAAGCAAATTCATTATGGTTAACAAGAAAGAGTAAAGAAGGGATAAATTCATCACTAAAAGCATATTTTAAAAAAGAAACTTGTAAACTACTAGACACAGCAAATAAATGCTTCGCTAGTAGTTTATTTTGCATAACAATATCCCATTTTTCGATTAATCCAGCCTGATTAAAGAGCAGTAAGAGATCACCCGACTGTCTTGCTTTCGTTACTTTAAATTGTGATAAATAGCATATACATCGGTAAAGTAGGCTTGTCTCATCTAGACAATTAAAGACTTGAGAGATGGATAACTCTAATTGTAAATACTGCGCTACTTGTAATGCTTTATTAGAGAGAATCTCACTAGGCGATTCTTTTAACGTTGCAAGTAATTCTTGATTATCTTGATAGTTATCACTTAAGTCTACATACTGTAAAAATTGGCCAACGACTTCTAAATTAGAGTTAATTTGGCCATTAGGCGTAATACTTAAATTAAGTAGACGAGTAAGCAAAGGTTGATTAAGTAATGCAGTAAAAATCACTGCCTCTGTAGCTGAAATTAAATTTCCTGGTCTAGCCTTTTTATTTTTGGTAAAAGGTTCCGGATTAACGCTCGTTAAAATGAAAACTTTGCGTTCGTTGGGTGCTAAATTAGTATGTTTAATTAAACCAATCATCCATTTTGTTGGATCATCGCGACGGTAATATAAACTTAAGCCATTTAAAACCTTATTTTGATCTATAAAGGCAAAATGAAAATTAACCTTATTGGTGTAATAGTCAGTTAGCTCTTCATTTTCTTTAAAAAAGGGCTCTAAGCCAAAGAGCAGAAATAAATTTCCTGCCGACATATTGCCCTGGCTATAATATTTATAATCACTTTTAGCCCTATCTAACCAAGTATGAATATGATATTGACAATCTTCTTTACTGCCAAGGAATAAAGTACGAAATAAATCCTTTTCAATATCTTTGCTTGTTGTCCCAGCACGTAATAATGCTGATAAACCAAAGGTTTTATAAATTTTCTCACTTGTTCCTCTAATTAGATACAGCATACTAACTATATTTAAATTTAGAAAGCCTGCAGTATAGCTTAATTTCACTTCTAGATAAGTTAATCTTTCGAAAAATTTGTTTAGAATTTATCATTTTGTGAACAAATTTCATGCATTTAGTTCAACAGAATGCCTGGGATCTTGCCTTTCAAGAAGAGTTTGATTTGATTTCGAGTAATGAACTAAATATTTATGAACCTGACGATGAAAAAGTAACTGAATTATATCACCAATTTTATAAAGCTTTAAAACCTGATGGCCAGCTAGTAGCAAGTTTCTTAACTTACCCTCATATTTTAACAAATCACTGTGAATGGGAATTATCTAAAATTAATCAGAATGATTTACTCATTCAAAAAATTATTTTTGCCGATATTATCGAAGCAAAATTTCAATGCTATCGATCATCAGAGCAAACTAATGAGCAATTAAAAGCTGCCGGATTTAAAAATATACAATTTATATATGATGATGCAAAAATATTTCCGACTGTTGTGGCGTATAAACAATAAGATTTATGGAATTTAACTATGAAATCTGATCTAATCTCTATATTAATAGCTGTAAATAAGTGTTTGATAAAATAATTCTAAATCCCTTAGGGCCCCTATAACCTACTAGTTTTGAAGGTTTAGGCTGGTTATTAGTTAATACTATAATTAATATTATAGATTGCGGCTGAAATTTTTATGAAAGTAATATTCTTTCTTATTATCTTGTTTTCGGTAGTAGACACAAGTTGGGCTCTACGTTGTCAAGGCAACTTAGTCTATGAAGGTGATACTCAGGAACAAGTAGAGCAAAAGTGTGGTGATCCCCAAAAGAAAGAAACATTAAGCACGACTCAACCCTTATATAATTCTTCTGGTGCTATTTATGGCTCAGCACCTTATCTTACGGAAGTGTGGACTTATCAGACCTCTCCTGAGGATTTTGCCTATAAAGTATATTTCACTAACAAATTAGTGACTTCTATTAAAGCTGATTCAAATTAACGATAACAAAAAATAACAACTTCCCCACATAAATTCTATAAAGCGTAGCTAAGGCATTAACTAGCAATGACTAAACCCTTTAAGCCTTCTTATTGCTATGGCTCGCTACTTCTAGAGGAAAGTCCCTTAAAGAAGTGATTGAGCTAGTCCACCGTCAACTCTCAAGGTTGAACCTGTCGTTCCTGATGCCTCAGGAGAAGCAATATAAGTTACAAGATTTGCTACCTCTTTAGGTGTTACAAATCGTTTAATCAGTGAGTTTGGTCGAAAATGAGTAAAAAATTCTTTTTCTAGTTCCTCAAAATTTTTTTGAGGATCAGCAGCTAATTGCCGAACAAATAATTCAACACCTTCTGTCTTTGTAGGACCTGGCATAACCGTATTTACCGTTACGCCAGTACCCGCTACTGTTTCGGCCAGCCCACGCGAAAGAGCAAGAAGTGCAGTTTTAGTCATTCCATAGTGGATCATTTCAACCGGTATTTGAATGGCAGATTCACTTGATATAAAAATCACCCGGCCCCATTTTTTCTGTACCATACCTGGCGTAAAGTGTCTAGTCATTCTAACTGCGCTCATGAAGTTAACATTGAAAAACTTTAACCAGATTGAATCTGTAATTTCAAAAAAAGGCGTAGGCTCAAAAATTCCAAGATTATTAATTAAGATATCAATATCAAGAATCTGTTTAAAAATAATTTCAGCCCCTTCTTGATCTTGAAGATCAGCTGCTACAGTAACGATGTCCGCTCTTGGAAAATCAGTAAGGATCTGTTCTTTAGCCTTTTCTAAGCCTTCTTCCGATCTGCCATTTAAGTAAACTTTCGCACCAGCTTCTGCTAAGTTTTTAGCAATAGCAAGCCCAATGCCCTTTGTTGATCCTGTTATGAGGGCTTTTTTACCTTTTAAATCAATTTTCATATTTTATTTTTTCAGTTAATTAAACAAAAATTCACTATTTAACCTATAGGAGACAAGCCTTTAAGGTTGATAAAGCGTTTAACCATAGAGCTTAAACTACCAAAACCTATTGCCGGTATTTTTATATTGTTTAAAGTAAGATATTTCATATAACCTCTATTTATTTTGGATAAACATCTGTTTTGTTAGGGATGGCACTTGTATAGTACTCTCCATTATTAGTTAAAGAGTAAGTCATGTTTTCATCAGGATATTGGCTACCCATAACATGAAGGTTTTCATGCACACATGTAAACAATTCAGGGCCATATTCTTTAGCTAGGTATCGACCATAATTATGTGCCTCAAAACCATCAGGGTGGATTGCTTTAAAAACTCTTTGTTTTACTATTTGGCAATTATTTCCATCGCCGTAGCCAACGCCAAAGGTCACCAAGAACTCTAATGTCTTATGATCTTTATTATGAAATACGGTGGTATGGAGTATATTATCTTCTGCCTTATTCAGTTTATTGATGGTTAAGGCTTGAGCGGGTAAGTTAGACAAAAATAACATAAAGATGCCTATAAAATACTTCATTTTCACATAGCCTTTTAATGTAGATATTGGACTTCTATTATGCTATGTTTATTCAATGAATCAATATCCCAATAGTCATATGTTTTATGATACATTTTCATAGATGAAAGAATTAAATAATAATCGTATTAGCGAGATGGAAATTTTTTCTCATGTAGTAGACAGTGGAAATTTTTCTGAAGCTGCACGCCGTTTACAAATGGATCCTTCTTCAATCAGCAAACTCATTTTGAGATTAGAAACAAGATTAGGTGTAAGATTAATGCATCGTACTACACGCAAAGTTGCTCTAACGGAAGAAGGCGAGCGTTTCTATCATAAAGTGGTTCGTATTCTCGCAGACATTAAAGAAGCTGAGACATCACTTACTTCTCAACCAAAAGGTAAAGTTCGCATCACTTGTTCAATACCTTTTGCTTTACATCAACTAATTCCTACTCTATCTGAGTTTACATTTTTAAATCCAACGATTGAAATCATTTTATTAAGTACAGATGCTGTGGTTGATTTGCTTGCAGAACGTTGTGATATCGCAATTCGAATTGGGAAATTATCGGATTCATCTTTAAAAATGCGCAAACTTGCAGAAAGTAAAATGATATTAGTCGCGTCACCAAACTACTTAAAACAGCATGGTATTCCTAGAGATTTCTCTGATCTTGAAAAACATATTTGCCTTAATTTTTATGGTCATCCTGAATTAAATCGTTGGCCATTTAAAAACAAAAAAACAACTTGGGAATGGTATGCTAAAAATTCATTTAGCGCAGATAATGGTGAAAGCATTGCTAGAATGGTGCTGTCAGGTGGAGGCATTGCACGTCTTTCTGCATTCATGGTAAGAGAAGATATTACACAAGGCAAACTTACTCCTCTCCTTGAACATCTCAATTTTAATGAATGGCAACCAATTTACTTGTTACATCCTGGACATATTTCTGCGCGTGTTAAATGTGTAATTGACTTTATTTTTAATAAAATAGGCGGTAAGCGCTTTATATAAGGTTACAAAATACAGCGATGTTGTAGAATGAATCAATTTTATAATGGCCATATTTTCCTTAAAGCTTATGAGTTGTAAAAATCCAACCAATTTCAAAATGGCGCTATTTTAGTGCTATTCAAACAAGTGAATTTAAAAGCTTATCTGAAGGCGAGCGAGTAAGTTTTACAGTAGGTCAAGGGAAAAAAGGGTTACGAGCTGAAGAGGTAGAGGTTATTTAATTTTATTTCTTAGATAATATCTTTTTTGCTAACAGAAAAGCATCCTATTTTTTATAATTGTAAATTAGCAAAATGAGCTCTAATTAGATTAGATTTAATTTTCTAACAATAATCAAAAGCCTAGAATAGATTACTCTAACTGAGGATTTGGCTAGGTGTATACCTTATCCGTGATGGAGGAATTTTTATCTCTTTGCAAGGCCTCGTCAACTTTTGATTTTGCAGCTTTTTCTTCTTTAAAAAATCCAAAATGACTATTAATATGTATTGGAGGTAAAGACATCTTAGCTTGAATAAGTTGCCCTATCTCATTATGGCCCATAATATAGGCAATTTCATGAGGTAAAATAGGCAGCGTCTTCTCTGTTGAATCAACGGTTAGTCCTTTACTTTCAATGAAGGTTTTTGCTCGGGCCAAGGTCTCTTCCTTTCCTGAATCCTTGGCAACGCTAATTAAAATCTCACTGTTTGTTTGGCAAGCATCAAAGCAGGAAGCCCCTATGTTCAATAGACAAGAAACAATACTAGTATGACCTCCTTTTTGCGCCGCAGCAAAAAGTGGCGTGGCGCTCTTAGCATTGGGCTTATTGATGAGCTCTGCAATGTGCTCACTACTTAAGTTTGCTAGCAAGGCATTGATAGCATCTACATGGCCATAGTATGCCGCAGTAAAAAGAGGGGTTTCGCCAGTGTTAAGGGAGAGGTTTACTTTGGCGTTCAACTCTCTCAATCTTTTAATGACTAGGACATGGCCATGTTGTGCCGCTACAAAAAGTGGCGTGGCGCCAACAGCAGTAGGATGATTGATGAGCTCGGCAATTTGCTCCTCATTTAAATTTGCTAGTAAGGCATTGATAACATCTACATGGCCATTTTGTGCCGCAATATAAAGAGGGGTTGCGCCATCAGCAGTAGGATGATTGATGAGCTCGGCAATTTGCTCCTCATTTAAATTTGCTAGTAAGGCATTGATAGCATCTACATGGCCATTTTGTGCCGCAATATAAAGAGGGGTTGCGCCAGTGTTACGGGGGAGGTTTACTTTGGCATTCAACTCTTTCAATCTCTTAATGACTGGGACATGGCCATGTTGTGCCGCAATATAAAGTGGCGTAGTGCCATCAGCACCGGGCTGATTGATGAGCTCGGCAATTTGCTCACTACTTAAGTTTGCTAGCAAGGCATTGATAGCAGCTACATGGCCATGGCATGCCGCAGTATAAAGAGGGGTTGCGCCAGTGTTACAGGAGAGGTTTACTTTGGCGTTTAACTCTTTCAATCTGTTAATGACTGGGACATGGCCCTGTTGTGCCGCAATAAAAAGTGGTGTGGCGCCATCAACATCGAACTGATTAATGAGCTCGGCAATTTGCTCACTACTTAAGTTTGCTAGCAAGGCATTGATAGCATCTACATGGCCATGGTATGCCGCAATAAAAAGAGGGGTTGCGCCAGTGTCAAGGGAGAGGTTTACTTTGGCGTTCAACTCTTTCAATCTTTTAATGACTGGGACATGGCCCTCTTGTGCCGCAATAAAAAGTGGCGTGGCGCCATTAGCCATGGACTGATTGATGAGCTCTGCAATTTGCTCACGACTTAAGTTTGCTAGCAAGGCATTGATAACATCTACATGGCCATTATATGCCGCAATATAAAGTGGCGTGGTGCCATTAGCAGCAGGCTTATTGATGAGCTCTGCAATTTGCTCACTACTTAAGTTTGCTAGCAAGGCATTGATAACATCTACATGGCCATTGCATGCTGCAATATAAAGAGGCGTTTCGCCAGTGTTACAGGAGAGGTTTACTTTGGCGTTTAACTCTTTCAATCTGTTAATGACTGGGACATGGCCCTTTTGTGCCGCAATAAAAAGTGGCGTGGTGCCATTAACATTGGGCTGATTGATGAGCTCTGCAATTTGCTCACTACTTAAGTTTGCTAACAAGGCATTGATAGCATCTACACGGCCATTTTGTGCTGCAATATAAAGAGGGGTTTCGCCAGTGTTAAGGGAGAGGTTTACTTTGGCGTTTAACTCTTTCAATCTGTTAATGACTGGGACATGGCCATTTTGTGCCGCAACAAAAAGTGGTGTGGCGCCATTAGCCATGGGCTGATTGATGAGCTCTGCAACTTGCTCCTCACCTAAGTTTGCTAACAAGGCATTGATAGCACCTACATGGCCATTATATGCCGCAGCAAAAAGTGGCGTGGCGCCATTAGCATCAGGCTTATAGATGAGCTCGACAATTTGCTCCTCACTTAAGTTTGCTAACAAGGCATTGATAGCACCTACATGACCTCTTTCTGAGGCAATATAAAGTGAAGTTTCACCTGTTTGAGAGATGTTGATCTTGGCGCCCAGCGCTTTTAATTGGGTGATTACTTTTACCTGGTTAAATTTTGCCGCCATAATAAGAGACGTTACCCCAATTTTACTAGGCTTATTCACCTCTGCACCGCGTTTGACTAAGACATCAAAGATTTCCCATTGACCAGAGCATATTGCAACTTGCGCAGGCGTATTGCCTTGGCTATCCCAAGCATTAAGAAGCCCTAGGCGTTGTAAGGCCTCTACTGCCTTAAGATGGCCTTTTGCTAATTCTTTAGTAAGTTCTTCTCGTCTTTTATTCTTAAATTGAAGAATAAAACTATAAGCCTGTGAGCCTGCAGTAAGTTGTTTTAGCAAGAGTGTTGATAAACTAAAAGGGAGGCTATCGGGTTTATAGTAAAGGAGTGCCATAAACGCATCTTGTTGCTCTTGTTGTGCTTGTGTTGGCTTAGCCCATTTAGCCACTTCATTTAAGCGGTTAATGAGGGCTTTTAAAAGCGCGTTGTCTTTACCCTTGTCTTGCTCCGTTTTAAAGTAGTCCATCAACGAAAGAGCAGGGAGGTTGGCGTTGATCGTGTTTAAGGCAGTATGAAATAGATAGTGAATGACCTCTTTATGTTGGAGAAGCTTTTCCATTGCCCCGGGTTTGTTGTTAATGACATCCTCAAGTAAGTGGCGTGAGGGGTTAGAAGGGGTCGCTTTTTTGCTGGCTTTTTTTCTTCGAGTCCCATAACCAGTTGAGGTTGATGTCTGGCTTGTGGCTGTTAGGTGCTTTGCCTCCGCCACAACAGACACACTCGGCGTCTTATCGTCCTGTAAGTACTTATCAATGATGGCTTGTGCTTGGTCATCTAAGCCTTGTTGTCTAAGGAGGGCAACCCGCTGCCGCCATTCTTCTGCCGATGATTGTGTGGCCTTACTTTGAACATGCACTGGAGGGTTGTTATTGTTATTATTGTTGTTGTTACTAGGGCTGTTAGTCAGGGCTGCCACTAATTGCTTTAATGCCTCACTGATGAAGCGAATGTCTCTTAAAGGTGGCTGATAAATGGAGACGGACACTTGGGCTCGGGTGACGGCGACAAACAGCTCATTAAAGGCCGTGCTATGGCGAATGCTGCCTTCCGTACTCTTCGCAACGCTTGCATTTTGCGCATCAAAGCCCTCACCAATGGCCGGATTCGCCTGCTTGTACTCATCCTGCTCTAAAAGGCGGTAAAGTAAGACATGGTCGTATTCAAGCCCTTTAATACTCTCGGGTGTAAAGACCCGCTCCCGGCCAAATAAGCTCGCGGCTTCAGCGATGAATTCAGGGCTGGTAATCACCGCAAACTGAACATTGTGCCTGTCATTGATAAGCGGGGAAAGTTCTTTTTTTTGCTCAAGCCAATAGACATTACCTGCTTGGCTTAAGGCCGGATTGGCTTGCACAGACACCAGCTCATTTTTATCCAGAAACTCTTTGCCACCTATGGCTTGATATTTCAGGCGCAAAACCCCATTAGCCAGCGCAATGACTTCGTTGGGGCAGCGGTAGGAGGCGTCTAACTGCACCACCGTGGTGATATCCTTTCCCGCTTTTTGCCTGTAAACCGAGCGAATAAAAGGCACCGTGGTTTCACTACCAAACAAGCGTTGATGGTCGCCTACACAAAAAATAATACGTTCTGATTGCTGAGCGAGTGAGCTGATTTGCCGTCTTGATAAATCTTGCGCTTCATCAACGACAATAAAATCATACGTTTTCTGCAACTCAATGGGCAGGAAAGCCAAATCAACTTCCTTATTGCTAGCCAGTTTTTTCATGTAATGTTCATAAACTTGCCACAGCCACTCGCACTCGCGTGTGTCTAGATTAGGAAATAACGATAACTTACTGGTGACTAAATCTCTATATTCCTCAAAGGAGCTGTAACCTGACATGGTGTGTAATTCTTGATAAACTAACGGGGCTTCCTCCTTACGCACCGGTAGCGGTAGTGCTGTTTTGTCTTTTTTCTTTAATTGGTTTTGGGTTTCGAGCTCCTTGCAAAACCAAGCAATAAACTCGTCTTCGCCTTTAAATGTCACCGCACCATGATTATCTTGATACAGCATTTGGGGGGTTTTAAACACCACCCACGCCGAATCCATCTCCTCAGGAAACTCGGCACAAAACGCCTGCCAATCTTGGGCTAAAAAGTGAATTAAATTAGCTGATTTGGCAAGCACTAAAATAGGCTTGGGCTCTGACTGATTGTTCATGGCACGTAGAACATTTTGCCGCACCACCGAAGACCCCACACTCGTTTTGCCGCAGCCAGGGGGACCGGTCACGACGCAGGGCATCGCATGCTCGCCTGCTGCTTTTGCCTTCGCTTGCCCTTCACTGAATAAAATAAAACGTTGATTATAAAATTCGATACGGCTTGAGGACTCTATAATGATGTCATTATCTCCCTCGTCTGCTTCCTCCTTACCCGTTTGCTGCTCTTCTAAAACCTCGGTAAACTCAATCTCGGCCTGTTGCGTTTTAGCAATCTGCCGACTGAGCCACCCTTGCGGTTTTTCTTTTAATTTCTCATAATCATGATGCGTTAATATCTCAATTAATAACCAAACTTGACCGGTAGGACTGGCAACAGGACAAAGAACAAGACGGCTCTTTTTGTTGGTACGAATCGTGTAGAGGGCTTGTTCACCCAAGCTACCTTGCAGCTTTTCTAAATTTAACCCCTTTTTGTCTTGCTCGTTCATAAAGTGGCTGAGTGCTTTTTTATGGCCGGCTTCCTCAAGAAGCTTGCTCTCTAAGTCAGGGCGGATGAGTATCTTTCTAGGCATGCTAATTAATCCTAATCAAAAAATAGATATAAGAAAAAGGGCGTTCGCTTAAGCTCACAGATTTCTTATAAACAAATAAACAAATAACAATTGTTCAATTATATAATAAAATGATTAATAAATTATTAAATAGGGTTGTTATTTGCCTAAATTAATAGGACAGGCACAAATCAAAAAGTAAGACTCTAGGAAATCAAGTGCATTAGCGGGTTGAATTCGCCTAAATAGAAATTCGCACTTAGAGGCTGAAAGTACCTTTATTGTATTTACAGTTGATGCCCTATTGCAAAAGTTAATACGCTTTCTTCACTATACAATTTAATTTAAATGTTAGCTTAAGCAAAAAATTAACATGCACTACTTTCTAGCGATAGGTCTTTTATGTATAGCGGCAACCTTTAAACAATCATCTGCTTCTAAATCTCTAGTTATTGTCATTTCTACATTGATATTTTTTATTTTGTGAGCCATTGCATTTTGATAATTGAGGATTAAGGGTAGGCGTAATGTCCAGCTGTTAGGAGTCTGCTGTAAAAAATAAAGGAGCATCTCTTAAGCCTACACTGGAAACTAATTTTTTATTAACGACTTCCTTAATATTTTCATCTAGATTAAATTCTTTTTTGTAACTAAGCCAGGCTGATTTTGTAAAATAAGCTTGTGCTTTTTCTTTAGAAGGATTCACGAAATTAAAATTATAGGTTTGTAGCATTACTTCATAAGCCCAGCTTGCTACCTTCATATTGTTATCTAAACGCGAACAGGCATTATTAGCAAAACTTGTAAAGGGCAAAAATAAACATAGACTTGTGATTAGTCTATTCATCTTACGAGAAAAACGTCGCATAATTACCACCTTTGAGTTTAAATGTTTGCTTAGTTGTTCATAAATAATTACCTCTTCTACTCTTTTATTTTTTGATGTTTTTATTAGCGGATAAAAAAGAGGTTAAACATCCTGCAATAGCTCCTCTATGTTCTCGCTGAACAGTTTTGGTTAAATTTTTAGTTGCACAATACATTCTTTCATAAGCTAATGCAGCAAACACACCATTTATCTGATCACATAACTTTAATGCTCTAAGCAAAGCACCTTTTGCTAAGAAATCTATCCAAGGAGCAACACAGATGTGTTTCAAGCGATTAAAATCTTTCTTTATTATTTTATTTTTATGAAAATAATTGATATTCCACAAGCAGCCGTTTAAAGAGAAGAACGGATGAGAAACGACTACCTCGGCCCAATCAATAATACTTACTTCGCCAGTTTTACTATTCCAAATCATATTATTTTCATGAAAATCACAATGATTAATTGTTTCAGGTATTTTAAATTGAGACAGTTCATCGCATAAATTAGTAAAAGTTGGATAAAGTTGATGTAACTTATCAATTTTCTTTATTGTTAACCCATCGCTTACTAATAATTTTTCATTTTCTAGTAATTTATAAAATAATGAAGGTAATCGGGATAGCCGCCAGTCAGAAAATAAAGAAAGTAACTCACCCAGTTGGTTTTCTAATAATCTTTGTATTTTTGTATAATTGATAATTCCCAACTCTAACTGCTTAACATCCATTCTCTCCTTAAAAAGCTGGCGCAAAGATTCGTCTCCACAAGAAGTGGTAAGAAAGCAATATAATTCTACATTTTCAGCGATGATTTCTGGTATATTTCTGAATTTTTTAACGTTGAGAAAAGTTAACGTTTTAGATTCTTTAAATAATAGTTCCGGCGTTTGCTTTAAATAAAAAACACCTTGATTAGTCTCTAGCTTTGTAACTACAGAATAAGGAGTGTTAACTACTCTATGTGAACTAATTTGCTCACAGCCCACCCAGGAAGATAAATATTGAATCGCCCATTGGAGTGCTTGTTCATTATGATTCATTGAAAATTCATTGATTTATTTAAAATAAATGTTTTGAGCTTTATCAAACATAGAGATTAAAATAAGAATCTTTTATTTTAACAACATGTTCATTACATTATAAATACTATAATCCTTCAACTTTATCAAAATTTTCTGCTATGGTGTAAAAGATTATCCTCATTTAATAGCTAAGAATGAAAAATAATTTTTAACCTATTATTAAATCGCTTCTTTCATTATTGATAATGTAATTCGAGAAAATATTTCTGGGTTAAGGATTTGTCTTGACATGTGTCAGGCGGCTAAAAATTATAAGCTAACAAGTGAAGCAAGGATTGTCCTAGAAGAAAATACAAGTAATTCAAACAATCATCCTTCTATAATGATTAGTAATGGGCAAATAGATAAGATTAGCCAGGGAATCTATTATTTTTGTAAACGTCCTATCTTCTCTTTACAATCTAAGAATATGATAATCAAACTACCGGATAGGGTTAAATTTATGGAATGGATGATATATGGTGCGAATGGTTATTCTGGGGCTCTAATTGCTAAGGAGGCAAAGGCCAGAGGCATGCATCCCATATTAGCTGGACGCAATGAAATCCAAGTTAAAAAACTAGCCAATGAGCTTGGATTAAGCTACCGTATCTTTGGACTAAATGATATAGAACAAATTACTCATCATATTTCTAATATGACACTGCTTTTAAACTGTGCTGGGCCTTTTTCAGCAACTAGCAAACCACTAATCAAAGCATGTTTGAAAAATCATACTCATTACCTAGATATTACTGGTGAAATCGATGTCTTTGAATACGCTCAAAAATGTGATAACAAAGCCAAGGAAGCCAATATACTGCTGTGTCCTGGCGTAGGGTTTGATGTCATACCAACCGATTGCATTGCTCATACGCTCAAACAAGCTTTACCCGATGCCAATCAATTGACCTTGGGCTTTGATTCGAAGTCACCCCTTTCTCCAGGAACTACCAAAACAGCTATAGAAGGACTAGCTAGCGGAGGTAAAATCAGGATAAATGGCCAATTAAAGGACGTACCTTTTGCCTATAAAACTCGATCTATTAATTTTGGCAATGGTGAGAAGTTGGCAATGACCATTCCATGGGGAGACATTAGTACGGCCTATTATTCAACGCGTATTCCAAACATTGAAGTTTATATTCCGGCTAGTAAGAGGCAAATCTCCTTAATGAAAAGGATAGACTTTATACGTTGGATTTTTCGGTTTAATTTTGTTCAAAACTGGCTAAAGAAAAAAGCTTCGCATCAAAATGGTCCTGATGCCAAACAAAGAAAGCAGCAATCAACTTGGATATGGGGTGAAGTAAAAAATGCCAGTGGAACACGCAAGTCTGCGCGCCTTAAAACAGCAAATGGCTACGCATTGACAGTCACAGGTAGTCTGATGGCAGTGGAATTTGTCCTCAATAACAAAGTGAAAGCTGGGTACACAACACCATCGTTGCTATTAGGTGATGACGCTGTAACTAAATTACCGGGAAGTAGCGAAATTCAACTGGATTAGGGAATTCTCTTGATAAGTCTGTACAACTGTTTCAAGAGGCATCAGATTACTTAGGTTTTTGGTTAATACTCCTATTGTTGTAGTAATACAAAAGACAGAGTATTTAGTGCTAAACAATAAATAGTTGCTGAATAAGGAAAATATTACTTGTTTCTCTCTATACTAATAAGATAAATGGTTATACCTAGTTCTTATAATCGTTAAAATAAGGATATTTAAATGGATCATGCAATCCCTATAATTACCACTGTTGCTGTGGGATTTGCTTTATCCTTAATTATGGGATTTATTGCTGTACGCTTAAAGCTTCCAGCATTGGTTGGCTATCTATTAGCAGGTATTATTATTGGTCCCTTTACACCAGGCATAACCGCAAACGTTAAAATTGCCCAGGAACTTGCTGAAATTGGGATCATGCTGTTGATGTTTGGTGTAGGGTTACACTTCTCGTTAACAGATTTGCTGCGAGTTCGCAATATTGCAATTCCTGGTGCACTTGTGCAGATTGTTGTAGCAACATTACTCGGTTGTTACGCTGCTATCATGTGGGGCTGGGATTATGGTAGTGCATTAATCTTAGGACTTTCTTTGTCGGTTGCTAGTACGGTTGTACTATTAAGAGCAATTGAAGAAAGAGGTGCCTTAGATTCTATCAATGGGCATATTGCTATAGGCTGGCTTTTAGTTGAAGACATAGTCATGATTATTGTCATTGTCTTACTGCCACCATTATCTTATTCACTTGGAGGTCAAGCAACGGTTGATGTACATAAGCCGCTATGGCTTATACTTGGCCTTACACTTGTTAAAGTATTCACCTTTATTGCCTTAATGCTGATAGGTGGACGACGAATTTTTCCTAAGGTACTTTGGCATATTGCTCGTACAGGGTCACGGGAATTATTTACCTTATGTGTTATTACTGCTGCAATTAGTATTGCCTATGTAGCTGCCAGACTATTTAATGTTTCATTTGCTCTTGGCGCATTTTTTGCAGGCATGATTATGCGAGAATCTTCTTTCAGCCATCGTGCTGCTGAGGAATCTTTGCCACTCAGGGAAGCATTTGCTGTATTATTTTTTGTCTCAGTTGGTATGTTGTTTAATCCGGCTGTTTTAATTGAGCAGCCATTACAAGTATTAACTGTTATAGGCATTATTGTTATTGGAAAATCTATTGCGGCTTTTACATTAGTTCTAGCTTGTCGTTATCCATTACAAACAGCATTGATAGTATCGGCAAGTCTGGCACAAATCGGTGAGTTTTCATTTATTCTTGCTGAATTTGGCGTGCGTTTGGGTTTGCTTCCCGAGGAAGGACGCAGTTTTATTCTAGCTGGGGCCATCATATCAATCGCTCTTAATCCTCTTATTTTCAAACTTATAAATCCTACTTATTCTTGGATAAAATCTTATCCTAAATTAATTAGGTTCTTTGAGCGTTCAAATGATCCGTTGGCTGAGTTACCAATGTCAACTCAAAAAGAGTATCTTGCGGGGCAAGTTGTTCTAGTCGGCTATGGGCGCGTAGGAAAAAATATAGCTAATTTACTATCTGAAAAAGCTATTCCTTATGTTGTTATTGAAGAGAATCGTGAATTAATAAAAGAGTTACGAGATTCTAATATTCCTGCAGTTTATGGGGATGCCTCTAACCCTTCTGTTTTAATTCAGAGTCATATTGTCCATGCCAGCATGCTTATAATAGTTATACCCGATACTTTTCATGTAAGAAGAATGATTCAATTAGCCTACGAACTTAATCCAGAGATAGAAATAGTCGTGCGTACTCATGATGAAGAGGAAGCTGAACTATTACAGGAAGAGGTTACAGGAAAAGTGTTCTTTGCTGAGGGCGAAATTGCAAAAAATATGGCAATTTATGCTTTAAGGCGATACGGTAAATCAATTTCTTCAATATAAATTGAAGGTTCTCATCTAAATTGAACCACCTTAATACCGTATGCTTACTATTGACTTGCCTAGCCTGCCTGTGACAAACGTCAGTAGAATTCGGATAAAAATATTTAGGTTAAGTAAGTAACTCTTGTTAATCAAGCTCACTCTAAAGTAAGGAGTTTTTCTGCATGACTATAAGCTAATTCTTTCTCGGCTTGTTTAGAACTCCTGCAACACTGGTTTGTACATTAATTGTAGCGTTTGGTCTACCCATTGATGTTTTTACCCACTCCGGTGAACCATGTTTCAGGTGGGATGTTTGACAAGGTAATTACGCATTTAGTATTCTATAAAACATCGCTTGCCCAAGCGTGCATCCCTCTATAGCAAAACTTTCCGTAAGTGGGTATCTCCAATTGTATTCATAACCTTGTAAATATTAAGAGGGAGGTATTTGCAGTAGGGAGAGCACTTATGTCAAACAATCAACCTATCTATTCTATTCAAACATTAAAAAAGCAAGCGAAATTATACGCAAAAGAAAAACAAATCTCTTTACACCAGGCGCTCGATTATGTCGCTAATCAAGTAGGATTTACTCACTGGACTTTGTTGATAAAACATTATTCAAATTATTCTTTAGTAAATATCGCCCAAATTTTTTCTATGCTAAAGCCCGGACATTTAATGTTAGTTTGTGCAGATAAAAATATCGGCAAAATGTCGTTTGCTATGAATCTAATGGCAGAGGCAAGCGACAAGAACATTAAGTCTACTTATTATTCATTTCATGCCTCAAGAGAGGTAATTCTTAATAGAATTAAATTAATTTTTAGGAAGAACAAACAAGAATTAGATGAGCAACTGATTCAAATTAGATTTCCTGCAGCCAATTACGGCACAATAAGTGCAGATTTTAATAGCTTGCCTGAAAATAATTTTATTATCATTGATTATCTACAGAGGATACCTTTAAATGGGATAAATCAATTCACTCTAGAGATGAGCCAACTAGCTAAACGAAAGCGTTCTCGTATCCTCGCTTTATCTCAAATTCTACCTAATGAACAAAGGATGCAAACATTTTATCGTCACTTTAATCATATTATATTCCTTGAAAATACTGTGACAAAGGAAGATAGCAGTAAACGTAATTGTTCACTTATTAAATCTACACATTACCAAATCCAGCAAAGAGTACTGAATTTCGATAGAATTTTTTATAAGTTTGAATAGCAAATAAGCTCTTTGTATTACACAAAGAAATTGAATCCCCTTTTATTAGTATTCCATTAAGTCTGATCACCAAAGTTATCAGACTTTTTGTCTTCATTGATAAGTTCATCATTGCTCTTACAATTAATTTTATTTTTATATTTAATTTCTGGAGCCAATAAATGTATGGCTTATGAGAAGGTTTATTAATTCGATTAACGACAGCTAGAATCAAATACTGGCGACAAGGTGTCAACCCTCAATTTTTTAATTTGACTTAGCTATATTCTTGTAAAATAATCCAAATCATCGACTTATTCAATAATGCTTCCATGTAACGTCAATAAGTTAAGGATAGTTATGATTGTTATCTTCGTTCATGGCTGGAGTGTCACACATACCAATACTTACGGCGAGCTTCCTCAATGGCTTGAAAGTCAGTGCAAAGATGGAGAGCTGAGCATTCAGGTTGGTAATATCTATTTAGGGCAATATATAAGCTTTGACGATACAGTAACAGTCGACGATATTGCACGTGCATTTGATCATGCAGTACGTGACGAAATTGCTGATAAGCTGCGAAATGGGGAACGTTTTGCTTGTATCACTCACTCAACCGGCGGCCCCGTTATTCGTAAATGGATGGATTTATATTTTAAGAATAATCTTGCAAAGTGCCCATTAAGTCATCTTATCATGTTGGCTCCTGCCAACCACGGTTCTGCACTTGCTCAACTTGGTAAATCTCGGCTAGGCCGTATAAAAAGTTTTTTTGAAGGGATTGAGCCGGGACAACATGTGCTTGATTGGCTTGAGCTCGGAAGCGATATGAGCTGGCAACTTAATGAAAATTGGCTTGATTACGATTGTACTGCTAATGGCATCTATGCCTTTGTACTTACAGGCCAGAAAATTGATCGCCAACTTTATGATGCGCTTAACTCCTACACAGGAGAAGCCGGATCTGATGGCGTTGTACGCGTAGCTGCTGCAAATATGAATTACAGTCTATTAAAGTTACATCAGGAAGGAAATAATGGTGAAAATCTTGTTGTCGCCAAAATGTTACGGACACAACCAATGGCATTTGGGGTTTTGCCTGGGTGTTCACATTCCGGTAAAAAAATGGGAATTATCCGCAGCATTACTATAGCCAATGCTGCGACTCATCCTACAGCTATATGGGTCTTGCGATGCCTCCAAGTAAGAAATCATGACTCCTATAATAAATTGGTAAAAGAGCTAAATAAGCTTACTAAAGAAACCCAGAAAAATGAGCATATAGAATTCGTCAAGACGCTTATCTATAAGCGTGAGTATATTACCAATCGCTACTCTATGATTATATTCCGACTTATTGATGACAGGGGCAATCATCTTATTGATTATGATCTTTATCTAACTGCGGGACCTAAATATAGCGAGAATGCGCTTCCTACGGGTTTCTTTGCAGACCGTCAGCGAAACCAGCATGATCGAGGAAAATTAACTTATTTTCTTGACTACGATATCATGGAAGCCGGAATTAATACGCCAAAAATGCAAGGTAATTTGGGGTTTCGCATTAAGGCGCGTCCTGAAGCAAATGACCAAGCTCTTGCCTATTACAGGTTACTTGATTTTCATTCCTCGCTTGCTGACATTAACAAAATTCTTCATCCGAATGAAACAGTCATGGTTGAAATCATGCTTCAGCGGCGAGTAGATAGAACTGTCTCTCGTATCATCAACAACCTTATTCCAGCAAAAATCAGTAGGAAGCCGGCTGGGAAAATGGTAGATTAACCTTTAACACTTCTGTAGCTATTGAGTTACATGAAGTTTATAAAGGTAAAAATGTCCTAATTACACGGCTTTTTAAGACGAATTTCATTTTTGTTATTTAATTTTACATATCAAACAATAAATCATTTTTTTCCTTAATATATATCGCACTTTGGGATAGGTTCTGCCAATTACTAGTTACATTTGTAATAAGATAAATTTGGTGCAATTATTACTGTTAAATTGGTTTTTGAAAAATAAGCATACTGAAGATAAATATCAGGGAGAAATAATGAAAAATTTATTGATTTTTGCGACCTTTGGCACAATTTTGGCAACTTCTACAACCTTATTTGCTCTTGATAGTAATCAAGCTCAAGGTCCTCATGCTATCTTTACCCCCGCAGATATAAAATGGACACCTGCCCCTAATTCACTTCCACAGGGTGCTCAGGTATCAATTCTAGAAGGTAACCCTGTGGAAAAGGGTCTATTTACTATGAGAATTAAAATGCCAGCTAATTACCGTATTCCTCCCCATTGGCATCCCGTTGTTGAGCACGTAACAGTTATTTCCGGTACATTTTATATGGGTATGGGTGACAGGCTTGATGAAAAAAAAGCAACTCAGATGCCACCTGGTAGTTTTGCTTATATGCCAATTGCTATGCATCATTATGCTTTTACGCATGAGCCTGTAGTTATTCAATTACATGGTAATGGGCCCTGGGGAATTACTTACGTAAACTCTAAGGACGATCCAAGAAATCACTAATAAGCGGGTTCTCCTAGCTGCAGATGTTATGGTACTTCTAAACGCCTAGAATCTATAAGAATTAGGCGTTTCATTGACAAAAGACCGGGAATCCTTAATAAAATACCCAGGTTAGGTTGGCATTGGAAATTGATACCATTATTGAAGCATATAAAATGGGAGCATGCTGAGTGTCACTGGGAAACCCTATCCATACATACTTGATCGGGAATTGCCAAAAAAATCCTAATGCCGTAAAAGCTCAATAATTATTATGGGGGTTTGGGACAAATAAAATTACCTTTACCTTGTCTTTAAATAAAGGTTTATAGGAGCTAATTTTAATAAGCACATCTTATAAACTATTATGTTGTAATTTCACTCAAAAGTGCTGCTATAACTTCTTCCTCTGATAGCATAGAATGCCCGAGTCCTAGCATCTTTCTCTCCCGCACTTGAGGTGAAAGTTGCTTAACTCGTCCAATATCCTCATCAGAAATCATGCTACCTAACTGCGGTTCTCCACGCAGAAGCAAGAATGGGCACTTAATTAAAGGAATTAACTGCTCAATATCAAAGCCTTCAATCATTTTTTCGTGCTGATTTATTGTTATTTCAATAATACTAGGATCACACAAGCTCATGCCTATGCTGGATGAATCATCATTTATTTCTGCATATAATTGTTCAATCTGATTGGTTTGGCGATAATGTAAAAGTCTTTGTCCAAATTCTTTTTGAGACTCAATAATAGGTGTTAGTGTTTTTAAAGTTAAAGGCGAATCTAACATAATGAGTTGCTGGACAAATTCAGGATAACGTGCTGCAACCATTAAAGCAATCATACCCCCTAGTGAGTATCCCAATAGAGTCACGGGCTCATTAATTCTTTCTCTAAGAAAGGAGGCAACATCTTGAAAGTGCGTTTCTAATAAGTAGGAATTAGGCACATGGGAGGATTTACCATGTCCTCACAAGTCCATAGCAAAATGGAATGACGAAAAAAAGTTTGAACTAAATACAGATATCACGGTCAACGGTCAAACACCACCTACACTTCTGATACAAGCACAAGATGATCATGTGGATAATATAAATCACTCATTGGTTTACTATATCGCATTAAAAAACGCCAATATTCCCGTGAAAATGCACTTATATGCGCAAGGCGATCATAGATTTGGAGTAAGAACAACAAATCTACCTATAGCTAATTGGCCTTATTTACTAGAGGTCTGGTTAAAAAATATAAAAATGATTTGAAGGAACTCCTGTAGTTAGGTCTATTGGCTTGTACATATGCATTAGTTGCATTTAAAAAACTAGCCTAATTTCTTTGTAAGCTCAAATATTTTCAGAATATTAGATCAAATCAAGATGAGCTAGCTTCAATAAATTTATTCATTGCAGGAGCCTTTGCAAACAGCTTCAAGTTTTCTTTCTCGTTAATTTCTAGGCATCACCTTAAGACTTCTTACTTGAATTAATTTAGTTGAGTTAACCCTGCTTGATTTCCGCTAATTTTCTCATTCAATTGTTCAGCTAGTTCCTCTATATCTAGCCATAACTCATGTCTTTCTTGCTTAGGAGAGAAAAATCCCAGGGAGGTATTACTTTTGGAGGTGATTTTCATTTCCATGATTGTTATTAACGTCTGACGACATAATTCTAATACATCCGAATCAGAGCATTCATCAAGAATATTATTCACAAATGAACGAAAGTAAGGCAATCCATTTGGGTGGCTCCGTGCAATGGCTTGTGTAATAAAATTCATAGCAATTTTCAATGGATGTAATTGCATTGGATTTGTATTAACAGAAGTCATATCTAGAAAATTCATGACTAGCTTTAATGAAAATTCTGTCATAAAGTCTGCATCTGAAGTTTGGATGGCTGCAAGGTGTAGCCATGCAGCGTTTAACTTTTCTGTTAGACTTAGGTCATAATCCTCAATCGATAGTAAGATATTCATCCCAAGCGAAAGACATCCTTTTAAACATGTTTCGTTATTGTTGTTACTACACAACACTACCATATCCTCTATAAGAGTTATTTTATCTTCTACATTCTTAAGTTGGTCTGCATAATTAGCAAAAGCTTCAATAGCTGGTATATTGTTTGACTCGATTGCTTTAGCTAGAGACTTCGAAACTTGCTCTATGGGAAAGTTCTGATCTAGCAAATAATTAATCGTGCTTTTTGTGTTAATGAATAATTCTCCTGTTAAGCTTGACGCTAGTTCGAGAACGCTTTCCCCTTCAGAATTAGTTTTTTTAGGATCCACTCCATATTTTAATAAAATTGGAATAAATTCTGGACGATCCCACATGATAGTAAATTCGAGAAGCGATAAATTGGAATGGAGTTTCCCTACGTTTTCTTGATTAATCAAATTAAGAAATTCTTCAACCTCACCAAATTTGATTGCGTTGAATAATATTTCAATATCATCAGCGGGTTTTAGATAAGTTGAATAGAATTCAAAATAAAATTCATTTCTATTATTATTGTAAACTTTGCTAAAGGACTTATAAAGGTAAGCAATAGCATTTTCAAGAGTATCAAAGACTTTTCCACCCATTTTCATTTCATATTCACTCAACGAATTTTCGTTGGGATCAAATACAATGAATTGATTTGTTGAGGTTTTATGCATACCAATGGAATGAATTGGGACGGAAATGACCAAAGTATTCTCTTGTTTAAAAGTATCTTCTAATTGAGTTAGACAGTTTTTTTGATCCAAACCAGACCCAGAAAACTCTGCCATTGACTGCACTGGCTTTTCATATGAAAAAATCACTTTGGTATCAATAGGAGGTGAATGGATTGTCTTTAAAATTTTTAAGACTTCCAAACTAAAAAGGTTAGGTTCTGTAATTAATTCCAACTGAGAAAAATAATCGTCAATACGGTTATTTTTCACAGAATCTGACCATATTTTACATAAGAGATGGCATATACCTCGAGGGTTTAAAGAAGGAATTTGAGTATTAAATTCGGCATTACAACGCTCAATAGTAACTGTGTTTGCTGTGTGGATTAATCTTTCCTGACCTTCCCATCGATTTGGCATAGCTACTGGCCACTAAAAATATATAAATTAAATATAGACCATTTGCTTATATTTTTGATAATTTAGCCTTATATGTCTCATTAATCATTGATTAACGTTTTTTAGAGTGCTAGACAGTAAGCTAAGTAAAATGCGCGGTTAAAAAGTTAGTTTATAAAAAGAATTTACACTACCTCTTAATGTATCCATACTGATAAGTCTAATAAGAAAATTAACCAGACTTAATTCCGATTTAATTCCTATTGATCCTCCTCTAACCTTCTACCTGTTTTACATAGTTTGGATTTAAATTATCCAGAATAATTAAAAAAATTATATTTCAAAATTCCCTCAATAGATAAAACCATAACATTAATCAATTTATTTTGTAGGAAGGTCCTATATTTATCCCTCAGAGGCGCTACTGTGTATATTCAATTTCAGGCACATTTCTTCTGGGTTTCATTAACCAATCCTGTTTTAACAAATACCAAATTACATTTTACAATATCAATTAAATATGAAGAAAGCGCCCTTCTCTTTGTTCTTACGACGAGTGAATACAGTTTTTCTCAGCTGCATCTTTAGTAAAAAATTAAACTTATTTTTTGAAAATATATTATCCCAGCCGCTATTTATTTTTATAAAAACCGTAATTTAATAGGAAATATTTATCGTTCCCATTAAATTAATTGATTTTTACTATATATATATTTTTGTTACCTTTGAATAACAATCTTACTTTTGGAGCAAATATTGATGAAAGTTACTTCTTAGTAATGCTGTTAATTTTTCGTTAAATACGTTGAGTAACCCTACTATCCTTACCTTAAAAGTAAGACTTGTAACTAAGAAACAATACGAAGAGAAGATGATTATTTAGGTATTAAAAAGAGGGGAGAAAATTAAATGATAACAACAATTAAATCAGTTTTAGAAGGGATAGGATCTGGTAACGGAGCATGGCCTACATTTGGGATTTTAAGTGCTGTATTAAATTTAGCTATCGGTGGAACAACTGCATTTGTGTTAGGCAGTATTTGTGGTATTGCTTTTTTACTTATAAGTATTCCAATGGCGTATAAAAGCTATCACAACTTGAAAAAACAAAAACAAGAGTTAGAAAAAAAGAAAGAAAAGTATGAAAACCAGCTATCAGATAATCTTACTACACTCTTAGCTATGATGAAGCAATATGAGAAACTAAAAACAGAAATTGATTTGACCGATTTTCTAGAAATGAAAGCGCTTGAATTAGAGCAAGAGGATAGGAATAAAGATAAATTATTTGCTCGCTTCTTGCGGTATCTAAACTCTCTAGCAATCCATAATACTTATACTCAATTAGAGCCTAAGCTATTACGAGAATATATTAATCAATTTCTAATTAATGAATTAAATATAAAATCTTATTCTGCTGAAGAAAATGAAAAAGTAAATGAAGCTGCCCTTCATAGTTTTTTTGGTACATTCGGCACCATCGCTGGTGGATCTGCAGGTGTAGTGGGCATGTTAGTGGGTCTAGGGCTAATGGCAAGCTTGAGTGTTATGCCTTGGGTAGGAATTGCAATTCTGATTACAGCTACTGTAGCTGCTATTTATATGGCCGATCTAGCAGCACGCAATACTGAGTTAAATATGTCTAAAGCTTTTTGGTGCAAAGAGGCAAAAAACTTAAATAACTCAACATATGGACTAAATTTTGAGTTGGAAGCGCTAATTAAACCAAGTCAAATTATAGATAAAGAGCTAGCTTCTAATAGGAGTTCACGTCCTAATGCTACTTATTTAGACTCTACACTTCTTACCCCCCAAACTATAATTACTGAAAGTGAAAGTAGGCAAAAAATAGATACACAACCTATTTTGGATAAAAAATCACTTAACTTCCCTGACGAGCTTAAGAGCCAACCTACTCTAAAGCAAGGCTCTAGTAAGGTTAGCAGCTATTTTACATATCCGGGCACCCTTTTTAACCATAACAATGCAGTTAAACAAGCTAATTCTGAAATAGAGTTCCTTTCCAAGGAGAGGGGTTTGCAGCAGTATTAAATAATTAATTCTAATCCATGAGGTTTTGGGACGTCTAGCTATTTTATTGTTTTTTTTCTATTTCACTATCAAAATGGTGTTCCAAAACTACTTCCAAAACTAATTATCTCGAAACTAAATGATATTTAGGTTTGTGAGACAAAATTCATGCAAAGGATACTAAATGAAATTCGGTTATTCTCATGTCTCAACAAATGATCAAAGCCTAGATATTCAAATTCGAAAGTTAAAAGATGCTGGTTGTGATGAAATATTTAGTGAAAAAGTAAGCGGTGCCAAAAATGATGCAAGGAATTAAACCGCTTATTAGAAAAACTTCGCAAAGGCGATACTGTTTGTGTCGTTCGATTAGATAGGCTAGGAAGGAGAATTATCAAACTTGCAGAAATGATACTAGACTTCAAAGAACGAGATATAAATTTTGAGTCTTTGGACAATAAGATTGATACTTCTACCCAATGGGAATGTTAATGTTTAATATATGTGCCGCTTTTTCTGAAATGGAGCGAGAGTTAATTCGTGAACGTGTACAAGCGGGTGTTGATGCAGCAAAAGAGAAAGGTAGAGTTGGAGGTAGACCAAGGTCAATGACTAAAGATAAGAAAGATAAATTGAAGCGTCTTAAAGCTAGCGGTGAGTTTTCAGTGTCTCAAATGTGCGAAAAGGTGGGTATTAGCCGCTCTTTTTATTATCGTGATAATATAAATGGAAAAATAAATTACGAGCCAAATTCCTTCTGAATATATTCCAGCGATAACTGGCCTTATAGGTATAATTATAGGTTCGGGAGTTACTCTTCTTACTAATTTTTTGACAAATAAGCATGCTGAAAAAATTGAAGATGAAAAGTTTAAGAAAATAAAATTAGAGCAGCTTTATCTGACAACTTACCAAGTTAAAACTGATTATTCTGAATTAACTTCAGCAGCAATCGTTAGAGATATGGGTAGTTATTTAAATAAGGCTGGAGGCTATGGGTTAGCTCCTCTATCTCAACTTGAAATGTTGATTAGCTTATATTTTCCTCAAATAAAAAAGCTTGAATCATATACTGAGCTAATGTCAACTAAAGATAAATTAAGTAAACAAATATCTCAAATAATGAATCGTGATGCACCTGCATTTGGTACAGAAAATGGCAAGGCTTTTAATAGGGAAATTTTTAAAAATTTTGAAGAAATTAATGAAAACATTGAAATCTTCAGAAAGATATAAGTGCTCGCAGTAAATCTTTAGATTTTGGTTAGCTTAAGTACTTTTTATAATTCTAAAACTCAATAAATGTTCATTATTACGAACCTTGATAAGTGGCCAGAGTTTATGAATCGATTTTAAGGCTAAACAGCTAGTTTTATCTATACTAACTAAAGCGCTCGGAAACCCATCCTTTTATGAAAATAATTAGAAATAATTTTTAACTCATTTATACTAATGCAATTAAATTGAGTTTAACTAGGAATTAACTTTTAATTAATGCAACCTTTATATTTTAATTTGATTGGCGCAGGCCGCTTGGGAAAAAATTTAGCTTTAAGCCTTATTTCTACCGGGCAAGGTTCTTTAAGAGGGATTCTTAACAAGAGTTTTACCAGTGCTAAACAAACTTATTTACTACTGAATCAAGGAAAACCAGTAGCCTCTCTAACTGATTTACCACCAGCAAATATTACTTTTATTACAACGCCTGATGACGATATTGCGCCTATGGCTTTAGAGCTTGCGCTAAAGAAAGTTATCGTACCAGGAAGTATTGTTGTTCATTGTAGTGGCGTTTTAAGTTCTGATGTACTAAAGCCCCTGCAAGAGCAAGGCTGTTTCATTGCTAGTTTTCACCCCTTAAAAGCATTCAGAGCAGATCTGCTTGATCAAAATTCTTTTAAAGACTGTGACTGTGCAATTGAAGGTGATGAGCAAGCAATAGCAATTTTAGCAACACTTTTTAAGCCTCTAGGAGCAAATCTTGTAACTGTTGATGCTAGTAAAAAAACGCTATATCACGCAGCAGCTGTTCTTGCTGCTAACCATCTAGTCACTTTAGCAGCACAGGCTATAGAATTACTTATTGAAGCGGGCATTCAAGAGCAAGAAGCTAAACCTATTATTACTCGTTTAATGCAAACAAGCCTTACCAATATTCAATGCGCTCCTAATCTGGCAGCAGCACTTACAGGGCCTTTAGTTAGAGGTGATATTAATACCATTGCAAAACATATTAAAGCACAAGAAAATTTATCAACTTTATCGCTATATAAGTCACTTTCGTTACAAGCGCTACCCCTAACTACCTTATCATCAGCCAAAAAAAATTTATTAATTAAAATGTTAACTAAGTAGTTTTATTTTTACTTGCAACTAATTTCATTTTCATCAACTTAATAAACCTTTTTAGTTTTTAAGCTTCAGATTTAGTGACTCGCAAAGCAGTTACATTCTGTAAGCCACGAGGTAAACAATTTCCTCGCCGGCCTCGCTCACCTCGATAGTGCTCTAAATCAGCAGGCTTAAGAGTGTAATGACGTTTTCCAGCGTAAACTGTTAAAAGATCTTTATTACTTAGAACTTGCACATCAATTAAGTATTCTTCACGCTGAGACGATTTAGCACTGGGTATATTAATTAACTTAACGCCTTTACCTTTATTTAAAAGTGGTAACTCCTCTGCTGAGAACACTAATAAACGGCCAACATTTGTCACACAAGCGACATTTGCTGCTTCCTGCTGATTAATTAAACGCGGCGTTAAAACCAAGCT
Source organism: Legionella pelazae (assembly GCF_052527395.1). Taxonomy (NCBI): domain Bacteria; kingdom Pseudomonadati; phylum Pseudomonadota; class Gammaproteobacteria; order Legionellales; family Legionellaceae; genus Legionella; species Legionella pelazae. Next base: position 52,338 of record NZ_JBNVZS010000007.1, read on the forward strand.
ATTATCAGTCAATTTTAAACAAACTTTACCATTACGGTTTTTAACATATAAATCATTCAATTGAGCTATAAAACCATAACCGGCATCACTTGCAATTAAAAAGTAATCTTCTGGATCGCCAGCAACAACTGCCTCAAAGGTAGCACCATTAGCGGGATTTAATTTTCCTGTTAGAGGTTCACCTTGACCACGTGCTGAAGGCAATACATGCGCTGGTAAAGTATAAACTTTGCCAGTACTATCAAAAAAAACAATCTGCTGATTGCTGCGGGCATTTGTTTGAGCTTTAAAAGAATCATTCGCTTTATAACTTAAATCTTGCCCATTTACATCATGACCTTTAGCTGCGCGAATCCATCCTTTCTCAGATAAAATAATCGTGACTGGTTCATTAGGTATAATATCCGTTTCTTTTAAGGCTTGCGCTTCGCTTCGCTCTACTAAAGGCGATTTTCGCTTATCACCGTATTTATTTCGATCAGCAATAATTTCATTTTTAACTAATTGCTTTAGAGCACTTTCACTCTCTAGAATTGCTTGAATTGAATCACGTTCTTCTGATAACTCATCCAGCTCACCTTTTAATTTTATTTCTTCAAGCTTAGCTAAGTGACGCAGCTTTATTTCAAGAATTGCTTCAGCCTGTCTTTCACTTAATTGAAAACGCTTCATCAAACCTTGTTTAGGATTCTCATCTTCGCGAATTATTGCAATGACCTCATCAATATTAAGGAATGCAATGAGTAATCCTTCCAAAACATGAATCCTATCTAATATCTTATTTAAACGATAACGCAATCTTCTCTCAACTGTGGTCAATCTAAAGCTTAACCACTCTGTTAAAATAGTTAGTAAATTTTTTACTTTAGGCTTACCATCTAAGCCAATCATATTAAAGTTAACTCGATAGCTACGCTCTAAATCAGTCGTAGCAAAGAGATGTAACATCAAGCTATCAATATCCACCCGATTTGATTTAGGTATGATAACTAAACGAGTAGGATGTTCATGATCAGATTCATCACGTAAATCTTCCACTAAAGGAAGTTTCTTTTGTTGCATTTGCGCGGCTATCTGTTCTATTACTTTAGCGCCTGAAACTTGATAAGGCAGTGCTGTTATTACAACTTGATGGCGTTCAACTTTATACACCGCCCTCATTTTAATTGAGCCCATGCCCGTTTCATACATTGCCCGAATTTGAGCTGTGGGTGTAATAATTTCAGCATTCGTAGGAAAATCAGGTGCTTTAATGTGTTTGCAGATTTTATCTAAGCTAGCATTTGGGTGATCAAGTAAATAGGCGCAAGCGTTGGCAACTTCAGTTAGGTTATGTGGCAATATGTCTGCTGACATACCGACAGCAATACCAGTTGCACCATTTAATAAAACATTAGGTAGGCGTGCTGGCAGAAGCGAAGGCTCTGATAATGTGCCGTCAAAATTATCTACCCAGTCAACTGTGCCTTGTTGTAACTCTGAAAGCAATAAATCCGCATAGCCTGATAATTTAGCCTCTGTATAACGCATTGCTGCGAAAGATTTAGGATCATCAGGTGAGCCCCAGTTTCCTTGCCCATCAACAAATGGATATCGGTAAGAAAAAGGTTGAGCCATGAGTACCATTGCTTCATAGCAAGCAGTATCACCATGTGGGTGAAATTTACCTAATACATCGCCAACCGTGCGCGCTGACTTTTTATGTTTAGCTGTCGCTTTAAGGCCAAGCTCCGACATAGCATAGACAATACGTCTTTGCACAGGCTTCAAGCCATCAGCAATATGTGGCAAAGCCCTGTCTAAAATGACGTACATGGAATAATCAAGATAAGCTTTTTCAGTAAACTCTGTAAGCGATTTTTGCTCAACGTTAGATATCATCATAAGAAACACACTACCTAAAATTCATTGGAAGTTATTTCATACCCATCAAACTATTATCCATTTATAATTAAATGACTATGATTTCAAGTATGGTAAATTTATTAACTGCGACTAAATAGTAATTAAAGAATTAAAACTTGGGCTAAAACAGTCATTATTATCGCAAAATAATACTTAAATTACTATGTTTTAAATTAAACCAATTATTGCCTTTATCTACAGCTTAATTCTATCTGCTATGATTTCTTTATAGATCTTGTTATCTAAGTATATATTATGAAGACCCAAAGAGGATTAACTGTTACAACTAAGTCTCCACAAGCAATAGAAGCTATTAATTACTTTTATGATCAAATTTTAAATTCAGGAAATAATGCTGAAGTTATTCTTAAAGCAGCGACCGACCATCCCGATAATTTGCTTATCCAAACCTACGCAGCTGCTTTTTACCTTTATGCCCAAGAAGATACGGCAACTAAAATAGCACTACAGATTCTCCATAAGTCAGAAAAACTGCTGCATCATTCAAACTTACGAGAAAAACTAACATATTATGCCGTTTATGCCTGGGCTAAGTTAAATTACGAGTGCGCAATTACTTTGTTTACTAGCATTGTTAAACATTTTCCCAAAGATGTATTAGCATTAAAATTTGCTGAATGGCTTTTTTACTGTACTGGGCAATCTTATCAAAGCCAATATTTTTTAAAATTGTGTAAGAGTTGCGTAAAACAAAATCAAGATGATCCCGCTTTTTTATCAAGTTACTCCTTCGCACATGAGCTTTGTGGGCATTCCGCTGAAGCTAAAGCAATTGCGAAGCGAGCTATAGAATTAACTAACTCTGCTGTCCCGTGGGCACATCATACTTTAGCGCATGCCTATTTGCTTGAAAATAATATAGAGGAAGGTATCCGCTGTTTAGAACGTTTATCCTCATCTTGGGCAACTATTTTACCTCTTTTAAAAGGACATAATACTTGGCATCTCGCGTTATTTCACTTGGCTAATCGTAATGAACAGAAAGTCTTAGAACTTTTTCCTGCTATTTTTGGCAACTTACCTAATACTATTTTAGAGCAAATTGATGCTATTTCCTTATTATGGCGTCTGGATTTAGCAGGACTGCCGCAAGATAACTATTTTCATCAGATTATACCTTATCTAGGCTCACATCCTTTTGAACATTATATTCCTTTTAATAATGTTCATTTTATTTATTGTCTTACCCGAGCTGATAAAAGTGATTTAGCGAATAAATCCTTACAATCTATTAAATCTTATGCTTCTACAATAACTTCTAATTGTGATCGTAATTTATGGCAAAACATTGCCTGGCCTTTATGTTCTGGGATTAAATACTTTGCTGAGAATAATTATCAAGCTGCTTATGACGTGATGCAGCCTGTTATTCATAGCTGCTTTCAATTAGGTGGGAGCGATGCACAAAATGAAATTTATACGCAAACATTTCTATCCTGCTTACTAAAGACAAATCAACAAAAAAAGGCTAATGATTTCTTTTTTACCCACCTTAATCACTATCGAAATACGCCTTTAGCAAATTATTGGTTTCAAGATAGCTTCTAAATATAAAGCACAGCAATCTAGCTTAAGTATTAAACAATACTAAGGCTTTTGCCTAGCTAAAATAAATGATGGTTTAAGTTCATGCACAGATTTATTATTAGCCGCTGTTAGAGCTTTTAAAGGCAAATAATATGCCCAATTTATCAGTGAAATTATTAATGTAACTATAAATTTAACTAAGTTTTGGTATTTTTAGAACTCAGGTCTGTATCCTCCTCTCTTTTGAGATATTTCTTATAGTTTAAACCGCAATTAACTTTAGGTTAAATTTATTATTATACATATACTTGTCAATAAAGGATGACATGGATTAGTCTGACAGGAAGTCAAAGACAAGGGACCAGTACAGGATGTGCTTCGCCGCAAGGATGCGGCTTTTTACTTGATGATACAGTCTAAACATCAATATTTTCTGCTTCTAGAGCATTACTTTCAATAAAATCACGCCGTGGTTCAACATTATCTCCCATGAGTGTTGTAAATATTTCATCCGCTGAAATAGCATCTTCAATATTAACCTGCAGCATACGTCTAACTGTGGGATCCATTGTAGTTTCCCAGAGTTGTTCTGGATTCATTTCACCAAGCCCTTTATAACGCTGAATAGATTGACCACGCTTTGCTTCTTCCATTAGCCACAATAAAGCTTCTGCAAAATTTTTGATAGCTACAATTTTCTCACCCCTTTTTACATAAGCGCCTTCATCAATTAAATTAATTAAATTTGAACCTAATTGGACTATTTCTCTATAATCTTTAGAGCCAAAAAATTCAGCATTAAATAAAGAATAATGTTCCAAACCATGTTGTGTAATAACAACTTGAGGTAAATAGATATCATGCTCAGCTTGATGAATAACTTCAGCCCGATACTGTAATGCCTTATTACTTATAGTAACTAAATAGTGACTTAATTGCTCAACCCAAGCCGTAATAGAATCTTTCTTAGTAAAATCTTGCCCTTGTAAACTTGGTAGATAAGCTAGTTGTCTAAGTAAATCTTCATTATAACGTTTTGCAAGCCGTTTAATAATCTTTTCCAATTTCCTAAACTGCAAAACTAATTCTTCTAAAGCTCTTGCTGATATAGCTGGCGCATCCTTAGAAGGGTATAACTCTGCATTATCAAGTGCACTTTGGGTCAGGTGCTCAAATAATGCTTCGTCATCTTTCACATATTGTTCCTGTTTACCTCGTTTAATTTTGTAAAGCGGCGGTTGGGCAATATAAATATATCCGCGCTCAATCAGTTCAGGTGTTTGACGATAAAAGAAGGTAAGTAATAAAGTACGAATATGGGAGCCGTCGACATCGGCGTCTGTCATGATAATAATGCGATGATAACGAATTTTATCTGGATCATATTCATCTGGGCCAATACCACAACCTAGCGCAGTTATTAACGTAGCTACTTCCTGCGAAGAAAGCATTTTATCGAAACGAGCTTTCTCGACATTAAGAATTTTACCCTTAAGAGGTAAAATAGCTTGAAATTTACGATCTCGGCCTTGTTTAGCAGACCCGCCTGCTGAATCTCCTTCCACAATATATAATTCAGACAGCGCCGGATCTCTTTCCTGACAGTCTGCTAATTTCCCCGGTAAGCCTGCTATATCTAATGCGCCTTTGCGTCTTGTCATATCTCGAGCACGTCGCGCAGCTTCACGCGCACGAGCAGCGTCAATCATTTTACTAACAATAGCTTTGGCACAAGCTGGGTTTTCTAGTAAGAAATCATTAAATTTTTCGCTAACAAGTGATTCAACTATTGACTTCACTTCAGACGAAACCAATTTATCTTTTGTTTGAGAAGAAAATTTAGGATCCGGAACTTTTACGGAAAGAACAGCAGTAAGTCCCTCGCGCGCATCGTCGCCTGTCGTGGCTACTTTAGCTTTCTTGGCGAACCCTTCTTTTTCAATGTAGTTATTTAAAGTACGAGTTAAACCAGCTCGAAAGCCAGCCAAATGGGTGCCACCATCGCGTTGCGGAATATTATTTGTAAAGCAGTAAATATTTTCTTGAAAAGAGTCATTCCACTGCATAGCTAATTCAACTACAACATCCTCTTTGTCTGCTGTAAATGAAAAGACTACCGGGATAATAGGTGTTTTATTGCGGTTAAGATGTTCAACGAATGCTTTTATGCCTCCTTCATAACGAAAAGTATCCCGCCTTTCGGTTCGCTCATCATATAAGTGAATACAAACACCCGAATTTAAAAAAGAGAGCTCCCTTAAGCGTTTTGCTAAAATCTCATAATGAAATTCAATATTATTGAATGTATCAGCACTAGGTTTAAACCAAACTTGTGTACCTGTGTTGGACGCCTCGCCAGTGACTGCTAAAGGAGTATCTGGAACACCGTGGCGATAATGCTGTTCATGTATTTGGCCATTTCGGCGAATCACTAAATGGAGCTCCTCTGATAAGGCATTTACTACCGAAATCCCTACCCCATGTAAGCCGCCTGAGACCTTATAGGAGTTATCATCAAACTTTCCACCAGCATGAAGGACAGTCATAATAACTTCAGCGGCCGATCGGCCTTCTTCTTGATGAATATCTACTGGAATACCACGACCATCATCTCGTACAGTAATCGATTCATCAGCATGAATAATAACATGTATCTCTTTACAATAACCGGCTAACGCCTCGTCTATTGAATTATCAACTACTTCAAAAACCATATGATGCAGGCCTGTACCATCATCGGTATCGCCAATATACATTCCAGGCCTCTTTCTTACTGCATCTAATCCTTTTAACACTTTGATATTAGACGAATCATAATTAGCATCAATGGCCATAAGTATCCTCTTACCTAATATACATTTTACCAAAAAGTGATTATATCATTATTTGTATAGGGTTTATATCACTTACTAACAATTCAACGGTTTCTGCACTCTGTATTTTTAGAGCCTCTCTATGCCGAATTCATTTTTTCTTTGTTTCACGTGAAACACTTTAGCTACTTTATTTGGATCTTAATATTGCCCTGCTCCATCTGAAGAACTTGATGCGAAAAATCAAGCTCGGCAATTATTTTTGAGCCCTTACGTAAAGTGATAAAAAATTGATTGTTGCTTTTAACAATATACTTTAATAAAGACTGCAAATGCTCCTCATCTAATTCTGAAGTAAAATCATCAATTAAATGAATGCAGTTAGTTTTAAGTAAAGCAGTTTGCGCAAATTTTAGCGCAAACAAAACCATTTTTTGTTGTCCTCGTGACAGAAAATGTTTAACTTTTATATCATTACTTGTGATTATCAGATCGGCTTGGTGAGCACCATAGTGTGTTTGCGCGCGAGCTAAGTCAATGTCATAACTTGCAGCAAGTACAGCTTCTAAATCTTTACCTTCACTGCGCTTATCCCATCCTTTATAATAGTTTAGCAAACATTCAACCTCTGTTAACTCGTGTAAAATAATTTTAAATGCTTGTACTAGCTTGACAAAATATGCTTGTCGATAATTATCTAATTGTTCAGCAAGAGCAGAAAGTACTTTATTCCAAGGAATTAATGCTGTATTGGCAGCACGTTGTTTCAATAAAGTATTACGTTGTTTGAGCGCTCGCCGATAATCTTTCCAGATTGTATGATAAGGATGTTCCACGTGAAACAATCCCCAATCAAGTAAACTTCGACGTACTGCAGGACCTGCATCAATAATTTGAAAGATATCTTGATAGATAACTTGGCAAGGTAAAAAAAAAGCGAGTTCACTACTTGTTAAACAAGGCTGTCCATTAATGCGCGCTATAGTAGGAGAACGTAATGATTTTTGAATACTGACATATTGATTGTCAATGGTATTTGCAAACACGATTAAACTATTCTGCTCATGTGAAACTAAAGCTGAAATTTCGCGGCTTCTAAAAGAATGTCCACTGGCAAGAAGGTAAATAGCCTCAAGAAAGGATGTCTTACCACTACCATTTTTACCAGTGATGAAATTCAGATGGGAATGAAGATTTACTTTGGCGGAAAGAATATTGCGAAGATTTGTTATTTGAATATCATTAAGCTTCATAGTTTCATAGGCATAATGATATATTGATATTGCTCATCCTCTAAAGATTCAACTAATATACTACGATCAGTAGTAGACATAGATAGTCGAACTAAATTACCAGGCAAGATATTTAAAACATCTAAAAGATAACCAGCGTTAATTCCTATTTTAAGCTCTTGGCCATCAACATTAGCTTCTAACCATTCTGTTGCTTCTTCCTTTTCTTGGTTATTAGCTACCAAAGTGACTCCAGAAGATTGGATATGAAGCAAAACAGCTCGAGATTTTTCGTGGGCAAGAATCATTATCCGTTGAAGGGAGCGCTTTAAAAGATCTTTTTCAATTAAAACAAATTTATCATTATTGGTAGGAATCGCTCTAGCATAAGGAGGAAATCTAGCTTCAATTAGTTTTGAATTAAATTTATAATCCTCGGTAATCAAGCAGAAGTAATTTTTTCCAGCAATAACACTAATTTCTTCATCATCAACAGAATTAAGGAGACGAAGCATTTCTTGAATCCCTTTTCGAGGTATCAGCAGGCGCTGGCTTGGAAAATTTAGATTAGACAAATGCCTACAGATAGCCATACGATGGCCATCTGTAGCCACAGTGATAATTGTGTTACCCTCGAGTTCAAAAAGCAAACCATTTAAAAATACCCGGACATCTTGCTGAGACATAGCAAAGTGAGTTGACTGCAATAACCAAAGTAATTCTACCCTAGGCAACGTAAGTTCAATGTCAGGTTGTTCTTGATCACTATTTGGAAACTGTTCGGCTGGAAGCGTTGCTAACTTAAACTTACTGCGACCTGCCTTTAAAATTACAGCATTATCATCTAATTTAATTGTGGGTATCGCTTCATCGTCAAGCGAGCGAATAATATCAATAAATTTCTTAGCAGGAACTGTAATCTCACCTTCAGTAGGACAATCATTACAATTTAAAAAAGCTGATATTTCCATTTCTAAATCAGTTGCAGTCAACACTAAGCGTTTTTGCTTAATTGAAATTAAAATATTAGCTAAAATTGCAAGAGATTGGCGTTTATCGACAGCGCCAGCCACCATTAATAAACGTGGAAGTAATTCGTTCTTAGGAATAGCAATTTCAAACATAGTAATTCTCAATTAAGACGATAAAATACGCATAAGATTTTTAAAATCCTCTGCAAAGTCGTTATCAATTTGGATTAATTCCTTAATTTTACGACAAGCATGAATAACGGTAGTGTGATCCCGCCCTCCAAAATGATCACCGATTTCTGGCAAACTATGGTTAGTTAAATCTTTAGCTAAAGCCATTGCCATTTGCCTAGGGCGTGCAATAGATCGGCTACGACGTTTGGAGAGCAAATCAGCAACCTTAACTTTATAATACTCAGCAACTGTTTTCTGAATGTTTTCAATGGTGACTAATTTATCCTGAAGAGCGAGTAAGTCACGTAATGCTTCATGCACAAAATCAATAGTAATAGGCTTACCAGTAAAATGAGCATTGGCAATAACACGTCGCAAAGCACCCTCTAACTCTCTAACATTAGAGCGAATACGCTTAGCAATAAAAAAAGCCACTTCATAAGGTAATTCAATATTAGACTGCTCTGCTTTACTAATAAGAATAGCTACACGTGTTTCTAGCTCAGGTGGTTCTACGGCAACCGTTAATCCCCAGCCAAAGCGTGACTTCAATCGCTCTTCGACACCCTCGATTTCTTTAGGATAACGATCACTGGTTAAAATAATTTGTTGTTGACCCTCTAAAAGAGCATTGAAGGTATGGAAAAATTCTTCCTGAGAGCGATCCTTACCAGCAAAAAATTGAATATCGTCAATTAATAAAGCATTTAAAGAGCGATAAAAACGTTTAAATTCATTAATGGAATTTGTTTGCAATGCTTTAACCATATCTGCTACAAAGCGCTCAGAGTGAAGATAAAGAACTTTCGCCTCAGGGTTATTTTTTAAAATAGCATTACCGATAGCATGCATTAAGTGAGTTTTTCCTAATCCGACTCCACCATAAATAAACAAAGGATTATAGGCGTCTCCTGGCCGCTCAGCAACTTGAAGAGAAGCAGCACGAGCTAATTGGTTCGAATTCCCTTCAACGAAGCTATCAAAAACAAATTTTTTATTTAAATAACTATTTTTATAATCAGCAGTCTTGTTAGGTGGAGCTTTGGGAGTAGCAGGTGATACCTCAGAGACAGTTACTTTGTCAACGGTAACAGGCTGAGCCACTTTAGTTCCTACCTCAATACTCACCGACGATATTAAATCTCCCCCAAACTGATGCACTAACTCTTTAATACGGGTATAAAAATTCTTTTTAACCCATTCAACAACAAATTTATTTGGAGCTAAAAGAATTAAGCAATTTTCTTGTAGTTCAGCTTGTAGAGGCCGTAACCAAGTATTAAATTGTGGGGGAGGATATTCTTCTTCCAAAAGCTTTGCACATTTCTGCCAAACAATTGCAGACACAAAAAACTCCTCAAGCAACAATGGTTGCTAATAATAGACAACCAAAAAAAGTTAAATACTGCCACCGAAGTCAGTCAGCAAGTCAATTAAGTTACCTTGCTATTAACGCAATAATTAAAATTAATAACAGCGTTATTACCTTTTAAATTGCTTTATAAAGTAAAAATTATGAACACTATAATAAAACAATTTATAGGCGGGTCGATCATTATACCTGGCAAAGAATAAAAATATAGTTTTTGAGATCGACTTTTCTATATCACAGCATATTTGCTCAATATTTAATAAAATTGAATACAAAATATTCAACTCCAAAATAAAGCCAATCAAACTACTAATTACATGAGGTCTGTTGATCTAACTAAGCAAAAATTAGTCAATTTAAATGGATATACAAAAACTAATTAGATAACTCAAAACTACATTTCCAACATATTGAAGGATAACTTTGTATATCAAAGAATAATGTAGCGCAAAAAAGTTTAGAGATAAAGCTATCTATGAAAGGAAAATTAAAAAATTTTAATTCAAATTAAAATTCAGTAAGCAATATTTATACAAAAGCCTAGTCATTAGTAGGGAGAGAATAGCAGTTTTAATATAAAAAACCTTTGTAACACAGCAATAAAGTAAAAGATGCAGGTTAGGCAAGAACTCTAATACCTCTCCTGTGGTAAATAAACAGCTAAACCTCTTTATTTAATCAGCAATCATAGTTATCTGTTTATAAAAGTAGAATATATCCCATAAAAACCATTTAAAAAGTTAACTAATCATGGGGACAATTAGCAAAATTGGATCAATAACAATGAAAATTTGTTTTTATTAAATAAAGAAATAACGACTTACAAACTAAATATCACCAAGTTTAAATCAAGTTAAGCATTTGTTTTTCAAGGAACTTTAAAAACTATTAACAGAAAATCGCTGCTTAATAATCATAACAAATTTAAATACTTATATTATTATTATAATTATTGGGTGAATCAAAGATGTTCATAATTAAGCCAATTAGAATTTAAAAGATTGCTAATATAATGTTAACAAGAAATAAGTTTAGCAGGGCAAATGTTGTGTATAGTTAAGGTCATTCTTATAAAGTATAAAAAGAATATTAAACTATTAAGCAGGAAACACACTCTGTCTTAACAGATCTATATTTAGTATAAGTGGTTGTATAATTATAGATTTTAAAAGTTATGCACCACTTTCTTTGTGCTAATAATAAAAAAAATATAAATATTTAAGATTTAATTATTATTACAGACTTAACTGTTAGGCCTTTTTAAAATATTTTCTTTAAAACCCATAAGATTACCTTTCTCCCAAAGTAGATAAGTACTTTAATTTCGAATTAATAAATCAATAGTTTGTTGATTTAGATGGTTTGACAGAACTTGTAAATTTTTCTATCATTGCCCACCTTTAAATTAATTTAAGTAGGTCTCAAATGAAGCGTACATATCAGCCTAGTAAGCTAAAACGCAAGCGTGATCATGGATTTCGTCAACGTATGGCAACCCGAAGTGGTCGCTTAATATTAAAGCGTCGACGTGCAAAAGGCCGTAAGCGTTTATCAGCTTAGTGTATGGTTTTGACAAAAAACGACGCTTAATCACAAAAAGTGATTATGATTACGTGTTTGCTCAAGCCAATAAAATTATAACCCCGGAATTTATAGTTTTATATCGACAAAATTCCTTAGGCTATGCAAGATTAGGGCTTATCTTGTCAAAAAAGAAAATAGCAAAGGCGTATCAACGAAATAGACTGAAGCGTTTAGTGCGTGAAAATTTTCGCACGCAAGATTTACCTGCAGTAGATATCGTTTTTTTAGCAAGACATGGGGCAGGAAAAGTAGAAAATAAATTAATTATTGCACATTTAGGTAATGCATGGAAAAAATTAAATACTTTCTACGTCAATTGACTAGTTTTCCAATAATCGTTTATCGGTTAGTTATTCGCCCTGTGTTAGGGCCAAGGTGCCGATATTATCCTAGTTGTTCTGAATACGCCTTATCAGCAATTCATCATTTTGGTGTTTTTAAAGGTATAAAGTTAATGTGTTGTCGTTTACTCCGTTGCCATCCCTGGTCAGCAGGAGGTTACGATCCTGTGTTACATAATGAAGAGAAATCTTGATGGATATTCGACGAGTTGTATTATATTCAGCGCTTGCGCTAGTTATTTATTCTTTGTGGTCTGCTTGGCAGCAAGATTACCCTACTAAGCCTGCTACGACAGTAACTTCTTCTAGTAACGTTAATAAAAATGCTCAAAATAGTTTATTACCCAATGTTGATAGCAATCAAACCAATAACCTAAATCAGGTAAGCCAAATTACAAATACGCAACAAAATTATTCGGCTTCTCAACCTATTCAAGTTAAGACTGATGTACTCTCCGTTTCAATTAATAAAAATTTTGGTGATATTACCCAGGCTAAGCTTTTAGATTATCCAGTAAGTGTAGAAGAGCGCCAAACACCGATAACATTACTGTATGACAAGCCTAATGAGCGCTATACAGCGAATAGTAGCCTCGTTGTCAATACAAATGGTAACGTTGAAAAACTTAAAATAAACTATAACTCACCTAAACAAAGCTATTTTCTTGATCCTAAGCAGAAACAATTAGTAGTAACTTTAACAGGGCAAACTGATACAGGCTTAGAAGTAACCAAAAACTTTATTTTTACTTCTGGAAGTTATTTAATTGAAATTAACTACCAAATTTTAAATAAAAGTCAGCAAGATTGGCAAGGCTACATGAATACACAATTGGTCCGTACTTTACCAAATGAGGATCAATCCAGCTTATTTCATATTGGTTCTTATACTGGTGCTTCCTATTCAAATCCAGAACATAGTCGTTATAAGAAGGTAAGCTTTAAAGATATGGCGAAAGCAAATCTGAATGTTGATGTAACAGGTGGCTGGATAGCAATGCAGCAACACTATTTTCTTAGCGCATGGGTACCGCAGCCAAATAGTAAAAATCTAATTTATACGCGCAGCGCTAATAATGATTATACAATTGGTGCAATCAGTCAGCCTTTAACTGTTAAGCCAGGTGAGAAAAAGGCAGTAGGCTCTAAATTATATATTGGGCCGGAAACTACTAGTACTTTAAGCGCTATAGCGCCCGGTTTAGATTTGACAGTAGATTACGGTTGGCTATGGTTTGTATCCTCCGCTTTATTCTCAATTATGAAAGCCATTCACTCTGTAGTGGGTAATTGGGGATGGTCTATTATACTTGTAACGGTACTTATTAAGCTTGCCTTTTTTAAACTGTCTGCCACAAGTTACAAATCCATGGCAAATATGCGTAAATTACAACCAAAGTTGCAGGCATTACGCGAGCGATATGGTGATGATAAAGCAAAAATTAGCCAAGCGACAATGGAGCTCTATAAACAAGAAAAAGTAAATCCCTTTGGTGGCTGTTTACCTATCTTAGTACAAATTCCTGTATTTATCGCCTTATATTGGGTTTTATTAGAGAGTGTTGAATTAAGGCAAGCGCCATTTATCCTATGGATTAAAGATTTAGCGACAGCTGATCCTTATCATGTCTTGCCCATCATTATGGGCGCTACTATGTTAATACAACAGCGTTTAAATCCAGCCCTGCCTGACCCAACACAGGCTAAAATAATGATGTTGTTACCTATTGTGTTTACTGCATTATTCTGGAATTTTCCAGCTGGTTTAGTATTGTACTGGATTGTGAATAATACTTTGTCTATTCTGCAACAATGGTATATCACACGTAAATACAGTGATAATCAACCTACCTCTAAGAAGCAGCTTATGACAGCAAAATGAGTAGTTTTCAGGATACAATTATTGCTATAGCTACTCCACCTGGACGTGGTGGAGTGGGTATAGTGAGGCTCTCCGGGCCATTAGCTTACTCCATTGCTCTTAAGTTAACGAAGCAAACAACTATTAAACCACGCAAGGCTATCTATACTAACTTTTTCGATAAGAAAAACAAATTGATCGATCAAGGTATTGTTATTTATTTTAGAGCGCCACATTCTTTTACGGGTGAGGATGTAATAGAATTACAAGGTCATGGTGCACCTCTTATTTTAGATTATTTAGTACAGCAGGGTATTTCTTATGGTGCACGCCTTGCTAAGCCCGGTGAGTTTTCAGAGCGGGCTTTTTTAAATGAAAAAATTGATTTAACCCAAGCTGAAGCAATTGCAGATTTAGTCCATGCTAGCTCATTAACAGCTGCGCGCCTAGCTCTACGATCACTGCAAGGTGAGTTTTCGCAAAAAATAAATAAGCTTAGTGAAAAAATTATCAATTTGCGTCTTTATGTTGAAGCTGCGATTGACTTTCCGGAAGAGGAAATTGATTTTTTAAGTGATGGTAAAGTTGGCTCTTTGCTTAATGAGATTATAGTAAGCCTTACAGGCTTAAGACAAAACGCTTCGCAAGGTGCAATGTTACGCGAAGGATTATCCATCGTCATTGCGGGAAAGCCAAATGTAGGTAAGTCAACACTAATTAATCGTTTAGCCGGTCACGAAGTAGCAATTGTAACAGAAGTAGCTGGAACTACACGTGATGTAATGCGTGAATATATTTTATTAGATGATTTACCCGTTCATCTTATTGATACTGCAGGTTTAAGAGAAAGTAAGGATATAGTTGAGCAAGAAGGCATTAGACGTGCTTGGAAAGAAGTTAGCCAAGCTGATTGTGTATTATTAATGATAGATGTTAATCAGAATAAGCAAGATAATGAGCTTAATAAGACAATTTCAGCTCGCCTTCCAGTGGGCGTTCCTCTAATTAAGGTTTTTAATAAAATTGATACTATACGCCAACCAGTTAAACAAGTAGATGATGCTATTTATTTATCGGCTAAGTCAGGCGCAGGTATTGATCTCTTAATCAGTAAAATTAAGTCAGTAGTTGGTTTCCAACCAGCAGAAGGTCAATTTCTAGCGCGTAGAAGGCATTTAGATGCTTTAGATAGAGCAAAAGAATTCTTGTTAATTGGGCAACAACAATTAATTGAGACTCGGGCGGGCGAATTATTGGCTGAAGATTTGCGACTAGCTCACCAATGCTTATGTGAAATTACAGGTGAATTTACTTCAGATGATCTACTTGGGAAAATTTTTTCTAGTTTTTGCATAGGTAAATAGAAGAAAATAATCTTTTATTTATCAATCACCTAATTCAATTATTGGTTAATTAATTCACTCTTAGACTTGCTGTTATCTATAAGGCAAAATGAAGAAAAAAGATACAAAAAATGATTGTCTGGTAGTTAAAAGAATGTTAAGTTTGTATTTTTTAACCTTCTTGTACTTTTTTTGTTTGGACTAAATTATGCCTTTTTCAACACAATATAAAGCTTTTCGCGATGATAAATATAGTTTTTTTCAAAATGCACCAGCTAACTCAGTTGAAATGACTGAGATGCGAGTAAAAGAAAAAAGCTTTCAATTTTTATCCGCTAATAAAGCGCTTATTGAACAGGAATTTAGTCAACTTTATGCTAGTTTAAGTAGAAATAAAGACAAGCAGGAAGAATTCTGGCTTTATTGCTATTACTGTTGTTCAATGCTTGAAGCGTATTATCGAGGCTATGATCAACCTGCCAAAGTTGCTGAGTATAGCGATTTACGTAAGCGAATTTGGCTAGAGTTAGAGAAATACCGAGAAAATTCAAGTAATAAACAGGCTGTTAGTGCTAGCTTTATTAAGGAACTAAGTCAGAAAGTTGGAGACGATCTAAAAGATCTTGCTACAAGCATTAAGCATGCCTCTAAATTGCGCAGTGAAGTCGGCCTCTTAAATATGTATCGGATATATTGGACATTTTGTCGTTTAACCCTAACTAATTCTTTTCAACATTTAGCTAAAAATACTCATTGGTTAGAGCAATTGAGTAAATGGATAAATAAACCAATTGATGCCGATAATATAGTTAAACAACTTGAAAAACCTAATGACATTTTTCGGGCATTAAGTGTGGGTTTCTTTGCTGCTCGTTTTATTATTAATGCTGGTATAGTGCTGAAACACACTTTTTCGCCTACCGAGGCTGAGAAAAATCTAAGTAGATGGGAGCGTTTTAGTAAAGAGGTATCTAAACGGCATGCTGAATTTTTAAATGATATTGTGTGGGGAACGGTCAACGGTATAACAAATTATGCCGAATTTTTTCACATTTCTGCTACCGCAGCAGGCTGGATTACAGCAGGTTTTCTGATGTTTGACTTTGCATTATTGCTTTGGCGGCATCATCTTGCTGAACAAGAGTATTTACTAAAGAAATCAGAGTATCAAGAAGAGCTTAAACACTATGAGCAGTTATTAGTAGACGCTACTGATAAAACTGAAATTTTTAAGTTAAAGAAGCATTGCGATTTAATTAGAGAACAGCAAAAGGAACTTGAGCTAAGTTGGCAAGTAAATAGCTCAACTTATTTATTCAATGCTGCAGCAGCATTGTTATTGGCTGCAGGATTTAGTGCATCAATGATCGTGGGGTTTCCTGTATTGATACCGGTAGCCTATGCTGTTTGTACTATCGCCGTTGCAATGTATTTATCTGCGCCTGCTTACAGCCAGTATAAGGATAAGAAATTGCGGCTTACTCAGGCAGAAGTGGATAATGCCAATAAAGAGAATATAGCTTTAGCTCTAAAGGAATATCATGAGGCACGACAAGAATTTATATTAACCATGGTTAAAAATGCAATTTTACCTGGACTTATGATTGCTACTTTTGCTATTTGCTGGGAAGCTGCCTTAGTGTTAACTGCTGTTTATCTTACTTATAAGCTTTGGGATGCTTATGAGAAGCATAAGACAAATAAGCCACAAGCGAAAGTGCTGACAGTCAAAGGAGATAATCCTGAATTAGGAGATAGGATAGCAAAAGAGCCTGAGGAAGATGAGCATATTAATAATTCTTTCTTAAGTTGTTGTCCAGCTTAGAATTATAGGTAAGGCTTAATTTATTCTTACTTAATCTTACTCGTTATTAGTTCGACATAAAGATATTAGTTAATTTTTATGTTGAATTAGCTAATACTTCTTAGTAAGAAAAGTTATCCTCTATTTTCAATAGAATGCTTCAGGAAATTTACAGGTCTAATTTACTGGTTTGGTTAGATACTGAGAGAGCTAACAGTTCAGCTTTTTGCTGTCTTAATGTTGCTATTACTTTGGTTAAACTAGGTCTTTTTGTTTCATCTGACACCATCTCCTCCACTAAATCATAAATAGCTTTCTCTTCGGGGGCTGGACTTTGTTTATAAAATACAAATTTAGGTTGATTATAATAGTCATCTATTTCTACTTTTCCAAAGGCGAATAATTCTGCTAAAGTCACTCCTAATTCGTAAATCTCAGAGGCTTGTGTTGATCGTGACGCATACTTTGCCTCTGCATAGCCTTTAGTTCCAGCTCGAGGAAATTCAGCTTGTAGGCGCACCTCACAGATTTGACTGGTTTCTTCAATAAGTTCAAATTCTCCATTAAGATACTGTGCCATATTTTCATCATTAATAATCGTATCAGTCCCTTTAACTTTCCAGACAGTTTCAGAAGAGGTAACTACTTCCCTTTGTTCAATCTTTGATGTATTACCGAAGTCGACCAAATATGCTCTAAACTGACCATTAGGCTGCTTTAATACTAAAATATTGCTAGGCTTTAAGTCGCCATGAAAATTGCCTGGATAATTTTTTTCTGGCTGATGCAATTTTTGTAAATCTTCACAAAGAGTGATTGCGATATCAAGATAATCTACTTCTGATAAAGAATACTTTTTCCGGCTTTCCTTATCCTGAATAATATCGGAAAGAGGGGTGCCACAATAATCCATAAGAATATAAAAATGGATATATTCTCGATGGTCATTTTCAATTTTTTCCATTTGAACAACTTCTTGCATCGAAGTGCGTTCAAGATGTTGTAAAACTTTGAGCTCGCAATGTGCTTTCCTTTCAATTTCCTCTGGTGTGAAATTAAATTGATTCACTTTTCTTGGCATAGGTTCACTTTGGGGACTTTTTATCTCTTCTTCTTCTTTTTTTAACAAATCACTTTCAGAAGCTGTTTTAAGCAGATTTTTATATGAAGGGCTAGGTGCAGCAACCTTCATTGTTTTTAAGACGTATTTTTTTTTATCTTTATCCATTATATCTATTAAGAGATCGACACGCCCAAAAGATCCTGAATTTAAATTCTTTACTACTTCATAAAGTACACCTTTATATTTAAAAATAGAGATTCCTTTGAGTGAACTAAGCACATGCAATCCATTGGGTTCATCACGTAATTTTTCTTCTATTAACACGGGTATATTTGGTTCACTAAAAATACTGTGCATAATTTGATCATAATTTAATGGTTTGTTATTTAGTATAGCTAATAATGCAAAAATTAGTTAAGTTGTTATATTTGCAATCAGTTTATTGGCTTCCAGATGACATGTGTTATGAAGATGATTTCTGTATGGCAAGAAGACGGTATTTAACAGAGGATTTTCGTTTACGGGATAATGTTTGTTCGTTAGCAGATTAAAAACCTTTGATTTTTTAGTGTGCACTCATCCCACTAAGGAAAATTAATTTATTTATCTATCTCTAAATTAAGCTTAATAGGGAGTTTAGCTCTATACTCTAAGACTCTTTTATCCATTACCTTATGCCAAAGTGGTGGAATTAAAGCTAAAAAAATCATACCTAAGTAGCCTGAAGGTAATTGGGGGCTTTCGTCAATATGCTTTAAAATTTGGTAAGGTTTTGCGCCATTTAAATGATGATCGGCATGACGTTGTAATTGAAACAGTATAACGTTGCTTAACCAATGGTTAGCATTCCAAGAATGGTGAGAAGAAACTTTCTCATATTGGCCATTAGCTAGTTTTTGTCTTTCTAACCCATAATGCTCGATATAATTAACCGTCTCTAGTATAAAAATAGCTACAAGCGCTTGTCCTATAAAAAATAGGAAAGCAGACCAGCCACCTAATAGATAGCAAATGGCACTTATTGCTAAAGGTGAAAAAATAATCCACCAAAACTGGTTATGATAACTGTAAAAAGATTGCTGATTTCTTGCAAGCCTTTTTTTCTCAATTTTTAAAGCAGAAAGAAAAGAGTCTACAACTGCTCTAGGTAAAAATTGATAAAAACTTTCGCCAAGTTTGGCTGTAACAGCATCATGAGGCGTGCAGACCCAAATATGGTGGCCACGAACATGTTCAATCATGAAGTGTCCGTAAAACACCATAGTTAATAATATCTTACCCGCGAATTGTTCTATTGGGTTATTTTTATGAACGAGTTCATGCGCTAAATTAATACCTACGCCACCTGTTAAGGCGCCAATTGAAAGGCAAAAACCTAGCCACTCATACCAAAGTAATGTATTACTACTCACAATATAAATTGCTGCTGATAGAAAAATAATTTGTACCGGGACATAAATTAACGTAATAGCTTTAAAATACCTCTCTTTCTTCAGTAATTGTTCTTGCTTATCATCAGGGTTGGAATAATCTTGTACTAAATAATCAATAAGAGGCACAATAATAAAAAGTATAAAAGTAGGCAGAAAATTATAGAGGCCGCCTAATGAGTAACCTACAAAGGGTAAGAAAACTAATAAAAAAACAAGCATAAAACAAGTTTTTTTTATCAGAGGCATAGGTTTATAGTTTAGTTAATTGTTATAAGTAAATTATAGTAAATATTAGATAAATAATTTGCTTAGGCCTTAGACTATTCATAGTGTCATAACGAATTGTTCAAAATAATATTTAAGTTGTCGCTATGTTACCTAGTTTGTAAATCAAGTGCTAATTTATATAAATCATTTTTGGCCGTTGAGGAGAGTAAGCTGGCGATTTTAACTGCTTGCTTTAAAGGCAGCTCCTTAAGTAAAATAGTTAATAGCTTTTTATCTTCCTCATCTGACTTAAGTAAAGGTTTTGCAGGCAAAATAATAACAAACTCGCCTTTAACGTGAGCTGTGTTTTCATCTAACCAAGCTTTAATAATATTGCCATTAGCATAAATAAAACGTTCAAAGGTTTTAGTAAGCTCTTTAGCTAGTACAAACTCATAATCACAACCGTACACGTCAAGAACAGTATTGATACACTCAAGTATTCTATGAGTTGATTCATAGAGCACAACAGTATATTCACTTTGTGATAAGGATTTTATTTTTGTTAGGCGAGCTTGCTGCTTAGCGGGTAAGAAACCAACAAATAAAAAGTTATCACATGGAACGCCTGCAGCACAAAGAGCCGTAACTAAAGCACAGGGGCCTGGAATAGGAATTATTCGTATATTAGCCTTTCTAGCTAACTTAACTAATAGAAAACCTGGATCACTAATTAAGGGCGTACCAGCATCACTAATTAAAGCAAAATTTTGACCCATTTTTAGAGCATCAAGAATAATTTCACTTTTTTCATGTTCGTTATGAGCATGAAAAGACCATATGGGTTTATTGATACCAAGTGCTGTTAACAAAGGTAGGGAGTGGCGCGTATCTTCAGCTAAAATGGTATCGACCTGTTTTAAGGTGTTAATAGCTCGCTGACTAATATCGTCTAAGTTACCTATAGGCGTTGCTACAATATAGAGTATGCCAAGGGCGGTTGCTGAAGCATTATCCATCGTTTATCCTATTGCGTTCGTACGATTTGGATTTTCGTATGCTACCAGAATTCTTAGTTTTTAAACATAGAAGACTATTATTAGACTAAATCGGTAAATTTCACGTGTGTTGAATTGAGACAACTTTATAAACATGGTTGCATGAAAATAACTAAAAATTACAGTTAAGTGAAAATGTATGTCAAAAAAGCTAGGTTTAGCGGCAGAGAAACAAGCTTGTAACTATCTTCTTAAACAAGGGTTAGTATTGCTTACAAGTAACTATCAATGCCGTTGGGGTGAAATAGATTTAATTATGAAAGATAGGGAATATGTAGTATTTATTGAAGTAAGAGCGCGCAGTTCTGCTTTATTTGGTGGACCTTTTGCAAGTATTACAACAGCTAAAAAAAATAAAATTATAAAAACTGCTAATCATTTTATTTTAACAAAAAACTGGGGGGATAAATATCCGGTTCGGTTTGATGTAATCGGGATTGATCATGAAAAACTTCAATGGCTTAAAGAAGCCTTTTAAGTGGTTGGCTTTCCTCTTAAACTAGTGTTTTATATTTATTTAAGTTACATTTTGCTCAGAAAAGATAAATAATAAATTTGATATAACTTCCTAAAGATAATTATATCGATGAAATATAAGCTTTGTCGGGTAGAAAAATAAAATGTCAAATTTGATTCAAAGAACCTGGAATTATTAGTTATGTCGCAAATGGAAGAAAGGGTTAAACAACTCTTTGGTATAAGTATCGAAAACCAGATTTCTGCTGCTGACTCTTTATCAGCACTAATAGCGAAAGCTGGCGCTCGTTTAGTTAACTGTTTATTAAACGATGGCAAAATATTATTATGTGGAAATGGTGGATCTGCTGCTAATTGTCATCACTTCTCGGTTGCTATGCTCCATCACTTCGCAGTAGAACGCCCAGCATTACCAGTATTTGCCTTAACAGGGGATACCTCGTCTGTTACCGCGATAGCAAATGACAGTCATTATGAGCATGTTTTTGCGCGCCAAATTCAAGCTTTAGGTCAAGAAGGGGATATTTTGCTGGTTATCTCAACCTCAGGTAATGCAGATAGTATTCTCAATGCAATCAATGCGGCTAATGATCGCGGTATGGACACTATTGCTTTAAATGGTCGAGATGGTGGCGTTTTAGCTAATCATTTAGGCCCCGAGGATATTGAAATTCGCGTTGTTGCAGACAATGCAGCTTTAATTCGTCAAATTCATTTATTTATATTACATTGCTTTTGTGACTTAATTGACCAGTCTTTATTTGGGCAAATGTTGGAGTAACTATGAAGTGCCGTGCTGTAGTTTATTTATTAATTAGTAGTCTACTTTGTAGTTGTGTGGCTGCTGTGGTAGCAGGGGCTGCTGCAGGTGTGATTGTTTATGATCGCCGGTCATTAAAATCAATAGAAAGTGACCTGCGAATATTTCACTCAATACATAAAGCTATTATTGATAATGCTCGTTTTAACAGCTCACACATAGGCGTTGTTAGTTTCAATCAAATTGTCTTATTAGTTGGCCAAACGCCTTATTCATCCTTACGAGTTAGCGCTGAAAAAATAGCTCAAAATACACCCGCTGTCCGCCGCGTATACAATGAATTAACTATCGGCGAACCGCTGCCTTTAAAACAAAGAACAAAAGATATTTTTATTACAGGTCAAGTTCGAAGTTATATGCTTAGTCGAAAAGGTTTAGAATCGGGATCTATAAGAGTAGTGACTGAAAATTCAGTTGTTTATTTAATGGGAATAGTAACTCATGAGCAAGCTGAATTAGCTGTAGACGTGGCAAGGCATGTGGAAGGCGTTCGTAAGGTAGTTAAAGTATTTCGCTATATTAATTAATTTATATGATCTTAATATCATAAAACAAGTTTTAGCACGGAGCTAATCTATTTGATTTAAGCCCTATAGGAATGTAGCGTATGTGCAAAATAAAGTTTTACTAGTCGTCTAACCAGCATTGATTATTTGTATATTAAACTCACCTCAGTTAACTAATGCTTTAAGATAAGGGATTTGCTAAGTATGCATCGATGTGGGTTTTATTTATTTATCGTTTCGACTATTTCATTGTTAACTGGCTGTATAGGTAGTTTATGGACCGGCGCTACGCTCGTTTATGACAGGCATAATATTTATAAAAAAATTTATGATTATCAACTTGCTTTACAAGCCAATCAGACTCTATTTCAAGATCGTCTATTAAAACAAGAGGGTTGCTATCTGGATTTAGCTGTATTTAAAGGCGATATTTTATTAGCGGGCCATTTGCCTAATAGAAAATTGCGCGATCTAACTAAAGCACGCTTGCAGTCATTAAGGGGATACCGGGAATTATTTTTTCAAGTTGCTCTTTATTCGGCACCAGCAAATGATCTTACGGATGCTTGGCTTACAGCGAAGATAAGAAGCCAAATATTTGCAGATGCCCAAATTGACCCTAATGACTTTAAAATTGTTACCGTCGATAATATCGTTTATGTAATGGGAGATGTTAGACCTAAGCAAGCAGAGCGCGTTTTAAATTTAGCGAAACATACTCAAGGTGTTGTGCGGGTTGTAAAGCTAATGCGTTATTTAAATTTAAGTGAAGCGCCTGCCGGTTAAGGTCTGTGGCCTATTTAAAAAGGCCACAGTGCAACCGACCCAAACCAGGAAGTGGCTAACCTGGGAGGTTAAGGTTAACTTTATCAATGGTAACGACCTTTATCCAGTCGTTTGCGTATTTTTCTTAATTTAATTGTGCCTTTAAGGTTCGTAAGGTTTTCATGAGTATCCTCTTCATTTAAGTGTTCTTCACTTCTTATGGGATAGGTTCTAGAATGTTTACGGTAAGGCAGGTGGTTTTTATTGTGTTTATGATATATACTATCACCGTAACGATTGTGCATTTTTTCGCGCATGCTGTACGCTGTACCTTGTTGCTTCTCAGACATAACTTATTCCTATCATGAGATTAATTTAAAGTTGAAACTCTAAACGAACTTACTATCCATTCTATAATGGCTATAGAGTGAATAAAGTTATTAATTTCAATGACAATAAAAAAACAACCTCAATTTAAATATAGGCAATTTGCTTTTAATTTACCAAATTCTCAGGTAAGTAGGTAATAAGTTATAGTAAAGATTAGCGAAATTAGAAATTGGCGTTGCTTATCCAAATTGATTACTTTATAATCCGCGCCTGAAAGGTAGGTACGCTAAGTGAAAGATGATCAAAGTCTGAGCCAAATTAGGCGCTTACTGTTAGTTCAGCTAACAGTTTGGGCTCTGATTGCATTAGGATTGCTCGTAGCTTTAGGAAAGCAGGCAGCCCTTTCTGCATTTTTAGGGGGTTTAGTCGCTTTTTTGCCTTCAATGATATTTGCAAAAAAATTATTTAAATACCATGGGGCGAGAGCAGCAAGGCAAATAGTTAGAAGTTTCTATCTGGGGGAATTTCTAAAAATAATATCATCAATTGTACTATTTACCTTGATTTTTATATTTTTTGAGGTAACTCCTCTGGCATTTTTTTTAACATATATAGTTGTAGTGATGACGCACTGGTTTTCTCCACTACTGGTTGATAGTAAACAGAATAGGCCCGAAAGTGACTGAAATGGTATCAAGTACAAATTATATTAAGCACCACTTAACCTACCTGACTTATGATCTAAAAACGATGAGTCTAGGCTCGTCCGGTGGTTTTTGGACTATAAACCTTGATACGGTATTTTTCTCTGTGGTTTTAGGATTTATCGTATTAGGCCTTTTGTATTTTGGCGCTCGTAAAATTACAACGGGTGTTCCGGGTAAATTACAAAATTTCGCTGAACTGATGCTTGAATTCGCTGATAATCAGGTAAAAGACTGCTTCCATGGCAAAAATAAGCTAATTGGTCCATTGGCATTAACGATTTTTACTTGGGTTTTCTTAATGAATTTTATGGATATTGTGCCTGTGGATATCTTACCCCTTATGGCACAATCAGTAGGAATTCATTATCTAAAAGTGGTACCTACTAATGATTTAAACTTAACACTTGCCTTAGCATTATCAGTATTTTTGTTAATCATTTTTTACAGTATTAAAATTAAAGGCTTAAAAGGGTTTGCAAAAGAATTAACTTTACAACCTTTTAATCATCCTTTGTTTATTCCATTTAATATGTTATTAGAATTAGTAGGTTTAATTGCTAAACCTATCTCTTTGGCATTACGATTATTTGGTAATTTATATGCCGGTGAATTAATTTTTATTTTAATTGCTTTGCTAACGCTTAATGTGACAGCGGAGTCATCTATAGTAGGTACGGCGACATTAAGTATAGCCCAATTTTTATTATCACTTGGCTGGTCGATTTTTCATATATTGGTTATTACATTACAAGCATTTATCTTTATGGTCTTAACAATTGTTTATCTTAGTTTAGCTCATGAAGATCATTAGTTCGTTTTAATTTTATTGTTCATTTAAGGGGATTTATATGCAAGCTGCAAATTTAATCGCGCAAGTTCAAGGTATGACTGTTATTGCAGTCGCATTACTAATTGGTCTTGGTGCCTTAGGTACAGCGATAGGTTTTGGCCTTTTAGGAGGTAAATTTCTTGAAGGTTCCGCACGTCAACCAGAAATGGTTCCTATGTTACAAGTAAAAATGTTTATTGTTGCAGGTTTACTTGATGCAGTAACAATGATCGGTGTAGGTATTGCCTTGTTCTTTACTTTTGCTAACCCTTTCCTAAGTAATTTAGGTTCTTGATAACAAGAAGCGCCTTTGCGTTTTAAAAGTTACGGGGGAGACTGCGTTGGATATTAATTTTACACTGATTATACAAATGCTGGTATTTGCAGTATTTGTTTGGTTTACGATGAAATTTGTTTGGCCTCCTTTGGCAAAGGCTATGGAAGAACGCCAAAATAAAATTGCAGACGGTCTTGCTGCGGCCGAGCGAGGTCGCAAAGAGCTAGAGTTAGCACAATTTCGTGTTAAAGATGAAATAAAGCATGCTAAAGCTCAAGCTTCAGATATCATTGAGAAGGCGACTAAACGGGCTGCACAGCTGGTTGAGGAAGCCAAAGAAGATGCTAAACAAGAGGCAAATCGTCAAGCTAAGATAGCGCATGAAAAGCTACAGCAAGAAATAAATCATGCTAGAGAAAATTTACGTAAACAAGTAGCCGAACTAGCTGTAGCAGGAGCAGAAGTTATCCTTCAGCGCAAAATTGATGAAAAAATAAATAATCAATTGCTAGATAGTTTAATTGAAGAGATTTGAAATTTAGATAAAGAGATTTGACATCATGTCTGAGAGCGTAACGATTGCTAGGCCTTATGCCAAAGCTGTTTTTGAATATGCGTTTAATGCTGGAAAATTACAGCGCTGGTCAGAATATTTGCGTAGTTTAGCCTTATCGATATTAGACGAAAATGCAGCAAATTTCATTGATAATCCCGCATCAACAATAGAGCAGCATATTGAATTGCTGATCACTACTGTAGGTCAAGTTGAGTCTGAAGATGCTGCTTATCTGAAAAATTTTATTACTCTGTTAGCAGAGAATAAACGTCTAAAGGCTTTGCCTGATATTTTTAATATGTTTGAGGCAATGCGTGCGGAACAAGAAAAAACGCTTACAGTAAATGTAATTAGCTATTCAGAATTGTCTCAAAATCAGCAGCTAAAATTGATTGATTCACTAAGTAAACGCCTACAACGTAAGGTAACTTTGCAAATTACTATTGATAAAACACTTATTGGTGGTGCTGTAATTCAAGCTGGCGACTTAGTAATAGATGGCTCAGTTCGTGGCAAATTAGAAAAACTTAGCACCAGTTTGGCCGCATAAATTAAGAGGATAGATTTCATGTCAGAACAAGTTGCATTAAACCCATCTGAAATTAGCGAACTAATTAGACAGAAAATTGAACAATTTAATGTTGTCTCAGAAGCAAGAAATGAAGGTACAATTGTAAGTTTAAGAGATGGCATTGTTCGCCTTCATGGTCTAGCCGATGTAATGCAGGGTGAAATGATAGAATTCCCTGACGGTATTTATGGATTAGCGCTTAATTTAGAGCGGGATTCGGTGGGTGCTGTGGTCTTAGGAGATGCTTCAAGTTTATCAGAAGGCCAAAAAGGTAAATGTACAGGCCGGATCCTTGAAGTTCCAGTTGGAGAGGCTTTATTAGGCCGGGTTGTCGATGCATTAGGTAATCCTATTGATGGAAAAGGACCGATTAACGCTAAAAGAATGTCCCCTATTGAAAAAGTAGCGCCTGGTGTTATTTCTCGCCAGTCAGTTGATCAACCAGTACAAACTGGTTTAAAAGCCATCGACGCCATGATTCCTGTTGGCCGTGGGCAGCGGGAATTGATTATTGGTGATAGACAGACGGGTAAGTCAGCTATTGCTATTGATGCGATTATTAATCAAAAAGGCACAGGCATTAAATGTATTTATGTTGCTGTTGGCCAAAAAGCTTCTTCTATCGCTAATACGGTACGTAAGCTTGAAGAACATGGCGCAATGGAACATACCATTGTTGTTGTAGCGAGTGCTGCAGATTCTGCTGCATTACAATTTATTGCTCCTTATGCTGGCTGCGCTATGGGTGAATACTTTATGGAGCGCGGTGAAGATGCCTTAATTGTTTATGATGATTTAACTAAACAAGCTTGGGCTTATCGGCAAATTTCTTTACTTTTAAGACGCCCACCTGGCCGTGAAGCTTATCCTGGGGATATTTTTTATCTACATTCAAGGTTACTTGAGCGTGCAGCGCGCATCAATGCTACAGAGGTTGAACGCTTGACAAATGGTGAAGTAAAAGGCAAGACTGGTTCGCTTACTGCCTTACCTATTATTGAAACGCAAGCAGGTGACGTATCGGCTTTCGTACCGACTAACGTTATTTCTATTACGGATGGTCAAATATTTTTAGATGTCGATTTATTTAACTCAGGTGTTCGTCCAGCAATTAACTCTGGTCTTTCAGTATCGCGAGTTGGTGGTGCAGCTCAGACTAAAATTATGAAAAAACTGGGTGGCGGTACTCGTTTAGCATTGGCACAGTTCCGTGAGCTAGAAGCGTTTTCACAATTTGCTTCTGATTTAGATGATGCAACACGCAAACAGCTAGAACGAGGCCAACGAATTACAGAAATAATGAAACAGAAGCAATATTCTCCTTTGTCTGTAGCTGATATGAGTGTTTCTTTGTTTGTAGTTGAAAAAGGTTACTTAGACGATATTCCGACTACTGAAATTGGTAGCTTTGAAACTGCTCTACGAGCATTTATGCATTCTTCTTATGCCTCATTAATGAATAAGATTAATGAAAGTGGGGCTTACGATAATGACATTGAAGCGGAAATGAGCAAGGCTGTCGAGGAGTTCAAACGTACAGGCAGTTGGTAAGTGAAAGTAAGCGTGTAGTTGGTTTAATATCCGACAAATAAATTAAGGTGATATATGCCTGGAGCAAAAGAAATTCGTTCGAAAATTGCAAGTACAAAAAATACGCAAAAAATTACTCGGGCGATGGAAATGGTTGCAGCAAGTAAAATGCGTAAAACGCAAGATAGAATGCGTGCATCTAAACCTTATGCCACTAAAATATACGAAGTTGTGAAACATATTGCGCGAGCCAATTCTGAATATCGCCATCCTTTTATGACGGCTCGAGAGATTAAGCGCGTAGGTTTAATTGTTGTTACTTCGGATAGAGGCTTAGTTGGTGGTTTAAATGCTAATTTATTGCGTGAAACTGTGCGAATAATGCGTCAGTGGCAAACTGAGAATAAAGAAGTAGATTTGTGTATCATAGGTCGTAAAGGGCAAGCTTTTTTCAAGCGCGTAGGTGGTAATATTATTGCCACAGCTGATCATTTAGGTGATAAACCTGGTGTGAAGGATTTAATTGGTGTCGTTAAAGTAATGCTAGATGCTTTCTACGATGGTCAGATTGATGCTTTACATATTGTATATAATGAGTTCATTAATACAATGACCCAAAAGCCTCTCATTAAACAACTACTTCCTCTTCCAGTGGCAGAAGAAGATAGTCAAGACCTAGGACATTATTGGGATTATATTTATGAACCCGATGCAAAAGAATTATTAGATGCTTTATTGGAACGCTATATTGAATTACAGGCTTATCAAGCTGTTGTAGAAAATATCGCTTGTGAGCAAGCAGCAAAAATGATTGCTATGAAAAGTGCAACTGACAACGCTGGTGAATTAATTAAACAGTTCCAATTGGCTTATAACAAAGCCCGGCAAGCTGCCATTACGCAAGAGTTAGCAGAAATTGTCGGTGGTGCATCCGCTTTATAAGAGGGTAATTTTATGAGTTTAGGTACGGTAGTTGAGATAATTGGTGCGGTAGTAGACGTTGAATTTGATCGTGATAACGTTCCCAAAGTTAATGATGCGCTGCAATTGGATAATGAATTAGTACTTGAGGTACAGCAGCAGTTAGGTGATGGTGTTGTTCGTACGATTGCTATGGGCTCAACTGACGGGCTTAAGCGAGGTATACGTGCTACTAATTCCGGGAAACCAATCCAAGTACCAGTTGGAAAGAAAACCTTAGGCCGAATCATGGATGTTCTAGGGCGCCCCATAGATGAAAAGGGTCCAGTTGAAGCTGAAGAACTCTGGCCAATACACCGTAAAGCACCAAGTTATGAAGAGCAAGCTGGTAGCCAAGAGCTATTAGAAACAGGTATTAAAGTTATTGATTTACTATGTCCATTTGCTAAAGGTGGTAAAGTAGGTCTCTTTGGTGGTGCTGGTGTTGGTAAAACTGTAAATATGATGGAATTAATCCGTAATATCGCTATTGAGCATAGCGGTTATTCGGTGTTTGCTGGCGTTGGCGAGCGGACTCGGGAAGGAAACGATTTTTATCACGAAATGAAAGATTCAAATGTACTTGATAAAGTATCGCTTGTTTATGGCCAGATGAATGAGCCGCCTGGAAACCGCCTACGAGTTGCTTTAACTGGTTTAACCATGGCTGAAAAATTCCGTGATGAAGGTCGAGACGTGCTTCTGTTCATTGATAACATCTACCGATATACTTTAGCGGGTGTTGAAGTTTCAGCATTACTTGGCCGCATGCCTTCTGCTGTGGGCTATCAACCTACTTTAGCTGAAGAAATGGGTATGTTACAAGAACGTATTACCTCTACAAAAACTGGCTCAATTACATCAATACAAGCGGTATATGTACCTGCAGATGACTTAACTGATCCATCGCCTGCGACTACATTTGCTCACTTAGATGCAACAGTTGTATTATCGCGTCAAATTGCTGAATTAGGTATTTATCCTGCTGTGGATCCACTTGATTCTACATCACGCCAACTTGACCCACTTATTGTAGGGCAAGAACATTATGATACAGCTCGTCGTGTCCAGCAGACTCTACAACGATATAAAGAATTAAAAGATATCATTGCTATTTTAGGTATGGATGAGTTATCTGAAGAAGATAAACGGGTTGTTACTCGAGCGCGTAAAATTCAACGCTTTTTATCACAACCATTTTTCGTTGCTGAAGTATTTACGGGCTCTCCAGGTAAATATGTTGCACTAAAAGATACTATTAAAGGCTTCCAAGGTATTCTTGCTGGTGAATATGATGATTTACCTGAACAAGCCTTCTATATGGTTGGCAGTATTGAAGAAGCCGTAGCTAAAGCAAAAACATTATGAGGCAAGATAAAATGCCAAATACAACTCGTTTGGATATTGTCAGCGCAGAACAAGAGATTTTTTCAGGCCCTGTTGAAATGGTTGTGGCTACTGGCGAATTAGGTGAAATAGGTGTATCACCTGGGCATGCGCCTTTGTTTACTGTATTAAAACCTGGTGAAATTAGAGTCACACATCCAGGCGGTGAGCAGGAAATCTATTATGTTTCCGGAGGTATGCTGGAAATTCAACCTTATCATGTTTCTGTTTTGGCAGATGTCGTTGAGCGAGCAGAAAACCTAGATGAAACAGCGGCACTCGCAGCAAAAGCTCGAGCTGAAGAAGCAATGGCTGGTAAAAATACGGAATTAAATTACGCTTTAGCAGCAGCTGAGTTAGCAAGGGCTGTGGCACAAATTCGAGCCATACAAAAGCTGAGAAAAACACTTAAATAAGTAAAAGTCAGTAAGCACTTTGCGTTTTTAAAGTTATAAATGCAAAGTGCATCACTTTACCTAAGATAGCTTAATTAAACTATTAACAACATTATGCACAACTTACCCACAAGTGCTTTTTTTTAAAATAATTTAAATTCAATAGCTTATATTAAAAAATTTTTTCTCGTGCAAATAATCATAAATTTATACACATTTAATTTTTAAAAACAAATTAAATAAATTAATAATACTCTATACGTCGCCCACTAAGTTTTAGACAAAGCGCAAGTGAGCAAGGCGAAGGAGTGTACAACGAAGTATAAAGCTTAGTAGGTGGCGCTATAGTAAATTTTTATTAGCTCTGCGCAACAATTTATAAATAAGAACTTTAGCTATTTAGCAAAACTGATTTAGAAAAAATTACTAAAATTAAATAATGTAGCTAAACTCATAGAATGCTTACAACTAATTATAGTTAGAGAGCACATTATGAATGCTTCCAAAATACCTTTTGTAAAACCTTTTGCGTATCCTGGATTCCGCTTTATATATATTTCAGAAATATGCTTCTTTACAGCTGTTTGGATGGCAGGTATGGTATTTGGCTTAATTGCTACCCATATCAAAGGTAATTCTCCTTTTTATGTAGGTTTAATAGGTTTTGGCTTTAACTTGCCTATGCTACTTGGCCCCTTAGTGGGCGCGCTTGTTGATCGGTATCAACGTCCTTTTATTATGAAGCTAGTTTCGTTAAGTGGGCTATTTGCAGCACTCTTTATGGCAATATTATTGATATTTGGCTGGCCAAATTTTTGGCTAATGTTGTTTTTAGTTATTGTCTATGGATTCAGTCAGTCCTTTTATTTTCCTGCTATTGTAACGAGTGTGTCTGATCTTATCAGTGATGAAAATGTTCGAGGCAATGCGACAAGTTTAATTAACTCTACTAATCGAGTGGTTATGTTTTTTGGTTATGGACTAGGAGGTCTTCTGATTACCTATCTAAGTGAAGGAGCAACGTATTGGTTTAATGCTTTATTATTTTTCTTAAGTTTTGTTTTTTTGCTAAATATTCCTCATAGGGCAGAAATACCTATAACGAGGAAGTCCGTTTTACAGGAAATGCTAGCCGGCTTACTCTATGTAAAAAATTCACTACCCGTTTTCGTTATCATTACTTTACTTGGTTTTATAGGGTTATTAGGGTGGCCTTATCTATTTTTAGTACCTGTGGTTAATCGCTACTATTTAGGCGGTAGCGCAGGAACATTAGGGTTATTATTAGCTATAGGAGGCATAGGAGGTACCATTGGCGCTTTTTATATGTCAGCAAGGAGAATGGTTCTAGGATTGAATCGTATATTTATTTTTTCTTTTTTAATTTTAATAATTAGTATGTTCTTATTAGCTTTTTGCCGCTCTGTATTGTGGGCGATACCCGTGTTGTTCTTAATTGATTTTGGTTTAATGGTAACCCTAACTGCAGGTATGGTATTTATCCAGCAGATTGTACCCGTGGAATTTCAAGGCCGGATAATTGGCATTATTACCATGGTGAGTTTTGGTACCATTCCTATCGGAAGTACCTTATTTTATGGCGTAGTTGGCAGTTTTTTTAATGTCATGATCGCTTTTGGTATTGCCGCAATAATACTTTTATTAGTTTTATTTTGGTACATAAAAAAGCTTCCTGAAATTCGTCGAGTTGCGGCTCCTATTTACTTGCAAAAAGGATTAATTAAACATCTTAATGAGGCTGAAAGGATCTAATGAGTAATGGATAAGCTTTATGTCTGTGCAAATACAAAATTATAAATTTGAATACTAAATTTTATAAAAGTACAAAAGATTTAACCATAGAAGAAAAAGTGCAGATCAAGTGTTATATAGAAATTTTAGGATACTATAACTAAAAAATGATACTTTTTAACAAAATTAAATAGATCCAAAGTGATTGTTTAATTTTTGTTTATCTAATGAATTAGTTTGAATTTTATGATTAAAAAAAGGATAAGTAGCTGCCCTAGACTCTGACGCTAGCTCTTCTGTAGCAAAAGTAGTTTGAGCCAGATATGCTCGAATACTTTTTATAGCTTGGAATAATTCTTGTGAGCTTCTTTTTATATCAACATACTTATAAATACGATAACGGCATAGTCTACCCGTAGGCTCAACAAATTCATTAATTAAATCTTCGCCTGTTCGTGGATGAGCAATAATAGCCCTTTGGCACGTTTTCATACTTTTTTGAAGATTATTAAGATCGGAAATATTAGTACTACCTATTACTGCCTTCCAGTTGCTATGCTCATCTTTATATTGCTTAACTAATAACACAGGTATAGTTATAGGCATAAGGGAAATCACTTCATCAGTTATAAGTTCATCATCTAAAGTACCTAACTCATTATTCTCTAACTTATTAGCAGTTTGACGCTTAATAATCGCTTTATCTAACTGCTCTAGACGCTCACAAAGTGATAAATAATGTGCAAGCACGACCTTAAGTGTAGGTATTTTACTTGCTAATTGAACTTCCTCCTTTTCGAGTAACTGCACAGAAAAAATTTTATCTTCTACAGTAATATTAAAATCTTTGTAAGTAGGCGTGCTTGTAGGATTAAGGTTGTTTCTCTCTTTTATAGTTTCTATTACTACCTTTAAGAAAGTAAGCAAGGAGCTAAATTTCGAGAAATCCGTAATTGTAGAGGTTAATACTACAAAAATACCCTGTTTAAAGCCTTCAGTAATGCCTTTAACAGTGCAAGTAGCAACATCGGCAATTGTAGCTAAGATTAATGCGGTAAAAATGATTGGTGTTAAAGGTATGAACAGCAAAGAAGTTATGCCTGCTAAGAATGCACTAATCAATTTTTTATCAAGTTTATTACTTCGGGTTTTATGATAAATATAGTAGCTAAGAGTAAAAGAGAAGCCTAAAGATACTGGTAAACTTATACTTATTAATCCAGCAGTTATTATTAAATTAATTAATAAAGATTTAACAGAATAAAAGATAGCGCCAGCGATTAATCCTAAACTCCTGTTAAGGATAGACAACATTTACTACACCTTTTAGACAGATACTAACTATTATTGAAGAATAAAAGTAATTGAACTCCTATACGAAGTCAATAAAAGTGGTTGATTATAAAAATTATTTATAAGGGTTTCGTTGTATCGTTTGCCTTATATCGAGCATTATTAACTATTGTACTTACTGGAAAATAATCAAGTTCAATAGGGTGGTCGAGTTGTTTAATAAGTTCAAGATGGTTGGCATCTAGAGGTTTCATTTGTAACCATAATTCTTGTTGTTCTTCATTTAAAATCCAAGGCATACGATTATGAAGCTTTTTTATAACATCATTGGCATCTGTAGTTAATAGGCAGCAAGACGGTAAGCCATTTGATTCTTCAGTTTTTCCTCGTTCCCAAATTGCAGCTACGGCAAGTAATTTCTTATCTGCCCGTGTAATATAGAAAGGTTGCTTTTTAACAGTATTTGCTTGTTTAATAGGTTGCCACTCAAAAAAGCCGCTCATAAGCATAAGACAACGGCGATGTTTAAAACTTTGTCGAAAAACAGATTTTTGAGCTACGCTTTCTTGGCGCGCGTTAAATAATACTGAATTTCTTTGAGGCTGATACCAGGGAGTAATCCCCCATTTCATATTTTCAGCTAGCAAACCTTGCTCTGTTTGTCTCAAACACAGTACTTGCTCAGTTGGTGCTATATTATAGCCCTGAGGTAAAGACTCAATAGAAACTTGTCCAAACTGCTCTTTTAAGCGTTTAGCATCCACTTCTAGCACGAACCGTCCACACATCCTCTTCTCCTATTGAGTAAATCATTTAGAAAGCTTATTCCCTTCTAATTTAAACTTATTTTTATTAAAAGTTAATTTTATTGTATAATATTAGTACAACACTGTACTTTGGAGTTGTTTATGCCACGCACAGAAGAGGAAATTAATAATTTATTAGGCACAGCAGCAATACCAAAAAATTATTATGAAAGCTTAAAGCCACAATACGGTGAATTTCTTCTTAATTTAATTGAAAATGAATCCGCAGCTAATTTTATTGCAGGTTATCCAAATGGCCCTACAATTATTCTAGCGTTCATTGCTAGATTAGATCCACAGTTAGGTGAGATAGGTGTTGATGTCTTATCAACAATATTAGAACAGCAAGAGCTACGTAACACAATTAATAAAAAAGGGTCAGGAGCTTTAGACTTGCTCTGTAACTTTATTTCAGTTAATGTCCATAGACAAGATTTAAATTCGATACAGCTAAAACAAGACACAATAAATTATTTAATCCATACTATACCAGTGCAAAGACCTTCTACACATGGTTTATTTAATACGACGCCAACGCCACATAACCCTGATCCAAATGATCCAAAATCTTTCAAAAGGATAGAGCCTTAAGACTTATAAAATTTTACTCATCGTTGTATAAGTCTCTTTAATTTAATCTTAAAAAATTAATCAGGGACAAAGCATATGAAAGCCATGGTACTTGAAAAAATTGGACAAAGATTAAAGCATCGCCAATTAAATAAGCCGAAGCCTAATTCTAGCCAAGTTTTAATTAAAGTCGCCTCATGTGGTATTTGTCGGACTGATTTACATGTTGTTGATGGTGACTTAAAGCACCCTAAATTACCTCTTATTCCCGGACATCAAATTGTCGGCGTAGTTCAGGAAAAAGGTGAGTCAGTAAAAGGTATTACCATTGGCCAGCGTATAGGTGTGCCTTGGCTTGGAGGAAGTTGCGGAGTATGTTCTTTTTGCTTAGCTGGCAGGGAAAATCTTTGTGATAAGGCTATCTTTACAGGTTATCAATTAGATGGTGGATTTGCCGAGTACTGCGTAGCAGATTATCGTTTTTGTTTTCCAATTCCTAATGATTACCTCGATGAACAGGCTGCTCCTTTATTTTGTGCTGGCTTAATTGGTTATCGGGCGTTACTCAAAGCAGGCAATGCTGAATACTTAGGTATTTATGGCTTTGGTGCTGCTGCCCACATTTTAATTCAAGTTGCTCATCAGCAAGGTAGAAAATGTTATGCTTTTACTAAGGCGGGCGATATACAAGCGCAGCAATTTGCTTATCAATTAGGCGCTGTTTGGGCTGGTGATTCAACTCAAATCCCGCCACAACTTTTAGATGCAGCAATTATTTTTGCACCAATAGGTGAATTAATACCGATAGCTCTTAGCCATACTATTAAGGGCGGAATCGTTATTTGTGCAGGAATCCATATGAGTCCTATACCAAGTTTTCCTTATGACCTACTTTGGGGGGAGCGAATAATTTGTTCAGTGGCTAATTTAACTCGTAAAGACGGGGAAGAATTTCTAGCACTTGCACCCAAGATCCCCATTGAAACCGATATTCATATTTATCCCTTACTTAAAGTAAACCAAGCGCTTGATGATTTGCGATATGGTCGACTTATAGGCGCTGCTGTTATTAAGATAGAGTAATTATTTTAACCGCAGACGCTAATAGCACCACTTGTAGCTTCTGTTCCGTGTAAAAGCGATTCCGCTTCTTCTGCAGCCGATTCAGCCGATTCTACTGTTTTTTGCTTTATACCATCTGAGTTGAACAACCTATAACGGCTGATTTTGGTCTTTGGCTCATTTCCTGCAGCTGCTAAATTATCTTGCTTATGCCTGAATTTTTCATAAGCGTCTTTATTAAATGTAACTAACTTAGGTGCTTCTGGCTTCTGTCTATTTACCAAGACATTAGTTAATAAAATTAAAAAGACGCTAGCAGCTATTACAGCAGCACCAATTCCGAATGGCATAAAAACAAGTCCAATAAAAACAAGTGTAGGAATTAAGACATTACTTATAATTGATTTAGCTAGTTTCAGATTTTGAAATAAAATTAATCGGCGGGTATATTCTGCTTCTAATTCTAATCCCCTGATTCGCAAGAAAAGCTGTTTGCGTTGATTTTCTGTATCTTCATCATTACCTTGTAACTTTTTAAATTCACGAGTTAATAGCTTTTTTTCTTCATCAATTAGTCTTTTTGACTCAGTTAATTTATGAACTTCAATGGCATAAGTGACTGCAGCATAGATGGTGGTCAAGGTAAAACATAATGCTGCACCTACAATGCCTGTAGTTAATAACATGGACTGAGCTAATAAGTGAGTTGGAATAAGAAAACCACTCATAACTGCAAAGCCTGAAAATAAACTTGCTGAGTAAGCTATATTATTAATATGTTGGTAACGACTATATTGCCAGTTAAATTGGATGTCTTTCTGTAGCTTGCTATTTTCAGCAATCTTATAATCTATCTCTCTTAGCTCCCGTAATAAAGCCTCTCTCTTTTTATCGTCATCTATTAATGCTTTTAGCTCCTCTTTTAAATTAGTTTTTAGCTTTTTTAACTGGCGTTGAGCTTCCTCAAGGGCTATTATCTTTTCATCATATTCTTTTTTTTCTTCCTTATAACGCCAGATTGATAGTGTTAAATCCATCAGTAATAAGAGAGCGCAGACTATACTACCAATGTAACCTAGCTTTCCCTCACCTTTAAGCCAAAGGTAGCAAGCCATATTCGCTAGGCCCCAGATCAAATCATTTAATAATGCAAACTTACGCTGTTGCCATTGAGTTTTAAATTTCTCCCATGTTGGTAGTTCAATCTCTTTCTCAGCAGTACTCATCCAAAATCCTTTGATGGTATGTTTAAGCAGTAAAAGAATATTAACGGCAAAACGAATATAATAAAGTATAAAGCTCATATAGCCTGTATAAGGCGCAATCTTATTAAGCTGTTGTTTTGCTTTGGCATTACCATAAAAAGTATCGGATATCGCTTGAAAAATACTGGCTAGTAGGCCACCTGCCCATACCCAATATAATCTCGCGTCGTTTATATCTGTTAAGATTTCATTTATTTTTGCTGTATTTACATCAATATCAGCCTGTTTAGCTTCTTGATATTTTGCATCAATAAAAGCTAATGCTTTTTCTATAATATAGGGTGCGACAATAGTATAGCCCAATAAATGTAAGCATTTTTCGGCATGATTTATCTCTCTATTGAGTTGATTTTCAGGGGTTAACGGTTTAGCGCTTTCTCCTAACTGATAGAGAAGTTCACTACATTGCTTTAATTTAGCTTCAAGCTCAATTCTTTTTGCTTTTCGATCTTCAGTGAGATGAATTTTATATTCTAAGGCAAAAACATAGAACATAAAAAGTAGTTTATTTATTAATTCTTCTCGTTGCTTATCACTTAAATAACTAAAATAGGCCGGATTAATGCGAGTTAATTCAAGGCTATAATAACTTGAAATCGACGGTAATAAATTACGTAATTGATGAGCTTCCTCAAATTTTAAATCAGCAAAGGCTTCGTCGGGATTATTATGCAAATTCTCAAATAATCTACGAGCTCGATTTAATCCTTCTTGCCCTAATAAGAGACTCCAAAGGCTAATGCTCATGTTGCTATTACCCAAAAATTAAATTAAATGGCATATTGTTTTTTAGTATCGCACTAAGAATTTTTCTAACACAGATTGTATTCAAATGACAGTGCAATTTGTAAGATTTTACATTTTTGCAAACTAATTTTGCCAAATCTTTTGGTAAAAAAAATAACAAATTAGCTAATTTGATTTCATAGGGAACAGCCCATTTAAAAGCCTTCACAAGAAACCTCTATATCACTTTTTTCAATAAAAGTGACTCGTAATAAAATGTTAAGCTTTTGATAGATCTTATTAATATAGAGAAGATGGTTAAATAATTTAAAATAAATAAGCATAAATAAACCAAAATTACATGGCTTATTTACTGGAGTTTTTAAGCGTTAAATCCAGAAAGACAAAGCTGATTGATAAAATTTAAATAAATATGTTTGATAAATGAACAAAAAGCTTATTAATTAAACTTTAAGAAATATTTGCTAAAATATAATACAAGTTTTTTATATCGATTTTTTTATGTACGATAAGACATTTTATTTTAGTAGTAAAGGCGAAGGTGACGTTTTTAGCCGTATTCCTCAAGGTAAGTTAATTGTAAATCGAGTTCTTAGGAATCAGGCCCCTTTTAAAAAAGCACATGTAACTAGCCAACTTAAACCAAAGTCTCTCGTAATCGCAGATTGGACATTAAATAATTTAGAAGATTGGGAATTTGAAAAAATCATACAAAGTATAAGGCGACTAATGGAAGACGGTTTTCCAGTCTATCTTTGGCAGGATGGTCAGGTAATAGCTTTAGGTGAAGAAAATGTTAATTGTCTGAAAAAGAAAGAGGTTCGTCAATTAATCACCCCAACTATTTCTCGCAAAATTATAGCTGATACAGCAGCCCAGCATCATTTAATAAGAGACCAAATTAAGATTCTTGATAAATATTGGTTAACAAGCTTATTAAAAACACCTGCTAGTACTGAAAGCCAACAACTGTTTTTAAGCGATTTAGTCGCTAGTGATGATATAAGTACTGTTCTAGCTACGACTAAACAAGCAACACCTCCTTTTGATGCCGTTATTATAGACTGTGATTTAGGACCTTTACTTACACTTAAAACGCTTAATGTTGAAAGTTTATTATCAACTCTATCTAAAGAGATCGCTATCCGCACTCAATATAGGCAACTTGAACTTAATAGAGAGCAACTAGAAGCGCTGCTAAGAGAGGGTTTATTAACAATTAATAATGAGACTTGGACTATTTCAGAACTAAGCGCTTTAGAAAAATTAACTATTAATTATTATAATGAAGGCGAGCTTAAGGCAGAAGAGTTAGCGACAGTCGTTGATTATTTTCCTAATCTTAAATCTTTAAATTTAAAAAACTTAAATCTAAGTACAGCTCTCCAAAATTCTTCTAAAATCGCAACGCTTGAAGCACTTTCAATAACACATGTCACTACCGACGTAGCAAGTCTAGAATCGTTACTAGTATCAGCTAGCTCGCTTAAATCTTTAACTGTGCAGGATATTACCTTAGTAGATACGTGCCCCTTTACAAGGGACTTAAATTTAGGCCACATTACTTCGTTACAATTAAAAAAGTTTAATTATGCTATAGAGGATAATTTAAATAAAACACATTTAAAGGATATTTTAGAACAATCAAAATCAGTTAAAAGTTTAGAACTAGAACATGACGATTTAGCCAGTTTTTTTACAACACCCTTTAATTCTTTAAGAGCGCTTAAATTATCACCTGAAGTTGATGTGTCCGAATTATCTACTATTTCAGTACAAGCCCCAGCTATTGAGGTATTAAATTTGTCGGGGATAACTATAACGTTTAACGATAGTGCTCTTATGCAAGACATTCATTTTTCCAACCTAAAGGAATTAGATGCAAGTGCTAGTGAGATCACTATTGCCACCTTAGAGAGTATTTTAAAACATGCTAAGCACCTTGAATCATTAAATTTAACTGAGTGTGAAGAGTTATGTAGTGAAATTCCGTTAACCGCCAATTTTGAACATCTTAAGAGACTGCACCTATTTGAAAGTGAGGTTACAGAAGGTAATTTAGCAACTATTCTAACTCAAGCGACAAAACTTGAAACATTAAGTTTAGGAAAAAACTTTGGTTTATGCGCTCCTCTACCTAAGGAAGTTGAATTTCCTTACCTTAAAGCCCTGCATCTTAAAGGCCAAGAAATTGACAATAACTATTTTAGTTATTCTTTGCTACAGAAAGCAACAGAGCTTACCTCATTGGAGCTAAATTTTTGTATTATCAGAAGTAATGCTACACAAGGGTTCAATTTAACGAAGCTTAAAAAATTTCACGCAATAAATACCTCTATTCATGGAAAAGATTTAAATAGTTTATTAAGGCAAACTAACCTACTTGAAGATTTAAACTTAGAAAGTGATCAAGATGACCCGGAGGATCTCATAGATTTCACGGTTGGCGTTAACTTTAGTAATATTAAGTATATTAATCTAAGCCATAACAGCCTTAAGGTATCTGACCTGGAAGCTATTTTTAATCAAGCAAGTGAGTTGAAAAGTCTAAATTTAGCTGATTGTAATGGGCTATTTTCTCCCTTTAAAGAAAAGCATTCTTTTCGGTTAGCTAGGCTAGAAGATCTTAGTTTAAGTTCTTCAGATATAAGCCAGGAAAATTTAAAGGCAATCATTCGCGCTGCTCCTAATCTTAAGAAGCTCGATATCTGTGGTTGCCAATTTGATTTCATTGATGATGAATTAAAAAAATTGCTAGAAGAACGCAATTTGTTAAGTGCTCTTAACCAATTAGAGCAGGAAGATAGTGAGGAAGTAAGAAGTAAATCACGTAGTCAGCATGGTTTTCGAGCAAGAACAGATGACGATGAAAGCGTACACTCGCACTCTTCCTATGATTCAAAAGTGATGGATGCTGACACAAAGTTTAATCCTAACAAAAAATTTAATGTTAAACGTACTTTTTTCCCCCTTGATTCAGAGACGCCAGTACCTGATGTAACTATGTATCGCAAAAGCGTATATAACGATTTTGAAGTTAACGAAGAGCCCTGCTTGCCAAATCAAGCATTCTTATTACGTAATGTAGGTGATCTAAGCTTAGTTGAACCTACTAATATACAGCAGACATCCAGTGTAGAGGAAATTATAGAGCAAGGGCAAAGGCTTATTGCTGATGAGAAAAGAAGGCAAAGTGGCGTAATTTATTATTTTGGCCATCAAGAAGGACTTGTTCCTTCGCCAGAAGGGGCTGCTCTTGATTCTTGGGTTGCCCATGAAATGATAACTCACTATCATTTAGACCCACCAGTTCCAGGCGTTGAGCTTAAATATTCTCAACGTGATAATTTATATTATCTTTATGGTCCTGGTGATAAGGCCGTCAACATTTCATTTTTATTGAAAATAGAGTCTCAACCTGCGTTACCTTCTACGCAGGCTTTATATTGTGAGAATGTGGAGAAGTACTTTAAGCAAAAATTTGGTTCTGATGCGCTTAAGTTTCAAAAAACAAACCCAACTGGCGAAGATTATTTGGAAGCTATCATTGATCAGGAAAAAGGGGCTTGTCGTCATCGTACCTTAGCATTTCAAGAATTGGTCAGACGAGAAAATCATGATCAAGTTCTAACTCGATTTATAGGTAACTCATGTCATGCGTTTCCCGAGATTTACTTATGTAATCAATGGGTAAAAATAGATTTAGGTGGTTACCCGGCTGAATGCAAGATTAATGACTCTAATCATCCAGACAAAGTCATTAAATCTCAGTCCGTGGCAAAGGCCAACACGCCAAAAACTATTACAGCATCAGAGCATATCTTCGCTACCCAACCTAAATATGCAAAATATTTGGCTACCTGGGAGAAATCAAAGCCAGAAGCCACCTCAACTAAACACTATTGTCAGCACTTAGCAAAGCCAGAAAAGAAAAAAACGTTAGTTGAGTTATCGAGCTCTGAGGCGGTTAGTGCATTGCAAATTAGTTTACAGGATTATTGTAAACGCACCTCTCGTCCTTATTTTTATATTAATTCACCTGATGACTTGGTTTGTTCAGCGCCTTTTATAAAACGCACGGGTAAGATTGGAGCGTTACAAAAAGGGCCTGGCGGGCCATTACATGATTTCCTTGAAAGCTACCGAACGAGTACAGCGCCCGTTTACTTAATCGTTAATTATGATAATTTTGATGCAGATGATATTGTTCGCTTAAATGCTTTAATTGATAAAGCCCCTAATGCCGATGGAACGCCTTTACCAGTTAACACGCAGATTATTGGGTTAATCAATACCCGTAAACCGGACTGCTATCAAGGCGAGGATTTTTATTCACGTTTCGATGCGGTTGAAGCTTGTCCCGTCACAGATGAGATGTTATTTGCTGAACTTAATCGACTTGCGCCTTTACCTGCGGTTGATATGCCTGTTGAGGCTACACATGAAGCAAATACCCTTGACC
This sequence comes from Legionella pelazae, assembly GCF_052527395.1. NCBI lineage: Bacteria > Pseudomonadati > Pseudomonadota > Gammaproteobacteria > Legionellales > Legionellaceae > Legionella > Legionella pelazae. The sequence goes on from NZ_JBNVZS010000007.1 coordinate 95,113, forward strand.
TTTATAATGCGCCTGATTGGAAAGAGCGTTTACTGGGTTATTGGGCTGTTAGAGGTAACCAACTTCAATTTGTTGAAGGGGCACTTCATAATGCGTTAAAGAAACCAATGCCCATTGAAATTAAGAATGGCCCCTGGGATGACCAGGCGTTTAAGCAGTTCTGGCAACAAACGATTGCTTTAGGTTATGTTGATTACGAGGGGCAGCGAATTAGCTTACCAAAGGATTTTCAACTAAAAGTAAGCAAGGGTTATGATTGGGCTTATTTAGTAACAAACGTAGCAATCTCACATCTTCTTAATACCCAAGCCGAGGTATTAAACCCAGGTCAGTTTGGCTCTTTTTTTAATCAGTACAGTTGCCAAGATAAACAGCTGCTCACAACCACTGGATTAATAGAACACTATACTGGACAAGCGTTGGCTGTGCATTTAACTCGTGAATTAACTGATGATCAATGGGCTATGTTTTTAGCTGCTTGTCAAAAGCATAAGGTTAAATTAACCGTTCATGTTGCACCAGGTGTTAAATTACCTGCTGCTTTAAACCGATATGATTTAATAAAAGTCCCACCGGCGTTTTCAACCTGGCGGAAGACTACTCATGATTCTATAGTCTCTATTATAAGCGATGATATCAGTGCAACGATTCATCAGTTAACATTAGGAAATAATGACTATTGTGTCATTGATGTTTCAGAATGTGAGCCAAGTGATTTATTAGTGGATCTCCATGCTGAATTCAATCACGCGCAAGGCTTAGTTTTTGAATCGTTTAAGCGTGCTTTATTAAAAGCCATTGAGGATGGCACGCCAATTATTTTAAAAGGCCATTTTTCACAAGATTTAATTGATGCTTTAGCGCCATTCCTACTAAGTCACTTAGACAAGCTTAAACCAAACCAGCTTACTCTTGTAAGTCATGAAAGCAGCTTTCCTTATTTACCTATTACTCGTGTACATAATGTAGAACTTATGGACAAGTGGGCATTATTGCAACGGTTATTTCCCACAGAAATTTATAAACTCAGAGATGAAAGTTTATTTGTTAATGAGACCTTTGATAAGCTTTATTCACGCTTACTCTATTTGCGTTCCCATCCTAATAAGACTAATAGTGAGTTAAATTGGGCCGGTTTAGAGGGCATATCAGGCGGTGTGAAATTAAAGGATTTTGATAAGACAAAGAGTGCTGTTATTGCTGAAGAATTTGATAGACAACGGTTAGCAGCAGTAAATGCAGTACTCGCTTACAGCCCTCATGTCTTTCTAGCGGGTTTAACAGGCGTTGGAAAATCAACCTTTGTTGAAAAGCATTTTAAAAACAAAACCAATGTAAATTTATATCAGGGATTAGATAACCTTCTAAATTGGGCAACTGACAGTGAATTTGGTCAACAAAAGATTTTATTTATTGATGAGGCCAATTTATTACCGAGTGAATTTAGTGCTTTTAAAGGATTATTTAATAAACCACCTACCGTCCTTATTAAGGGCGTTATCCACGAATTAAGTTCAGACCATAAAGTCATTTTTGCTGGTAATCCCTTAAATTACGGGGATGAACGTCGTCTAGCATCACTTTTTGCAGAGCATGGCCGGGCCGTGATATTTGAGCCCATGCCCCAAGAGTACATTTATGAAAAGATATTAAAACCGGTGTTTGCTGAGAGTGGATTAGACGAAGAGAGTGTTTTAAAAGTAAGTTGTGAGCTTCTTAAAGTCTATCGGTTTCTTTGTGAATCTTCAGCTGAAAGCGTGTTAATTTCACCTCGTGAAGTACAAATGATGGCTCTTTTTGTGGCTTCTCACCTTAAAAATCGCCCTAACTTAAACTTAAGTTCTGATATTCTGAGCAAATTAGCAAGTTATTACGCTTATAATGTGGTTGCTGAGAACGTACCTACGGCCGGTCGCTTAAAATTTGATGAGCAATTTAAACCTAAAATTAAAACAGCCGATGTAGCAGCGCTAGCTGTGACAAAAGATTTTTTACTGACCCCTTCACGCAGGCCGGTATGGCAACAATTGCAAGCTTTATTGGCACTGCGTGTTTACCGGCAACAAGGTGCAAATGAAGCGCAAAAGTATGGTGGCTTAGGGGGGCTTATTCTTGAGGGTGACCCGGGTACTGGTAAAAGCGAACTCGTCATGGCCTCTTTAATCGCGCAAGGTTATCAACAGGTTTCTATTCATGTCGATTCAAATCAGTCGCTACCAGAAAAAATCTTTTATCATATTCCTGTCAGCTTATCCTTAGAAGAGAAAAAAGCCTGCTTATTGAAAGCCTTTAACGAAGGTGCTGTCGTTGTCATTGATGAAATTAACAGTTCACCCATGATGGAACGTCTAATCAATGATTTACTTATGGGGTATAATGATAAAAAAGAAAGACCTAAGAAGCCGGGGTTTTTAATTATTGGTACGCAAAATCCAGTCACGATGGCCGGCCGCCGACATCCAAGTGATGCCTTGGCTAGAAGGCTTATTAAAGCAACGCTACCACCTTATAACACGGCTGAAATGGAAGCTATTTTACAAGCAAAAGGCCTAAGCAAACAGCAAATAATAGAGCTAATTGAAGCTTATGAAGTCCAAGTTAAAAGAGCAGCGCGAGAGAACTTAACGCCTGCGCCTACTTTTAGAGATCTTCTGCGATTAGCAGATAACATTCTTATTGCACAAAGTAAGAAGCTGCAAGATGCTGAGAAAATGACACTAACGCCTATAGAAGAAGAGGATTTACAAAAAAGAGAATCTATACAACCAAGAAAAAGAAAAGAGATGGTCCCAGGGTTTTTTAGTACTAATCAAGAGCAACATCAGCCATTACCAACCTTAATGAAAGCTTCAAAAGAAGAATTGGAAGTTGGCACAGAAAAAGAAGTATCAGCGGCGCTAACGGACGTCGCTTATTCATCGCAAAAAGAGCGAGCTCTAGAGCAAGGCAGATCTATTTTTACTTCGAGCACTTCACAAGAAGCAGCGAAAAAAAGACGGAAAGTTGATAAGTCTACAGGGATGCAATTACCTTAATTGCAGTTAATTGCAAAAATGTATAAAAACTTACATTAATTTAAATACTTTCAATCTTAATTTACCCAAAAAATAGACCATTATGGTAAACTTATGATCTTTTAAAAATTAATTAGTGACATGAAGAAACGAGTATTAATTTTAAATACCGGTGGTACAATTAGTAGTGTTAAAACGAATTGCGGCTATGAACCTGCACTAGGCTATGTTGAAAAGGCACTGGCTCAAATTCCTGCCTTAAATCATCCCGACATGCCTCATTATGATATTAAAGAATACACGCCTCTACTTGATTCTTCTAACATGACGATGACAGATTGGAATCGAATTGCTACTGATATTTTTAAACATTATCAATCCTATGATGGCTTTATTGTCTTTCATGGTACTGACACAATGGCTTATACGGCTTCTGCCTTATCATTCATGTTAGAAAACCTTGCTAAACCGGTCATTTTAACAGGTTCGCAGATTCCTTTATCAGAAGTAAGAAATGATGCGACTGATAATATTATCACTTCTTTATGGTTATGTGCTCATGAGCCAATTCATGAGGTCTGCATTTATTTTAACCAACGATTATTGCGTGGTAACCGTACACAAAAAATCAGTGCCGAGCGCTTTCAAGCATTTGATTCGCCGAATTATCCACATCTAGCAAGCATTGGTATTTCTATCAATATCCATCATAAGCTATTGTTGCCTAAACCTAAAAAAGAATTACAATTACAAAAAATTTCTCCTCATTTAATTGCTAATATACGTTTATTCCCAGGTTTCTTAACTGATATTTTAGCTTATTTATTACAGCAACCTTTACAAGGTCTAGTTTTAGAAACCTACGGCTCAGGTAATGCGCCTAATTATGATCCCCAGTTCTTAAGCCTACTAAAACAAGCATGTACCCGTAATATTATTATTGTTAATTGTACACAGTGTCAGCAGGGTTCTGTTGAAATGGGTCAATATGCAACTAGTCATGGATTAAAGCAGGTGGGTTTAATTAGTGGTCGTGATATGACACCTGAAGCGGCGCACTGCAAACTACTCTATTTGTTAAGCAAAAATCTTAATCCTGTCCGCCTAAAAAAATTAATGGAAAAAAATTTATGTGGTGAACTGAGTGCGTAATTAATAGTTGTTTAAGACTTAAGCGTTTTCATTTCAGCAAATAGTGTATGGGATACTAGGAGCCCGTATAAATGCTTAAGCCATTATACGGGCTAATATTTATTAGAGTCCATACAAGGTCTTCGTCTCTTTAGGGTGAACTTAGGCTCGTAATTGACGAAATATGCCCTACTACGTGCTCCAGATTTTCCATTCTTATTTCATTTTCTGCATGAGTTAAGCAGTCATTAAGCATTCCTGCCTCAGGGCCTAATTTAGGCGCACTAATATTAAATGTAGAGAAAAAAGCAAAGGTAACAGGTACAGTCACATTAATACCGTATTCATTAACCTTAGATAAATTTCGTCTTTTTAGTTCACCTATATTATCTAGAACACACTTTTGCCGGTGCTGATTATACTTACTATAATTTTTATCTAATCCATCTAAATCTTCCTTACATGTTTTAATCATCTCCTTGACAAGTGCCTCTTTCTCTCGAGTAAGTTTGCGAGAATTAGTTATTTTAGGATTGTTTGTTATTTTATCTAAGGTACTAGAATGTAGCTCAGCTAAGGTATTTTTAAATAAGTAATTTGCCATATGAAAGCAGAATTTATTATAGGGATCTGAGTTATCAGGGATGTCTTCTAGCTTCATATCATCTAACTTTTCTAAAAATTTCTCAATTACTTCTATTGCATCTAGAATTAAGGGGCCAAATGTGCCTTCATCATAATTTAAAGCGTCACTGATTTTCTTTGCTTCTTCTTTGGCGTCTCGTAATAATTTAATAATTTGATCTGCAACTGCTTGATCAGTGATATCTTCCTGAGGAATAGACTTGTTAAGGCTATCAGAAGTAGTTGAGATTTCAGTTTTCCCTGAAAGGTTATTTGATTCCTTGCTTTTTTCTTTTAACTCTGTAATAGGTAATTTTGTTAAAGCAGGAATAGAAATATCGAGATTATTTAATGTATGAATCAACTGACCTGCAATAGCACGCTTTTTAGTTGAAAGAGTGGCTTCTCGACCGGCACTTAAAGACTGAGAAATACGATTAAAGAATGATTTATCTGCAGCTGAAGAGTTGCCCATATAATCTGTTAACTCAGCAACTAGGTGATTACGAATTATTTTTAAAAAAATAGTCATGTTACACTACTCCTTGTGGCGCAATTTTTTTATCATAGCAGTAATTTTAATATTAGCAATATCAAATCAAATTGCTTAAATCAGGTATCTTACAGCTAGGATGATGCCAATTAGCTTAAGGAAATTACAGTAACTATGTCGCTAGAGATCATTATACTTGCAGCAGGACAAGGTAAAAGAATGTATTCTGCTAAGCCAAAAGTACTTCATAAACTTGCAGGCATACCGTTGTTGCAGCATGTAATCAATACAGCGCAACAATTAATGCCAGCTGCTATTCATGTTATTTATGGCCATGGTGGTGAACAGGTAAAACAAGAACTAAATGATTTAGAAGTCAATTGGATTTTACAAGATCAGCAATTAGGTACAGGACATGCAGTTAAGCAAGCTTTGCCTTATCTTTCACTTAATTCAAACGTATTAATTCTCTCAGGTGATGTACCTCTAATTCAGGTCCCCACTTTGCAAAAATTAGTTGAAATGGCAAGCTCTAATAAGCTTACTAACTCTTTAGCTTTATTAGTAGCAAAACTACCTGATCCAACTGGGCTTGGACGAATTATTCGCGATCAGGCAGGCATTATAAAAGCGATTATTGAAGAAAAAGATGCCAGCCTAGAGCAAAAGCAAATTAATGAAATTTACACCGGGATTTGTTGCCTACCAGTTAAGGATTTAGAACGGTGGTTACCTTTGCTTAGTAATGATAATGCTCAGAAAGAATATTATCTTACTGAAATTATTTCTTTTGCTGTTAATGAAGGTTATAACATTAACTCCTTTACTACAGAAGATATCTTAGAAGTTCAAGGAGTCAATACACGATTACAGTTACAGCAATTGGAGCGAACCTGGCAACAACGTCAAGCAGAACAATTATTACTTAGTGGCGTTACTATTGCTGATGCTAATCGTATTGACATACGTGGTAAATTAATTTGTGGCCAAGATGTATTTATTGATATTAATTGTATTTTTAATGGTGAAGTAATTTTGGGTGATGGCTGCTCTGTTGGTCCTAATTGTATCCTTTCAAATGTAACTTTAGGCGCTGGATCTGAAATCTATGCCAACAGTGTTCTTGAAGAATGTAAAATCGAAGAGCAATGTCAAATAGGACCCTTTGCGCGTCTACGTCCGGGCACACAATTAGGACGACAATGTAAAATAGGAAACTTTGTTGAGGCTAAGAAAGCAGTATTTGCTGAGGGCAGCAAAGCCAATCACCTAAGTTATTTAGGTGATGTAACGTTAGGTCAGCACGTTAATATTGGCGCTGGTACCATTACATGTAATTACGATGGAGTAAATAAGCATCAAACTATTATTGAAGATGGCGCTTTTATTGGCTCAGATACTCAATTGGTCGCGCCAGTTAAAGTAGGGGCCTATGCAACAATTGGTGCTGGTAGTACTATCCGTAAAGATGCTCCCGCCGGTGAATTAACAATATGCGAAAATCCACAAAAAACAATCTTTGGTTGGAAAAGACCTATTAAAAAGGAAGAATAAAACACCCAACGGCGCGTTGTGTAATTTAAATGGATAGCATATAGCTAAGTTAGAATTTTTATTTTCTGCTTTCTTGTAATTTATTGTATAAATAAATGACAAAAGGTAGGCTAAGGAGAGTAACTATAAATTTATAAATCCAACCACTCAAACTTAAATTAAAGAGCTCCTCGTATGGATAAATTCCAGCAAGTAAAACAGTATAGTTGATAATACAAAGTAAGGTATTGGCAAGTATACTAGCAGCAAAAATACGTACAAAACGAGAAGTGATATAATTATTTTTGTTAAATTTTTCAAGTAAAAGTGCATTACTACTAAAAGCAAATAAGATTGCCAATGTCACCATTGGAATTCGTTTTGGCATTATGAAAGAATAATAAGGATTTAAATTAAAAAAATCAGGGGAAGGTAATAAAATAGTAGATAAAAATAGCAAGTCAAAAACTAATTCAGCCAATATCATAATAAATATTAAATATAAATTAGCTCTATAACCAAATAATTCTCCTACTAAACTACTGATAAGTATTATAAAAGGAAATAAAATACCATTAGCCGCTATGATCCAATGATCGCCAAAGGCGATTAAGCGATATTCACAAGCAAAACAAATTAATAAAATGATAACGGCTAAACCCGTTAAATAATGATAATAAGGATTAAAAAAATAATCGGGCTTATTAAATGTTGTACTATTATGTAAAGCGAGCAAATAAGTTAAATAACTTATGCCAATAAGCAATAAAATACTTGCTGTAATTAATAAAGAATCCATATAAATTAAGCCAAAATTCTTAGTGTATGGCTCAGAAAAAAGTAATAAAAAATCAATAGAAAAAAAAGCATAGCCTCCTAACAGAGCCAGTAGCATACATTTACGCGGTGAATTAAAAACGTGAGAATATCGTGACGAAAATAAAAGATGAGGTAGGTAGAAACTAATACCAAAAGCAGTTGTTGAAGAGAAAAATTTTCGAGGAATTTCTTCAAAAACAATTTGATAGGCAATTGTATTTCGTATATTTTCTATCGAAGGTAGATTTAATAAAAGATAAACGCCAATAGAAAATAAATATAGGGCCAATAAAGATTGATTTAAAACTTGTCGTTGTTGCTTTAAACTACAATTTTTTAATACTAAAAGGTATAAACCAGCAATTAAAGAACATAATATGCTGTTAGCTGTAAAAAATAAACCATGAATAACAATGATCTTAAATGAAACATTGATTAGAAGAATTAAGCAAATTATTATTGCTAATGTAAGAGACATGTACCTACGATCGTAAAATGGTGTCGCAATTAAATTCATATTAAAAACCATTTACTAAAACTACAATGAATAAATCCTTGAATAATTGACTATTTTTTCTGTAAGTATTGAGTTAATCCTCTCATCATTTACAGGGAGTTCTGGCCGAATACTAGCATAACTCTTCTTTATTTTGGTTCAGTAGATAGATTTATACCTCACATCGATCAATGGCAGAATTACACAAAAAAAACTTAATCAAGCAAAGTATCTAATTTAGATTAACTGTCCGGCAATATAACACTATCATTATTTATTTGGCAAATCTAGCTAAAACTTATTTTTAAAGTGTAACTAATGTAAGTACGATTAGAGTTTAGCTGTTACGAAGATGACATCCATGAGTGACGGGGGTAGCTGAATTAATCCTAATATTAATAGAAAATGCCACAGTATGTCTGTGGCATTGATATAATTATCGACTTAGATTTCTATTGAAATAAGGTCATACTATCAATAGAGTCAAGTTCGGATATTTCTTGTTGATTATATCCTTTATTCGTGTTGAATAAGCCTTCTTTATTTGCTGACACTCGAGAAGTTGTTGACGGAGGGGTAAATTTAGCCCGAATTAAATTATTAGGCTGTTTATGGGGTATTGGTCGGTTTAAGGTAGTAATAATAATATTTTTTGCTGGGTTGGTGCCAGAGTTTTTCCTAGGATTGATTATTGCTTTAGCATCTACTTTTTTACCATCCTCTTTATCTTCTGTAGGTGCAGGTATTGTTAATTCCTCTTTAGTGTCGGGTTGTCTTAACTGCAGTGTTAAAGGACTTAAATCAATCTCTTTGAGTGATTTTTTAACTTCTAAAGCCTCTAGTCTTCTGCGCATAGAACCTAGATCAAGCATAAACTCTTGCTTACCAAGTAATTTTAATACTTCTCGTGCAACCGATTTAGGTATGCCAAAAATTAACCACAATAACTTAGCAGCTTTTTGGGGATCATAAATCGCGACTTTAATTAACATTAATTTAGCTGCTTTTTTAGGATCAACCGTTGCTACTTTAGTAATAGTTAAAAAGGTTTCACTTGAATCTTCTAACGCTTTCAAAGCTAGAATGGAGCGTTCACGTAAATATCGCCAGTAAGGTTGAATAACAGGGTCAGAAATAAAGGCTTCTGAGCTGTGAAGCATGCGCGGTAAAATAATTGTTTCAATTTTTTGGATATAAGAATTTTGTTGTACTTCTTTGACTAAGTTATAGAATGTTTGCCAAGGAATATCAGTTGGCGGCCCTTTAAGTAAAAGAGGAATTTGTTTTTTAAGTCCAGAGGATACAATGTCAAAAACAAAGCCAATTAAGCTTTGATAGGCTCCGATAGGATCAATAATTTTTCGCTGAGACTGCAGGACTGGTGGCGGTAAACGGGAGTGCGCTGCAACACTAATTTGCGTCAAAAGCATGGCTTGCGCTACAAAAGGTCTATAATACTTTATGGGTATCCCAGTCAATGATTCAATACCCCAGCTAAGTAGGGTTGTTGAAATTAGCTCATGAATACCTAAAGTTAACGGCAGCTCTGCATACTCTTTTAAATATTCTACTTGGTGACGTTGGCATAAGTCAGGTAATACCATTGTTAAGGCATAACGCCCGCGGTGAAATACAGATAAAACTGCCACAATTTTATCGCCTAGTGGGAGGTATCCAACTAAAGATAAGGCTACTTCTGTAGCCCAAAAGGCTGTAAGATCACGAAAATTACCACGTACATAACGTAACAAGTCACATTTTTCGTCAATACAAATTTGCTTCGGTAAGTCACTATTAACTGTGTTTAATGATTTAGCGGCTTCAATGGCTACAACAGTCATACGTACTGTAGCTTGAGTTTTTCTCCGTGCGTTGTAGACCCATAAAGCTGCTTGCAGCATAATTAGGGAGGTCTGTAAGAATGTACTAGTACTTACCCAAGCGGCGTTTTTTTCGATTAATTCATCTTCACTGTATTTTTTTATAGAGTCAAAAATATAATTAACGGCAACCAAAGGCGCTATATCTTCGACAAAAATACGTCCTATATGATAAGCAACTTGCCTAGTCTGGGTATGTGTAAATACTGAGGCAGCAGTTTTAATAGTTGCAGGCGCAAGCTCAACAGATTTTAAGATAGTATTGTAAGTAAAGCTGCTAACATCTGTTGTTGCCTGAGCAACCACATCGTTATTCCATAGCGCACTGGTCCATCCTTTTACCTTGTCCCACCAACTCATAAATGCTCCCTTGCTGAAGTCGGAAATTTTATTCTAGGGCCAAAGTAAATTAATTTCTAGACATTTTGTTGTTTAATTTAATTAACGTAAATTCGACATAAAAGGGACGAAGGCTCCTTTATGTCGAATTCACATTAATTAGCTTAAGCTTTAGAAGTTTTATAGTGTTTTTTCTTTATATTCACATAAGTCACGAATAAAGCAGACACCACAATGTGGTTTACGGGCTACACAGACATAACGGCCGTGTAAGAGCAGCCAATGATGGGCGTTGAGAATAAATTCCTCATCAACAACATTAAGTAAATTGAGTTCAACCTCAAGTGGATTTTTACCGGGCGCAATACCTGTACGATTAGCTACCCGGAAGATATGGGTGTCAACTGCTACGGTTGATTGTTTAAAAGCTGTATTTAAAACAACATTAGCTGTTTTGCGGCCAACACCTGCTAGTTCTTCTAATTCAGCCCGTGTCTTTGGCACATTGCCATGATGTTTTTCTAGTAGTGTTTGACAAGTTTTAAGTATGTTTTTAGCCTTTCCTCGATATAAATTAATTTTGTTTATGTATTCTTTTAATTTTTCTTCACCTAGCTCAAGAAATGCTTGCGGTGTGTTAGCGATAGCAAATAACTTATCAGTCGCTTTATTAACACTCACATCGGTTGCTTGAGCAGATAAGATAACAGCAATTAGCAACTCAAAAGCAGAATTAAATTTTAATTCAGTCGTCGGATTAGGATTAGCTGCTTGAAAGCGTTTAAAAATTTCGCGGCGAGTTAAATTATCCATGATTTTTTTTGATGTTTACACGTTTAAGGGCTTGTAATATATAATTTTGCTTTGCTTCAAGCTCTTGCGCAAGTTGTGTGCGCTGCGCTAATTGTTTTTTAGCACGATAAAGCTGCTGTTGCTCGTGCTGTTCACGTAATTGTCTTACTTGTTTAGCCTGAAAGCGTTGTCGAGCAGTATCGCGATTATAGGTGGGCTGTCTTATGGGCTGCATTTCAATACAATCAACTGGGCAGGGTTCTACGCAGAGGCCGCAGCCCGTGCACTCTGTCTTTAAAATAATATGCATCAATTTACCGCTACCGACAATGGCATCAACAGGGCATGCTTGAATGCACTTGGTGCAACCTACACAATCTTCCTCATTTATTTTAGCAACACTTGGTTCGCGTCTGCTAGCTTGAGCTGTCGCTAGATAAGGGCTAGCGTCTAGGTGTAATAACTTAGCTAACGCTTTGACTGTTTCAACGCCGCCTGGCGGACAACGATCGATAGGGGTATTACCCTGTAGTAGAGCCTCTGCATAAGGTAGACAACCTGAAAAACCACACTCGCCGCATTGAGTTTGCGGCAATACTGCATCAATATCTTTTACTGAAATACTCATTTTACTTTCATACCAGGTAAAGCGCCTGTGTCAGGTTGTAATAAAAAAATTTTCTTACCATCACCGGCTGCTAAAACCATTCCTTCTGATACGCCAAAACGCATGGTACGAGGCGCTAAATTGGCAACAACAATTGTTAAACGTCCAACAAGGTCAGCAGGGGCGTAAGCTGTTTTTATACCTGCAAAAACCTGTTTTTGGCTATCGCCTAAATCTAACTTAAGACGCAACAACTTATCCGCGCCTTCAACGGGTTCGGCAGCAATAATCTTAGCAACCCGTAAATCAATTTTACTAAAATCATCAATACTAATAGATTTTGTCTGAACTTGTTCTACGGGTTTTAATTGTTGGCCGTTAATTAAATTTTCCTTTATTTCAGCAAGTAGCGCATCTATCTTATCACGTTCAACCCGAACCATTAGAGGCTTAAATAAGTTAATAGAATGATTAAGTAAGGGTTTATCTAAACAATCCCATGTTAGCAGGCCACAATTTAAAAATGCTTCAACTTGTACCGCCATTAAAGGTAGCACAGGTTTAAGGTATGTTATTAAAATTCGAAATAAATTTAATCCCATAGTACAGATAGTTTGTACTTCAGGGAGTTGCTCTGGATTTTTGGCTAATACCCAAGGCTTCTGCGTATCGATATATTGGTTAACACGATCAGCGCATTCCATAATTTGCCGAATTGCTTTCGCATAGTCTCGTTGTAGATAGGCATCAATAATCGTTTCGCGTAAACTTAAAATTTCTTGATAAAGTGAAGGTTCACTTAATTTTTCTGCTAATTGATTATCAAACCATTTATTAATAAATCCAGCGCAGCGGCTAGCAATATTGACAACTTTGCCAACTAAATCAGCATTAACACGATTAGTAAAATCATCAAAATTTAAATCAAGATCATCAACTCGACCATTTAATTTAGCAGCAAAATAGTAACGTAAATACTCAGGATGTAGATGGTTAAGATACGTACGTGCTTCAATAAAAGTGCCACGTGATTTAGACATTTTTTGGCCATTAATGGTTAAAAAACCATGGGTGAAAATTGCTGTAGGAAGTCGATGATTACTGCCAGCAAGTATGGCAGGCCAAAAGAGAGCATGAAAATAAACTATATCTTTCCCAACAAAGTGGTAAAGTTCAGCATTAGAGTTTTTTCCCCAGTATTCGTCAAAAGATAATCCCTTTAGTTCACAATATTTTTGAAAGCTTGCCATATAGCCAATAGGGGCATCTAGCCAGACATAGAAAAATTTATTTACAGTGCCTGGGATAGGGAAGCCGAAATAGGGCGCATCACGCGAAATATCCCATTGTTTTAAGCCAGCTGCAAACCATTCGTCAAGTTTATTACTTACCTCTAATTGTAAGTGACCTTGGCGAGTCCACTCTTTTAATAACTGTTCGTAGCGTGGTAAATCAAAAAAATAGTGTTCAGACTCTTTTTCGATAGGTTTTGCGCCTGAAATAGCTGAAACTGCATCAATTAAATCGGTTGTTGAATAAGTTGCTCCACAAGCCTCGCAATTATCCCCATATTGATCAGTCGTACCGCATTTTGGGCAGGTACCTTTAACGTAGCGATCAGGCAAGAACATTTCTTTAACAGGATCGTAAGCTTGTCGTATTGTTTTCTTAACAATATCGCCATTAGCTTGTAATTGCTGATAAATCTTACTAGCTAGAATCTGATTTTCACTTGAATGGGTTGTATGATAGTAGTCATAATAAATGGCAAAATCATGAAAATCTTCTTCATGGTTTTGTTTCATCTTTGTCGTTAATTCTTCTGGGCTTATGCCAAGTTGCTCTGCTTTTAGCATAATAGGCGTGCCATGAGCATCGTCTCCGCAAACGCTAATACAATTATTGCCTAACATCTTGTGGGTACGAACCCATATATCTGTTTGAATATGCTCAACTAAATGTCCTAGATGGAGTGGGCCGTTAGCATAAGGCAGTGCGCTGGTTACCACTAATTTGCGAGTCATACTTTAACCCTATCCTTTCAAGAAAATGACAGATTATAATTCATTTGTTAGCAAAATGCTGCTTACTCTTAATTTTTTTATATGGCAAATTGATTCGAAAGTTTAGTTAGAAAGAAGGGCAGAAAATAAGATAATGGAGCGAAGAATAAAAAAGCATATGTTGAGTCAAAACTCAACATATGCTCTAACTTAGAGATTAACCTAATCTTGCAGTAGTAGTTGGCTCTCCAACGACAAGCTCAGAGTCTTTCTTAACAGTTACATTTGTTTTTACTTCAGCAGGAACAGGCTGATGGAATGTAAATTGGTTGCTGCTTGTTCCTAAGTCTTCTATTCGAGACGTAGAAGTAGAATTATTAGGTGTGACTGTTACACCAGGCGTTCTGCTTGTATCAATTTTAGCACTCTTATCAGTACGTAATAAAGGCTCCTCTTCTTCTAAAATAGAGACCTTTGCTGATTTACTGCCTAATGCCCGACTAGAGTAAGGACTACCAGTGACAACAATCTCTTCACGCTTAAAGTCTGTAATATGAGTTTTCTTAGTACGGAATAAGTTATCTAAGAGGTTAGAGACTTTAGTTAAAGCATTAACAATAGCTGAACCAGCAACAACGGCAGCAGCAGCAATTCCAGCAGATGAGAAAGAGGCCGCAATAACAGACATAGCACTTAAGCCTGCGAAAGCTTTAAAGCCGAAGAAAGAAAGGCCAGCAATAAAAGGAATTGCAGGTGGGAAGAATGCACAAGTTACGCCAACGCCAACTGCAGCTAAAAGAGCCAAGCTAGTTGCAGAAATAGTTTTCCAGTTATTTTTAATAAAATTTCTATCCGGGGTTCTAAATTTAAATAATGCCATAATTTTTCTCCATATGTTTGAAAAAATCGCTGGCATCATAGCAAATATTTATGTGATGTGAAACAAATATGCCCAATAAGTTGTTACAAAACTGTAAATTAAATGATTTTAGGGCGGAAAAAACAATAAAAGTACATTATTTAAATAAGTTGATAATTTTACTTATATTTAGTAAATAAAAAAAGCAATATGGGAAAAAATTGGCGCAAGTGGATTTGGTTTAAACATTAAATTATTGCAAAATTGTAAACATAAAAATTTAGCAAAAATTCGTTTAAAAAAATACGAATTCTCTACATACAAAGTATAATATTATCCCTTGTGCTTAAATTAAAATAGAGAGTAATTGCCAAAGTCTTGCACTTTATGGAAAAATCACGAATTAATGACTTATATGTAAATAGTAATAAAATGGTGATTGATCGAGCCGGTTATAGGCTTAACGTTGGAATTATTTTAATTAATGATTCCGGTCGAGTTTTTTGGGGTCGGCGTAACGGCCATGATGCTTGGCAATTTCCGCAAGGCGGTTTAATTGCAGGTGAAACGCCGCTTGAAGCGATGTATCGTGAACTACGTGAGGAAATAGGCTTAGATAAAGAAGACATAGAAATTATAGGTGTAACGAAGCGATGGTTAAAATATCGCCTGCCCAAACAGTACTTACGGCATGGAAGTGAGCCATTAGTAATTGGCCAGAAGCAGAAATGGTATTTACTTAGGTTAATTGCTTGTGAGCAGAAGGTGCGTCTTGATTTAAGTGATTCGCCAGAATTTGATAGTTGGCGGTGGATTGATTATCACGAACCTCAGGAACAGGTGATTTTTTTTAAAAGACAAGTCTATGCTCAAGCTATGAAAGAGTTAGAGCACCTGTTGAAAAAACGTCGCACGCCATTTGGTATGCGCCGCAAGCGAGGTAATCATAGTTCATAAATGTTAAAAATTTTAAAACGAATTGTACAGGATGTTACAACCGCCAATCATTTATCTGAGGCTTTAGCTATTCTCGTCCAGCGTTTGCATAAGGCTTTAGCAGCAGACGCTGTGTCTGTCTATTTGATAGACAATAAACATGCTGAGTATGTTTTAATCGCAACAGAAGGCTTAAATAAATATGCTGAATCTAAAGTTAGAGTAGGCTTAGATAGTGGAATTATTGGGTTAATTGGCCGGCGTGAAGAGCCTATTAACATTATTAATGCACCTCTGCATCCTGATTTTCATAAAAATCCTCTTTTAGGTGAGGAACATCTAAATGCTTTTTTGGGCGTTCCTATTATCCAGCATCGCAAGCTCTATGGCGTTATTACTGTACAGCAAATAGAACAACGCTATTTTGATGATGCAGAAGAAGCGTTCTTAATTACGTTGGCTGCACAATTAGGTGGCATTATTGCGCATGCAGAAGCGACAGGGGAGCTAGCTCAATTAACCCAGCCAAAGCCTTTCGGTGCAAAAAAAGCTGAACCACCTGCGCATATAGCCTTATCAGGCATTGGCTGTGTACCGGGGGTCGGTATTGGGCGTGCTGTCGTTATTTATGCGCCTGCAGATATTGATTCGGTGCCGCGTCATACGGTTGAAGATATTGAAGCTGAAATAGATATTTTTTTAAAAGCGCTTCAATCCGCTCGTGAAGACATGCAACGTCTAAGTAGGCGTATGAAATCAACAGTTGCAGAAGATGAACAAGCTTTATTCGATGTTTATATTCGCATCCTAGATAAAGAAAGTTTAGGCGCGGAAGTCATTTCCGTTATTCAAGCCGAAAAATTAAGTGCTCAAGCTGCTTTATCAGTTGTTATACGTAAACATGTGCAGCAATTTGAAAGTATGGAAGATGAATACTTGCAAGAGCGGGCAAGTGATTTTAGAGATTTAGGCCGGCGAGTTCTGGCTGAATTACAACTCTCACAGCGAATAGAAATTACCTATCCCAGACGCACGGTTTTAGTTGGCGAAGAAATTACAGCTTCTGTACTAGCTGAAGTACCTGAAGGACAGTTGGTAGGTATTGTTTCGGCTAAAGGATCAAATAATTCGCATGTAGCTATTTTAGCTCGTGCTCTAGGTGTCCCCACAATTATGGGAGTACGTGGCCTTAAATTAGAAACTTTATCTAACCGAGCTGTTATTGTAGATGGCTTTCTAGGTCATATTTATGTTTCTCCTTCGCGCGCTTTACTTGCTGAATTTAAAAAACTAGCTCGTGAAGAGTTGGAATTAAATCAAAGCCTTGAAAGCTTACGGGATAAACCTGCTGAGACACTGGATAACTTTAAAATATCTCTGCAGGTTAATACCGGATTAGCAATGGATGCTGGTTTATCCATGAGCGTTGGTGCAGAGGGCGTAGGCCTTTATCGCTCTGAAGTTCCTTTTATGAGCCGCGATCGCTTTCCTTCGGAAGACGAGCAGCATATTATCTATCGCCAAATATTAAAAGCATTTGCGCCCAGATTAGTAACTATGCGCACTTTGGATATTGGCGGCGATAAAATTTTACCTTATTTTCCTGTTCAGGAAGATAATCCTTATTTAGGTTGGCGCGGTATAAGGGTTACGCTCGATCATCCTGATGTATTTCTCATTCAAGTCCGAGCAATGATGCGAGCGAGTGAAGATCTAAATAATCTGCGCATTATGTTGCCTATGATTACCAGTTTAAGTGAGGTGGAGGAAGCCGCACTTTTAATTGAACAAGCATTTCAAGAACTACTAGAAGAAAGCTGTGTAATTGAGAGACCTAAACTGGGTGTAATGATTGAAGTACCGGCGGCTGTTTATTTGGCAAAAGATTTAGCCAAGCGCGTTGATTTTATTTCAGTAGGAAGTAATGATCTAACTCAGTATTTATTGGCTGTGGATAGGAACAATTCTCGCGTAGCTAATTTATATGATTCATTTCATCCCGCGATGTTACGTTCTCTCATAAAGATTATAGAAGGTGGTCATGCAGCGGGAATTGAAGTAAGTATCTGTGGAGAAATGGCTAGTGATCCATTGGCTGTGATTTTACTAATCGCTATGGGCTTTGATACATTAAGTATGAATTCTACCAGCCTACCTCGGGTAAAATGGGTAATTCGTAATATTTCTTTAGCTAAAGCACGAAAGGTGCTTGCTGATGTATTGGAATTAGAACATGCTGTTGAAATAAGACTTTATTTACAAAAAGCATTAGAAGATGAAGGTCTAGGTGGCTTAATTAGAGCTGGCAGAATATAATGATTTTGACTACTTTCCTTTATAGTTTTACTGGTATTGTCGCAGGCTTAATGTCAGGCATGATAGGTATTGGGGGCGGGATTATTATTGTGCCCGCTTTACTCTTTATTTTCCAATATATAGGCAAAATGCCCGCAGATTTAGCTATTCATTTAGCCACAGGCACCTCTCTTGCAACTATTCTGTTAATTTCACAAGCAACGGTGCGGGCGCATTATCGGCGAGGTACCATTTTATGGTGGACTTATCTCAAGCTAGCACTAGGTATTTTTCTTGGTACTTTTGTTGGCGTGCTGTTATCTAATTATTTACCGGTTATTTGGTTAGAAAGAATACTGGCTTTTTTTCTTTTGCTTATTGCTATGGAGAGAATATTTAACCTTAAGCTCAAACAACCTACACTACATTATCCCTCCACTGGCTTAAATATTTTAATTAGTTTTTTTATTGGATTAATTTCTGGTTTATTAGGTATTGGAGGTGGTGTACTTATTATTCCATATCTCTCTTACTGTGGCTTGGATATAAAAAAAATCACGCCTATAGCAGCCTTATGCATTATGACCGCAGCTATTGTTGGGACTATCATGTTTATGATAATTGGTCTTTCTGAGGCTACACTTCCAGCTTATAGTACTGGCTATGTGTATTGGCCAGCTGTATTATGTATTGCTCTGCCTAGTATTCTTGGAGCTTGGTGGGGAGTGAAACTTACTTATCTTCTTTCACCAAAACATTTAGAATATGTTTTTATTTTGATTTTACTTATAACAAGTATCCAATTAGCATTGTAGTTTTATTGCGTCATAATTAATAATATTAAAGCTATTTAATTTTTATTATGTAAGTATTTAACCTTAGATATCTTAAAGAGGTAATTAGTTTTTACCGGCAATTTGGCGAAATTCTGCAAATAACTTGAGGTAAGAATATGCTAACTTATCCTACTATTGATCCGGTTGCATTTTCTATTGGACCGTTAAGAGTACATTGGTACGGTTTAATGTATTTATTTGGGATTACAGCTGCTTGGTGTTTAGCCCAGTGGCGTGTCAAACATTATCATTTGAATTGGACAAGTGAACAAATTAGTGATCTAATCTTTTATGCCGCTCTCGGTGTTATTTTAGGCGGTAGATTAGGATATATGCTATTTTATAATACCCAACAATTTATCAGTAATCCCTTAATATTTTTTAAATTATGGGAAGGCGGAATGGCTTTTCATGGTGGATTATTAGGTGTTGCTATAGCCCTAATCTTATATTCACGTAAAATAAAGAAGTCTTTTTTAGAAGTTGGCGATTTTGTAGCACCGCTAGTGCCTTTAGGACTTGCTGCTGGCCGATTAGGGAACTTTATTAATGGTGAGCTATGGGGACGTGTAACTGATGTTCCTTGGGCTATGGTTTTTCCACATTCAGATGGTCTGCCTCGTCATCCTTCTCAACTTTATGAATTTGGTTTAGAGGGAATTGCCTTATTTATTTTAGTTTGGTGGTATGCTGCAAAGCCAAGACCCCATGGCTGTGTGTCTGCTATTTTTTTAATTGGTTATGCTTGTAGCCGTTTAATTATTGAGTTTTTCCGAGAGCCGGATGTACAAATCGGATTCATCGCTTTTAATTGGCTAACCATGGGACAGTTATTATCAATTCCTATGCTTGCCGCAGGATTTTGGTTATGGTGGAATAGACGATGCAAACGTATTTAGCGTTATTAAAACATATTTTACAACAGGGTATCGAGAAATCAGATCGGACAGGTACAGGTACATTATCTGTTTTCGGTTATCAGATGCGTTTTAATTTAGCGACAGGATTTCCACTGGTAACTACAAAAAAACTACATGTGCGTAGTATTATTCATGAACTATTGTGGTTTTTACGTGGTGATACCAATACGGCTTATCTAAATGAAAATGGTGTTACCATATGGGATGAATGGGCCGATGAGCAAGGTAATTTAGGTCCTGTTTACGGGCGACAGTGGCGTAGTTGGCCGACATCTGATGGCCGCACCATTGATCAATTAGCTGAACTCTTAGAACAAATTAAAACTAATCCGGATTCAAGGCGTCTTATTGTTAGTGCTTGGAATGTTGGTGAGTTAGATAAAATGGCTTTAATGCCTTGCCATGCTTTATTTCAATTTTATGTTGCGCAGGGAAAATTATCTTGTCAGTTATATCAACGTTCTGCTGACGTCTTTTTAGGTGTTCCCTTCAATATCGCTTCTTATTCATTACTAACTTATATAATTGCTCAGCAGTGTAATCTTGATGTTGGTGATTTTATTTGGACAGGTGGTGATTGCCATTTATACAAAAACCATTTAGAGCAAGCTCAGATTCAATTAGAAAGAGAGCCATTCCCTTTACCTGAGCTAGTTATTCATCGTCGTCCAGCATCCTTATTCGACTATAAATTTGAAGACTTTAGTTTTAAAAATTATCAATCGCACCCTACTATAAAAGCGCCTATTGCAGTATAAATGTCTTTCCCGCACAGGCTGGAATCCATCTAAAAATTGATCTCCGTGCTAATTGATGAATAGATTCCCGCCTGCGCGGGTAGGCATTGTTGCGTGGATAAATTTATAAAAAAAAGAGGTAGCCTGGGTGCAGGCCCATAGGGCCGAAACCCGGGTTTCACTTCGTTTCAACCAGGCTACAACTATCTGTAATTACTCTTTCTTATCTACGCAACAATGCCTCGCGGAATGACATTAGTTATTTAAAATGGTGCCTCTTTATTTAAGAAACAATACCGGATAAGCCGCGGAATATAGGCATGTAGGCAAGATTGAGGTTTTTCCACTGCACTCATGTTACCTATTATCAATTTATTTTGCTCAATTTGTTTAAATTTTATTTTTATGTTTTAATATTAGCCTTTTGGTTTATTTAAGAATATTATGGTTAGAAAAATTGTTTTTCTTATGGCTTTTCTAGCAACTCTTTTTGTCACTATTGGTTATGCTAGTAAGCTTAGTAAATACTTAAACCAGATGGATGCTCAAGACTGGACTAGGCAAGAACGTGAATGGCAACAGGATATGAATTTTAATGACTTTGCTTTACATTATCCTATTCCATCTACATTTCGTGACTTATTCGCGGAATCTACGATTTAATCCCTTACTAGATCCCGCGGACAAGCCGTGGGAGGTAAGCATAGGGTGGGAGCAACTTATTTAACTAGTTATTATCAAGCGTTTTTAACCCAATTTGTTTAAATTTTATTTTTATGTTTTAATATTAGCCCTGTTGGTTTATTTAAGAGTATTATGGTTAAAAAAATTGTTTTTCTTATGGCTTTTCTAGCAACTCTTTTTGTCTCTATTGGTTATGCTAGTAAGCTTAGTAAATACTTAAACAAGATGGATGCTCAAGACCGCGCTCGACAAGAACGTGAATGGCAACAGGATATGAATTTTAATGATTTTGCTTTTCGTTTAGATAAGCGTTATCGAGATGAGCGTGGACAATATTGCCGTGACTATATATTCAGAGCCCGTAGTAATCCATACCGGCATGGGTACTATACAGTTTGTGATGAGAGATAAGGGCTAAAATTGAGTTTTAATGCCGTAAAAGAGTCTGTCTCTTTTATGGCATTAAAAGTAATGCTAATTAGATAATTTTTAATACTAACTAGGAATTTTAATAGCTAAAGGCTCGGCTTTTATTTTATCTCTTACTAAATGGTATCCTTTTCTACCATTCGCAATATAAATTAAGGACCATCCACTTACCATTGAGCCATCGCCAAAAACACAGATATCTGTCTGTCCTAATTCATTACTAAAACCGCCACTTGATACTAGAAATGCAATACTTGCTCCTCCTATATTTTTACAAAAATTAAGAGAAGGATTTGCATATTTGCCTTTAAATAAAGGAGAGTCGTGAGAAATAGGGGGTAGTTGTTTAATTAAGGTTGCCGCAATATTAGGAGCTGTCGCTGCAAAAGTAGCTAAACCTACAGCAATAAAGCCACCATCGATTTTGAAAGTACAAAAATCTTTATTAAAGCCTTCAACTAAACCTGTTTTAGTATTAAACTGGGCTGGCATACGTTCAACTTGACCACCTGACAGTTCACAGTATTCTTTAAGTGTCTGTTTATTTGGTTCATCAGCGTAACTTAAATTTAAAAAGAGTAAGCTTATTAAAATTGTTATTTTTTTCATTAAATAATTCCTTATCTTTAATCCTTAATGTTCTGCAAAGTCTATCTTTAGAGAATGGCAGGAGACAATACTCAGTAATAAATGAAAAATAATAATTTCATATTACTTTCTCTCAAGCAAATGTTGTAGGCGCTCAATTTCACTTAATAATTCTAGGGCAAGGCCTGCACCGGCTAAATTAACGCCTAAGTCCTTATTTAATTTTAAAACAGTACGAATACGTCGAAAAGCTTCGTGATCAAATTGCAGTTCGTTTTTCTCATCTTTTTTAGCAGAAACAATACCTTCATCAATGATTTCTAAAATAGTTGCTTGTGAAACCCCAAAAGAATAGGTGATCTCTTGCAAGGATAAATAAAATTGCTCCTCACATTCAGGCAATTGAGTTTCATTCTGATTTCTAGTCATCACTTACTCCTAAACTTTGACGGGGATTAAATTTCGTTAATGCAGCAATTTGTCCATATAATTTATTAACTTCACTATTTTCGGTTGTAGGAATAACAATTTTTAAAGTAATTAATTGATCACCTGGCGGATTGCCTGGCAAGCCTCGACCTTTAAGTCGCATTTGCTTTCCTGTCTGGGATAATTTAGGTACTTTAAGTCTCACCGGCCCACCTAAGGTTGGTACCTGAACTGACGCGCCTAGCGTTGCTTCCCAAGGCGTTATAGGTAGCTCTAAATGAATATCTTTTTTCTCTAATTTAAACCAAGGATGGGGAGCAATATTAATTTCGATATATAAATCGCCCTTGTGATGTTTTCTACCTTTATTGCCTTGGCCTTTTAAGCGAATCTGTTGTTTATCTGTAACACCTTTAGGAATTCTTACTTTGATGGCCCGTGTTTCATATTCAGGCCAGCCGTGTTGAGTCATTACAGGTTTTTGCAACTGTAAAGTTTTTTCAGCACCATGAAAGCTATCTTCAAGGCTGATAGTTATTTTAGCATGAATATCTAAAGACTCCTCAAAATAATCATATTCTTGTTGCTGGCGCTGCCTAAAAATACTATTAAGAAAATCTTCAAAATCGGCAGCACTTCCTTGATCAAAAGAGTGTGAGTATTGATGGCTAGATTGCCCATGCTGCCCACGTGAGGTCCCAGCATCAGGATGTTGCCAGTATTGCCCAAACTGATCATACTTGGCTCGCTTTTCCGGATCTTTTAATACTTCATAAGCTTCACCTAGTTCTTTAAATTTACTCTCAGCATTAGGTTCTTTACTTACATCCGGATGATATTTACGCGCAAGTTTTCGATAGGCACGTTTTATCTCTTCTTGACTCACATTTTTGTCAAGCCCCATTATTTTATAATAGTCTTTATATTCCATAGTTTTCTTCACTAAAATAAATATTTTATTTTCTAAGTTATTTTAAATTTACCTCTGTTCTAAGAAAGCTTATTGCTTTTTAATTAATATAGGCGGTAGTTTCTGGCTATGCCTATCACAAAACATCAATACCCCACCTATGACGCCAGCAGGCATACTAACTATATTTAAAATAGGTATGAAGCTAATTAAATTAATCAGAAAACCAAAACCCAAAGATTCCTCTCTATTTTGTCTCATTAATTGACGCATAGTTTTGAAATCCACTAGGTTATTATCCATGGCATAATCTTGATATTGCATACTTAAAATCCAGGAATTGAATGCAAACCAAATAAAAGGAAAAAAAGGATGGATAAAAGGTATAAAAAATAGAAAGCATATACCAAGAAATCGGGGAAAGAAATAACTGATAAATTGGATTTGGCGTTTAATGGTACGAACTGTAATTTCTGAATAGGTTAATTCAGGAATTATTTGGTTGCGTAGTAAATACTGGGCACGCTCGGCTAGAATGCCGTTAAAAGGCGCGGCTATCAGGTTAAATACAATAGTAAACGTTGATAAGAACAAGAGAAAGAAGCTTAAGATGAAAAAAATCATAAAAATGGTACTTAAGAAACTTAACCAAGAAGGTAACTGATTAATATAGTAACTAGATAGAGGAAAAAGGTAATGATAGAGGAGATAAAAAAGACTAATAAAAACAAGAAGATTAAAGAAAATGGGTAGGATTACAAATCGTTTAAGACCTTTTGTTGGTAAATTTACCATACCCAATAAAAGGTAACTCATTCCTGTAGAAAATTTAATCATTAAGATAATTAGTTATAACTTAGTTATTTGAGTATAACCTGGCCTAACTTGGGATTAAAAGGGTTAAACTAAATTACTCATCAATCTGCCCTTCATTATGAAATGAAGGGCGGCTCATTATATGGATTAATGATAATTAGGCGTCATGACAACTTTGATGCAGCCATCTTCTTTTTCACAGAACTTCTCATAAGCAATCGGCGCTTCATCAAGTGTTATTCGATGTGAAATCACTTTCGTTGCATCAATTTTACCATCCATAATTTTTGCTAATAATAAAGGAAGGTAACGTTGAACATGTGTTTGTCCCATTTTAAAAGTCAAGCCTTTATTCATCGCTGCGCCAAAAGGAATATTGTCAGCAAAACCAATGTAGACGCCAGGAATAGAAATAGTGCCACCCTTTCGACAGCACATAATCGCTTCTCTTAAGCAGCGTGGCCTATCTGAAGTTAAACGTAAAACTTGTTTTGCTTTATCAATCATAGCATCAAATTTAGGTCCTGCATGTGCTTCAGTACCCACAGCATCTATACATCCATCAGGTCCCATTCCTTTCGTCATGGTCATTAATTCCTCATAAACATCTTTTTCCTCAAAATTAATAGTTTCCGCTTTCCCCCAAGTTGCCGCTAATTCCAAGCGCTCAGAAACGCAATCGATAGCAATGACACGGCCAGCTCCTAGCATCCAAGCACTTTGAATTGCAAATTGCCCTACAGGTCCGCAACCCCATACAGCGATGGTATCACCCTGTTGAATGTTACAATTTTCAGCAGCCATATAGCCTGTAGGAAAAATGTCAGATAAAAATAAGACTTGCTCATCACTATAGCCATCCGGAATGACGATTGGCCCTACATCAGCATACGGAACACGAGCATATTCTGCTTGTCCACCTGCAAAGCCACCTAACATATGTGAATAACCAAATAAAGCGGCTGGTGAGTGCCCCATTCTTTCTTTGGCAATTTCAGCATTAGGATTTGAATTTTCACATAAAGCGAATAAATTTTTCTTACAAAAAAAGCATTCGCCACATGCAATAGGGAAAGGTACAACAACGCGATCGCCTACTTTTAATTTACTATTGCCTTTACCTACGTCAACAACTTCGCCCATAAATTCATGTCCTAAAATATCGCCGGACTCCATCGTTGGTACTAGGCCGTTATACAGATGCAAATCAGAACCACAGATTGCTGTTGCTGTAATTCGAACAATTGCATCCCGATCATGAAGTATTTTAGGATCATCAACCGTATCAACCCTTACATCGTGCTTTCCATGCCAACAGAGTGCTTTCATAATTAATTCCTTTTAAAAAGTATTGATAAATTGAATGTTATTTACGATTTAATGGAACATCGGCCTTAAATAAATACATAGAAAGGCATTACTTAATTAGTATAGTCTAGAAGTAAATTGATAAATGAAGGTTCTAAGTATAGGTAAGACTGATTTGCTCTAAGCTATCTAGCTTAGAGCAAGTATAAAGATTAATTAGCAATTTTTGTTAATTAAACATGACGTTCCCAGTACCGCAGCTTGCGGCAAGTTTTAATAAATTGTGGTATGGTATTTTCATCCATTAAATTAACAAAGCCATCATCTAACTGCTTGATAGAACCCATCTGAGTTAACAAAGATTGTAAGTGTTTGGCATAACCTATAAATTTACAATGCAGGTAAGCATCACTTATAAACTCTTGTACTTTAGGCAAATTAAGTAGCTCTGTTGTAGCTTGTTCAGCAATTAAAAGAACGACAGCATCATATAAAACCGAAGGTCCACCACCAATTTTTTCATTGGCTTTAACCTTACTATTATCACTTAAAGTAACACCTGCAATATGAGGTGCAATAATAAAAGATAAAGCGCCCTCAGCCATAAGCTCATTGACAAGCTTTGTATAAAGACGTGCATCAGCACCATCTGATAGTAAAATACCAACAGTCCGCCCAGCAAAACTATTAGGCGTATTTTTTAAAATACTTAATTTACTTGAAGGCGGTAGATTTTGTAAAGTAGGTTTAGCAGCAGGCGCTGGGTTAGGTAATGGATCAATACCTAAACCTTTTGCTACTGTATGAGCCAATTCTTGATCAATATTTAATAGATGAGCAACTATGCGCGTACGAATTTCAGTTGTTTCAACTTTGCTTAGTTCAAACACTAATGCGTCACTTAAGTGCTTTTGTTCAATGGTTGTTTGGCTTAAATAGAATTGGCGTGCTTGGCTGTAATGATCGGCAAATTTTTCAGGTCTTACTCTTAATTTAGGCCCTTCTTCATGATTAGGATAACTACTAAAGCCGATTTGTCGACTCTCTCGCGGGCCTACTCCCCAGGAATTAGGATTATAATTAGCTCTTCCTTTAGGATTAATAAAGGTCATATGGCCATCTTGCTGAAAGTGCGCAAAAGGGCATTTAGGAGCATTAATTGGTAAATGAGTAAAATTAGGACTACCTAGGCGCTTTAATTGGGTATCAAGGTAGGAGAAATTCCGACCTTGTAATAGAGGGTCGTCAGTAAAATCAATGCCAGGAACAATATTTTGAGGGCAAAAAGCAACTTGTTCAGTTTCAGCAAAAAAATTATCTACACAACGGTCTAAAACTAAGCGCCCAACAGGCCTAATAGGCACTTCTTCTTCAGGGATAATTTTAGTCGCATCTAATACATCAAAAGGAAAGCGCTCGCAGAAAGACTCATCAAACAATTGCATGCCAAGCTCCCACTCAGGGAAATTACCTGTTTGAATGGCATTCCATAAATCACGGCGATGATAATCAGGATCAGCGCCATTAATTTTAACGGCTTCATCCCAGGTAACAGATTGCATACCCAGTTTAGGTTTCCAATGGAATTTTACAAAGGTAGACTGACCTTGCTGATTAACTAAACGGAAGGTGTGAACACCAAATCCTTCCATGAAACGAAAGGAACGAGGAATCGTGCGATCAGACATAATCCACATGATCATATGCATTGATTCTGGTGTTAAAGAAATAAAATCCCAGAAATTATCATGTGCAACTTGTGCTTGGGGGAAACCTCGATCGGGCTCATCTTTAGCTGCGTGAACAAGATCAGGAAATTTAATAGGATCTTGTATAAAAAAGACCGGAATATTATTCCCAACGATATCCCAGTTACCTTCTTGAGTATAGAGTTTAACAGCAAAGCCGCGAACATCACGTGCTAAATCGGCTGAACCTTTGTTTCCAACTACAGTTGAAAAACGTACAAAAGCGGGTGTTTTTTCACCTTTTTTTTGAAATAGATGGGCACGCGTAAGATCGCTTAGAGATTCATAATTTTCAAAGTAACCATGGACTCCAAATCCACGGGCATGTACTACTCGTTCAGGTATACGTTCATGATCAAAATGGAACAGCTTATCACGTAAAATGAAATCTTCTAATAAAGTAGAGCCACGGGTCCCAATCTTTAAGGAATTGTGATCGTCTGCAACTGGCGTGCCTTGCTGGGTGGTTAGAACTACTGTACTAGCATCAGCTAATTGATGTAAATCGCCACCTTTACCACGATAGAGTTTTTGTTCGCCTATTTGTACCTCCTCTAAATGAGTTGGATCATCATCCTTCTTATTATCATTCATATTAATGTCCTTATTTAAAATATAACAATGTAGCAATTTTTATTTAATTGAACTTATTGGCTTTTCTCTTTAAGGGCAGAGACTAGCTAATTTATGTTCATGGGCAAGCTTGTCAGCTAAGCGAGTTGGCTCAGGTAAGCGATAACCTTTGGTTAGTTTTAAAATCCAAGCCAAAGCACTTGTAAGATCTGCTTTATGGCCAACTGAAATATAAAGCGGTTTTACATTTAATTTGCTCCGTAATACAGCCCCAATGATATTACCTTGCCTATCATGGAGCTCGGAGTAATCACCTGGGCTGATACCCGGTTCCTTAGCGTAGCCATAAAGCTTACTTTTACCACAGCCAATCGTTGGTATATCATAGGCTAAACCTATATGGCAAGCTAACCCAAAGCGGCGAGGGTGCGCAATTCCTTGACCATCACAAACAATTAAATCAGGTTTAATGCTTAATTGATCTAAGGCTTGGCAAAGCGCAGGAACCTCTCGAAAAGATAAAAAACCGGGTTTATAAGGAATATCGATAGAAGTAATGGCTTTAGTTATTTCAACAGGTTGTAAATTGGTAGCAGCTAAAAGAACAGCGACCGTAAAAGCTTGATTACTTGCATAATCATAACCAATATCAATTCCTGCCACATAATTTATTATTTCAGGTATTGGTTTAATCTTAATTTCTTTAGACCACTGCCTTTGATAGACAATGGCTTGTTGTACATTAAATTCATTATTAATAACTAAATTTTCAGGGTTTTTTAAATTCATAAATTTATTCTAGCTAGTTTATGGTATTAGACTTTTTTTTAAGAACACCTAAAATTATATATAGAGTAATCTTATCAATGGAAATTGAGAATTTTCCATAATTCTATAGCAATTTCCTGATTAACATAGATAACATTTAGCTTAATCCCTTCAATCTAGGATATTCATATTAGTTACAATAATACTATTAAAATAGAACCTTTAATAATTAAAAAGAACTATCAACACAATAGGAAGAAGTTATGTCGACCATGAAAATCTGTAAAAATTGTGGTGCAAAAATTGAAATTGAGGATATGGATAATTTAGAGCCAATTCAAGAAGTATTACCACAAGCAGATGATACAATTGAAGATATTAATGATTTATGTGAAGAGTGTGCACATCAGCAAATGATGCATAAAAGTTAATTAAACTTCTTTGGAAACTCTACTGCAACGGCCAAGTTGCAGGCACGGCAGTGCTCGAATCTTCATGTACTCCATGACACTCCGGTTCTGTGCGCTGGTCAACTACCACTTGGCTCCTTGCAGCGAGTTTCGAAAGAAGTTAATTAAAAAAATAGTGCAGTAAACAAGTTACTGCATTTGAGCTTAAAAATTAAATTTGACCACGATCACCACGACTAGATATTGCAGTATCATAATAGCGGGCGATAGAATCACTCCACATTTTATCTGACATATTAGGCCAATTATCTTTATCAAAGCCGGGAGAATTTTTCAGCTGCTCTTCATTTAAAGGGATTTGGAAGCAGTCGCGATCTTTATTGTAAGAGAAAATGCTCCATGGCATAGCAAAAAGCTTATTACCCAAGCCTAAGAAGCCGCCATAACTTAATACAACATAACTTACTTTTCCACTTAATTTATCAAGCATCAAAGCTTCAATTTTACCAAGGTTATCACCTTGCATATTCTCAACTTTAACTCCAATTACATCATTTGCGTTTACAACATGATTAGTATCCATTATGACCTCCTTAATAGTAGTTACATTTAGAGCATTCGCAATAATTAAGTTATCAATTACTTCACAACAATTGCTGAATGAACAGCTCTTACACCACGGATATTTTTTGCTAAATTGGTGATATTAGCCCGCTCTCTATCGTTATCTACCTCACCAGTTAAATAAACCACTCTATTTTTTGTTTCGACTTTAATTGGCCAGTATTCAACAGCTTTCTTACCAAATAATTTTTCTTTTAAAATGACACCTTTTACTTTAGCAGTAAGCATGGTATCAGTTAAAGGCGCCTTACTATTGATTACAGATAATCGTTCAGCGTCAACACTTTTAACGCCATTTACTGATTCTGCCAAGGCAAGCGCTCGTTCATACTGCAAATCACTTTCTACTTTTCCGGCTAAAATAACCTGCTGATTTTTTGTTTTTACTGCGATTTTTGCGACCGGAACTAACCGCGATTTTGCATAAAGTGCTTTGATTTTCGCAGTAATTGCTGTATCAGTAATAGCATTCTGTGTCATATTACTGCTTTCTTTTACAGCTGCTTCAACGACTAGGGGAGAAATAGTTGTCAGAGCAAAAACGCCACATAATAAACTTTGTTTAAACATAGTCACTCCTTCTGTTGTCTAGACCTGTCCTTTTTTATAGGAATTATAAGTCAATATTATGGTGAATATCTTGTCCAATTTTTTATAAATTTAATTGTGACTATTTAAGCTAACATCCTTGTGACAACTATGTCAAGGCTTTGTCAAAAGAAATAACTATCTTTATTTATCAAAGTATAGCCAAGGAAAGTTTAAATTTTATACAAATAAGATCAGTTAAGTCCATCATATTTTTATTGCCTCTAAACCAAACCGAGCGTCTCATTTTTTATTAAAAAAATTTAGACTGGCTAGAAAGCTGAGTAAAAAGTTTACAGATTTGCAGCCTTGTTTCTCGTGTTTATGCTATGTTTATAATTAAACAGCCAGATTTATCTATGAAAAAATATATCTTTTATGTAGGTTTTTTGTTTTGCTTCTGCCTAGTTACCTATGCGGAGAAGATAGAAAATTCTAGAGATAAAATCGTACAACAGCAAATTTTCTTAGATGAACAGAACTTCAGCCCAGGGAAAATAGATGGGAGCCGAGGCAAGTTTACCAAACAAGCACTAAAATATTATGAATCATTTAAACCCCAGTACTACGAAATGGACTTTCCTTTACCGTATACCTTTTATCTACAAAGGCAAATCTTGTTAAATAACCATTTTAATCTAAAAGAAATGGCTAAGAAACCCATTGAATATACACCAGTACTGCAATGTTACAAATCACCTCAGCCAAAAAACGATCTTACTTCACTTTATACTTTTTATACTATCAAAGAGGAGGATAAAAAGTATCTAGGCTCTATTCCTGAAAAAATAAGAAAACAAGCAAAAAAGAAAAAATTACCTTACGAAAGTTTAAAAGAATTTGTTGCAGAGCGTTTCCATACTGATGTTGACTTTTTAAAGAAGATTAATTCTCAGGTTAATTTTAAAAAATTAAAACCAGATGATAGAATAAAAGTTCCAAATGTCACTCCCTTTCTTATAGAGGAGCTCTCAGAAACAGGTGTTTCTAAAAATATACTGTTGCCTAATAGAATTATAAAAATAAATACGCGAAAAAAGACTTTACTTGTTTTTGAAAATAATCAAATTATTGCCTTTTTTCCTATAACGCCTGGCTCCCAAGAACTACCTGCTCCTAAAGGGAAATGGAAGATTAAAAGTATTAGGTATCTACCGTGGTTTAGATATGATAAAAAGATGCTTAAAGAAGGTAAACGCAGTGCTAATTATTACAATCTTCCACCTGGCCCAAATAGTCCAGTAGGTGTGGTATGGATAGGTTTAAATAAAAAGGGTATTGGAATCCATGGAACCAATGAACCTGAAACGATAGGGCGCTCCACAAGCCATGGCTGTATCCGTTTAACTAATTGGGATGTAGTAAAGCTTAGCAAGTTAATAAAGCCAGGCGTAATTGTGGAAATAAACTAAGATTTTTATGCCTGTCATTATAAACATAGATAAGAAAATAAGAAGCTAATGATTGGTTCTCTTTACTCAAATGCCAGCCTGAGACCTCTTGCATAATAACCATGAAACATAGTTAAACTTTTTTACTTTAACTCTTATTTTCTTCAAAGAATACTACCTTCCCGTTTTCAATATTATATAAACCACCAACTATCATGATCTTTTGTTCATTTAATAGGTTGTTGAGTATTTTGCTGCGTTTACTAAGTTCATCTACAGTAAGCTGGATATTTAATTTAGTAACTTGCTCTATAAACTCTGGGGTATTTGGATTAAGCTTTGGAAAAGTTTTCTTAACTTTCTCAATTGCTGGGTGGATTTTTGCTAGTAACCCACTTAAGTGGCCTAGCTCAACGTTGTTGCAGGCTCCATGAATTGCACCACAGCCACTATGGCCTATCACCGCAATAAGTTTAGCGCCTACCACCTTACAAGCAAACTCCAAGCTACCAATGATATCATCATTGAGAATATTGCCGGCAATTCGCAAACTAAAAATATACCCTATCTCCTGATCAAAGATTAGTTCTGCTGGCGTGCGAGAATCCATACAACTTAAAACGGCGGCAAAAGGATGTTGCCCCTTAGAAGCTTCCTTCACCTGTTGCAGTAAATTGCGATTAACTCTGAGATTATTAATGAAGCGGTGGTTACCTGCTTTTAGCAAGTCAACTGCCTGCTTTGAGGAAATATTTTGTTGTTGTTCTTTAGTTAAGGTATGCATGTTTCTATCCTTCGCAATTTAACTGAAATTTCTTTAGTTTTAGCACTTTTCAGAAAATTATCGATGACCTCGCGTACATCATTATCAATATATTTCGAACGGCTGCCATCAATGATTAAAGTAGCCTTTGGGGGAATACGTTTGAGATCATTTATAATGCTACCTTTATTTAAAAAGGTTACTTCTTCAGCGAGTTCCATATGATACGTAATACCTTTTTCAATAAAGATCCTAGTATCGTGCGAGTTCAAATAGTTGTGACGCAAAATAATGAAGATAGCAACAGCAAACCCGAGGCCAATGCCAAAAAGTAAATCATTAAGTACAATTCCGATGATAGTAATTATAAAAGGTAAAAATTGTTCCCAACCCATTCTATACATGCGCTTAAAAATGGATGGGTTAACTAGCTTATATCCAATGACGATGAGGATGGCTGCAAGTGATGCTAGAGGAATTCGATTTAATAATTTTGGGATAGTTAGCACACAAATCAGGAGAAACATCCCATGTAAAATGGTCGATAATTTAGTTCTAGCGCCAAAGGTAATATTCGCTGTGCTACGCACAATGACTTGAGTAATAGGTAGCCCGCCAATTAGACAGGAAACCATATTACCCAAGCCTTGAGCTTTCAGCTCACGGTTTGTGGGCGTGACTCTTCTATGAGGATCAAGCTTATCAGTGGCTTCAACGCATAAGAGAGTTTCCAGGCTCGCAACCAAGGCAATGACTGCAGCCACGCGATATACTTCCAGATTGCCTAGCTGAAGAAAATCAGGTAACGTTATTGCGTAAGTCAGATCAGCAATTTTCCGAAATTCCGGTATTTGTACCAGTTCTGATGATTCCAGATGAAAAGCCAGCCAATTATTTTCATAGAGCCAGACAAAAAGAAGGCCAAGTAATACAACGACTAAAGGGGCTTGCAAAATTTCGAGCGTTTTATAGCCCTTCGCAATGATTTGTTCCCACAAGATCATAACCATGAGTGATATCATACTAATGATAACCACACCAGGGTTGATGTTATGGAAAGCTTCTTTAATAACCCCAAGCCGGCCATTAGTTAATTCAGTTAGCACAGGCGATATATCATACCCTAGCAAGTGCGGGATTTGCTTTAAAATGATAATGATACCAATACCGCTTAACATACCTTTAATCACTGCTGATGGAAAGTAATAGGCAATAATTCCACCTTGCAGGAAGCCAGCTATCACCTGTAGTATCCCAGCTATGAATCCTGCCAATAAAAATGCTTCCCAGGAACCTAAGGATTCCTTCGCTGCTAGAACTATCGCTACAAGGCCTGCAGCTGGCCCACTAACACCCAGCGCTGAGCCGCTAGCTATACCAACAACAATCCCGCCTACTACGCCAGCAATAATACCAGAAAACATGGGTGCTTCTGAAGCTAAAGCAATACCTAAGCATAAAGGCAGTGCAACTAAAAATACAACGATAGAGGCTTGTAGATCATGTTTAATGTGAGCAAAGATTCCTTCTGC
Organism: Legionella pelazae; assembly: GCF_052527395.1. Lineage (NCBI taxonomy): Bacteria > Pseudomonadati > Pseudomonadota > Gammaproteobacteria > Legionellales > Legionellaceae > Legionella > Legionella pelazae. The sequence goes on from NZ_JBNVZS010000007.1 coordinate 128,988, forward strand.
CATTCTTAAACTCCTTTAAGTCACAAGTGCCAAATATTTTTGGTGTTACTTAAACATCAACTAAATAAACAGTAGGCTCTTTATTATAGTAGCGACTTTTCGTATTTCAATGTTGTTAAATTCTTAATATTCCATCCAGGTACACTATGATCTTGCCTTTAAGGCAAGAAACACTTAACTACTATAGCGAGTTTCAAATAGAATTTTTCTCCTAATAATTTAGCTGATTAATGTTTAGCAAAAATAGATGAGAACATCACCTGGGTAATATATTAAATTTGCTTGTAGGTAAATAAATATAATATAGTGATTTTAAGACTCATGAATAGATGGGAGATTATTTAATGAAGGGAATCTTAGCTCATATCACGATTTTGTTAGTAACACAGCATATCTATGCAATGCCTTGCTCCTTTGATGAAAACAAGCAGTGTAGTTTAGTGAGAAATATTTTAACAGATAAAAATGAAGAGGGCTTAAATTATTATGCTGCTACAAATTATGATCATAGAAAATCAGGTGAAATTAATGTCTATGATTCGTCATTAGTGTCTTATTATTGTGATAAGATCAATGAGCCAGGTCAATTAAAATTATCAGCAACTAAAGTAAATAATAATTATTGGAAAGCTGGTGAAATAATGACACGCCGAGATCTTGATGCACCTCCTTATAATGCAACTGTTAATTCAACTGTCTGGGATACAAGCACTTTAACTCATGGTTATCTTGAAGTAATTGCTAAGTTACCAAGATGCGAGACCAGTGATGATGGATTATGTGAGGCAAGAACTAATCCTATTAACTATCATAGTGGGTTATGGCCTGCTATTTGGCTTTTGCCCACTAATGACAAACAATGGCCAACAAATGGTGAAATCGATATTATGGAAGCTTACCCTAAAAATACAAGCTTTGACATCATGACCGCCGCCTTACATTTTAATGGTAAAGACCCACGCTGTAATGGCGGCGATTGTAGAGGGCCAGGCTATCGGTTAGTCCGTAAGAAGGAATCAGAGCGACTGTATCATGATTTTCATAAATGGGGTTTTGAATGGGATAAAGATCCACAAAGCACCAAAGGTGGCCATATCATTACAGGTTATTTCGATAATAAAAAGATTTGGGGCCCTTTAAAAACCGATACTTTACCTGCAGATGGCCCCAATGCATTGAGCCGGGGATTTAATGATAAAGAAGGTGGCTATTACTTGATTGTTAACTTAGCCATTGGTGGCCCCTATGCTGGACCACCAAATCCACATATGAAAACGGCTAGTATGTTTGTTCAAAGTATTAAAAGCTATAAAGTAGTCACCCCTACCTTATGCAAACCTCCAGCTAACATTTCTTCTAAATATAGTAAAGATAAGAAGAGCATAACTTTAACGTGGCAAAAGCCAGAAGGAAGCCTCCCCATTACTAAGTATCAAGTTAGAAATTGGGTACAACAAACCCTTTGGGAAGGTAAAGAGTTAACCTGGACAGAAAATACTTTGCCAGGCAGATCCGGAAAATTTACTTATTACTTAAACTCTCAATGTGGGGAGAAGGTATCGGAATTGTTAAAATACGTAGTTATCATTCCTTAATTTTATATAGCCGCTAAGTAATAATAGACTTAGCGGTAAAGTAGTAAGCTAGAGATGCTATTAGTCTACTTTGATAAGGTGAAAAATTAATTGATAGTCATGCGCACCTGGCCCTATAGGCTGTTAAATGTGAGTAGAGACTAATATAATTGAAAATTATAAATACTATAGTCTTATGACTACTTGCTACTTTTATTCTCTATACTCTCTAACTTTTGATAAATAGCCTCTAAAGTATTTTCAATTTTTTGCAATTCTTTTTGTTCTGCTTTTTCTTCAATCTCATGCTGTTTTTGCATAGCATCAACAATGACTGCAATAAATAAGTTTAGTACGGAAAAGGTTGCAATCAATATGTAAGTGATAAAAAATAGCCAAGCATAGGGATAAACTTCCATCACCTTGCGAACAATATCAGGCCATCCTTCCATAGTCATAATTTGGAATAAACTAAAAAGAGAAAATTGTAAGCTGCCAAAATATTCAGGAAAATTTTGCCCAAATAATCTCGTGGCCATAACGCCAAAAACATAGAATAAAATAAGTAAAATTCCTGCAATAGAAGTAATGCCAGGTATTGCATTAATTAAGCCTTGAACAACCCGCCGGAGAGAAGGAAAGGCAGATATTAATCTTAATACTCTTAAAACGCGCGCAGCACGTAGTACAGTAAACGCTTGCCCTGCAGGTATCAGAGAGACAGAGACCACAATTAGATCAAACATGTGCCACGGGTTAGTAAAGAATTTCTTACCTAGAGCTAGCATTTCTAAACAAAGCTCTATTACAAATAAGGTTATAAAGACATTATCAAGAAAAGTAAGTAAGGGGCCATATTTTTGAGTTATTGCAGGATAGGTTTCAAGCCCTAAAACAATAGCGTTAAGAATTATCAATATAATAATAAAATTATAAAACCAACTACTGTTGACAATAACTTTTAGCTTATCCATAACTCGGCACTTGTTTTATTAAAGGTTAAAATTATTAAAGGGCGACCTTCATAGTCCCAAGTAATAAAATTTTAATTATGTAACTTATTAATAGTCTTAACAAGGCAAGTATTAATAAGTTACATAATTCATGTGATAGAGCAAGGGATCTTCTATTCCTGTTCTGTAATTTTAGCAACAGCAATTGTCTTGTTAATTTACCTATTCAGCGCTTTATTTTGTCCTATTGGTTGACGAAATTCTAAATATCAAAACATTGTTTAAATGGTAGAATAAGCCTTCTATTTATCTCATTCTCCAGTATGCGGAGAACCTGCAAATGACGTAGCGGTAGCCGGTCCTGCTATTCAACTAACCCTAGTGTTTAATATAATTAAAATCTTGCCTATTGATTCATAGAAATACGGCTCTTCAATTTGCAGCAGCACCTATTTTATAGTAAATACCGAGCGCCAAAGCTTTAGTGACTTTCACTTAATCTAAATTTTAATTTCAACCTAAAGCTCTCTCTAGCATAAACGTATTAAATAGCCTTTACTATGTTTTGATAAATCGTTCTAACCTTAATTCTATGTAGAGCAGGCTTTAGGTTATTCTTGCTGGTTAGATTGTTTAAACATGATAGGCAGCGAAAAGCAAATCATGCTAGCTAAATATTAGCTGGCATGATTTAAAGAAAAAGATAAAAATTTAGTCTAAATTAGTGTCTACTAGTGAAATCTCTAACAGCTCTTTCAGCTTCATCACGAGTATAGCCATAGTGCTTTTGTAATTTACCAAAAATTTCTTGCTGATTACCTTCAAGCTCACGGAAATCATCATCGGTTAATTTACCCCAAGCTTGTTTCATTTTCCCTTTTACTTCTTCCCAATTACCTTCAAAAATATCTTTATTCATAATATTTCCTTATTGTGGTTTAAAATTGTCTAAAATAAAGCTTTAATTAAAGGTTATAAATAATCAAAGTAAATAGTAGTTAACCTTATTTATTGATGCAAATCAAGTAATTAACTTTATTTAAATAATTGACGAATATTATCAGGTACTGCTACTGATTTATTAAGTTTATAATCAACCCAGACAATTTTACTTATACCTTGAGCCATCAAAACATCTTCCTGAAATAAGTCATGATCAATAATAAAACTGGAATGGCCAAGACTGTGGATACTGCTATTAAGCGTTAGTGTTGCTGGATAAATAACTGGTTTAAAGAAAGTACAAGCAACATGAATAACTACCGGGCCAGTTGCTTGTTGTAAGTTAAAATTTAAGCTTGCTAGCCATTCTATACGAGCTTCTTGAAAATAATCAAAATAACTGGCGTTATTAACATGGCCTAGAGCATCCATATCACCCCAAGCGATAGCAAAGGACTTTTGATAAACGGCAATCTTTGAATTATTCATGATAAGTCCATTGGATCAACGTCAATATTCCAACGTATATCTTGTGATTGTCTGGTTATTTTGATCCACTCTCGCATAGTCGTCAATGCTAAGTGTAGATGTTTACGTGAAGAGGATTTAATTAGAAGTTGCATACGAAACAGGTTTGCTTTACGTGCTAGCGGGGCAGGAGCAGGTCCTAGGATTTGCAAGGATTGTTCACTTAAATAACTTTTAATTGATTTTAAAAAATCCTCAATACGCTCATTTTGCTTATGCTGAGCTCGAATAACAGCTAAATAATGATAAGGAGGCAAAGCGGCTTGCTCGCGGCTGGTTAGTAGCATTTTTGCAAACTCCTCGTAGCCTTTTTGAATAAGTACGTTTAATAAAGGATGATGAGGTAGATGAGTTTGTATAAGGACTTGGCCAGGCTTTTCAGCGCGCCCGGCACGTCCGGCAACTTGTGTCAGTAATTGACCTAATTGCTCAATAGCACGAAAATCCTGATTATAAAATCCAAAGTCCGCATCGACCACAACAACGAGAGTAAGTTTAGGAAAATGATGCCCTTTAGCCAACATTTGGGTACCAACTAGTAATTGTGCTTGTTCATTATTAATGAGCTCAAGTCGAGCCTCAAGCTCATTTTTTTTACGTATTTCGTCTCTATCAATCCGTAGAATTTTAGTCTCCGGAAAAACAGTTGCTAGGTAATCATAAAGTCGTTGAGTGCCTGTACCAATTGGAATTAACTCCGAGTTTTCACATTGCTTACAAGTTGCTGGAATTGCTTGGCTTAGGCCACAATGGTGACAGATTAAACGATGACTGTGCCGATGTAGTGTCAAATGACTGTCACAAGCAGGGCAGTCAACCATAAAACCACAAGCATGACAAAGTAAAATAGGTGCAAAGCCACGACGATTAATAAAAACTAAAACCTGATTTCCTTGCCTTAGATGATTAGCAATTATTTGTATCGATCTTTCAGCTAAGCCATGATGGATAATTGCTGAACGTAAATCAATTAATTGATAACTAAGCGGCTGTGAAGTTAAAGCCTTATAGTTTAGCTGTAAAAGAGTATATTTTTTTTGACGACAATTATGCAGGCTTTCTAAACTTGGCGTTGCTGAGCCTAGAACAATGGGTATATTGGCTTGATAGGCACGCATAAGTGCTGTATCACGTGCTGAGTAACGTACGTTATCCATCTGTTTTAAAGAGGGATCGTGTTCTTCATCAATAATAATTAATCCTAATTTAGGCATAGGTGTAAAAATTGCCGCCCGAGTGCCAATCACTAAATGAGCAATATTATGCATTGCAGCATACCAAGATGCATATCGTTCACTTTCATTAAGATTTGAATGTAATGTAACTATTTGCTTATCTAAGCGAGCACTAAAGCGCTTCAACAGCTGCGGAGTTAAGCCAATTTCTGGCACTAAAATTAAAACTTGTTGCCCACGGGCAAGGACTTCAGCAATGACATGCAGATAAACTTCAGTCTTGCCACTGCCTGTTATGCCTTGCAAAAGAAAACAATGATAACTTTCTAAATTTTGTTTAATTGCCGATACGGCTATTGCTTGCTCATCATTAAGCACTAGAGGTTTGGTCTTTAAGCAGGGCAAATGGGGTAAAGCAAATAGTTGATCCCGACGAATAATATTTAAGTTATTAAGCTTATCTAATTGCGCTTTAGTAAAGCCAGCTCGAACTAATTCGCTTTTCGTCATCGTTTTATTTTTTGTAGCTAAAAAATCAACTAAAGCACGTTGTTTAAGCGCATTTTTTCCCAATAGACTATAAGCTTCGCTTGTTGCTTGTGTAAGCGTGAAAGCTTCTACTAAGGGTGCTTTGATAGGGCAGGCTTGACGCAGTTTCTTAGGTATGGCCAAAGGTAATACCTCAGACAGCGGGGCTTGGTAATAAGTGCTAATCCATTGACATAAAGCAAGTATCTCAGAGCTTAAAATAGGTTGTTCATCAACAACAGTATGGATGGATTTAAGGGGCCTATCTAATTTAGAGGATATTGCGATGCCAACGACAACTCCTAAACGCTCCTGCTTTCGAAAAGGCACCCAGATGCGTGTGCCAATTTTAGGAGAAGCATCAGGTGATACATAATCGAAATAATCATGATTAGTATGAGGTATACATACATGACAAATATTAATCACAAATATTTCCTTAAACGTTACTTTTAATTAGATTGCCTTACCCATTCATGACTTGCAGATTGCCCAGGGGCCGAAAAAACTTTTACAGTCACCTTTTCTATCCGATATTTAATTAATTCCTCACTATCTTTAATAAGTTCGTTAACAAACCATCTTGATAATTCTTCAACAGTAATATTGGTTAAAGGTAATAGAGTAACATCTTCTTTTAAAAACGGGATTTTCTTTTTATTAAACATAAAATAGTAATATTCTTCATCTTCACTAATAGTTAGAAAAGGCGAGTATTTAGGCATTAGAAAAGTTTGATTGAGAGAGCGACATAATTTGTGGATGCGATCTTTATAATAGCGATAATCAAAATTCATGCCATTTTCTTCAACCCAGGTTGTCAGTGCAAGATAAACACTATACATATGTCCATGCAGTGGTTCTCGTTCAGTAGCAGAGAAGATAGTTGTATGGCCTGCAGAAAATTTCATTGATTCTTTTTGTAACTCGACAGTAGTTAAATATTTAGTCATTTATAAGCTTGCTCTTTTATCTTGTAGTTGAAAACCAGTTAAAAACACATCCAAATTTTTAGTCAATCCTATTACTTTAAATAATTCACCCATTTCACTAGGTAATGTCAATTTTTTTACGGCTTGGGTTGCTTTAATACGCGCTCGTTCATCATCTATTTCAGCTAGTAAGCCTAGCAAATCATTAGCAAGTAAAAAAGCAGCTTGGTTAGTATAACCGGCAACATGTAGATTAGCAGCGCAAGCCGCTTCTGCAACTTGGGTAAAGTCAACATGAGCGGTAATGTCTTGTTCACCTATATGGACTAAAAAATTAGTATGGGCTTGATGCTTATAGTGGCACATCAATGTTCCTTGGCTCCGATCGGGGTGATAATATTCATGCCTTGGATAACCATAATCAATTAAAATGATAGCACCTTGATTAAGCATATCAGCTATTTCCTTTAGCCAACTTCCAATAAATAAATTCGCCTCTGATTGATAAGGCAAAGGTAATTCTTCTGGTAGGGCACTTTTTAAGTAGTTGCGCAAACGTAAATTTTCAGTTGGTTTAAAGATCTCAATTAGTTCATTCTGCTCATTTATAGTAATAAAACTTTCTAAGAGATTCTCTTTAGTTTGTAAAAAACGGTGCACAGACATAGCATCTAATACTTCATTGGCTATAACAATACCGTTAAAGGGTTCTGTTGGCCATCGATTAAACCACGTTACTAAATGAGCTAGATGACTCAACTCTTGCTTAATTAAATTACTTTGCTTGGTTTGTAGAAAGCCACTAACTTCTAAAATGTAATAAGCAGAGGGTAGACAATCTAATTGCTCCAACCGTTTTAGTATATCAACACATAAACGGCCTGAGCCGGCACCAAATTCAAAAATAATAGGATTAGTTAATAAAGGAATAAGTTGCTTGCATTGATTAGCAAGTGTTTGGCCAAATAAAGGCGTTAACTCAGGCGCCGTGATAAAATCACCTTCAATACCGAATTTAGGCAAACCAGCGCTGTAATAGCCAGTCTGAGGATGATATAAAGCAAGTTGCATAAATTCAGCAAAGGGAATTTCTTGATGCTGTTGTAAATACTTATACAATAAGCTTAATGAATTCATTGTTAATCTGCCTAGTTAAAACGGGGAAACATACCTTGATTTATAATAACAAACAAGTCAATGAGGTTGCATTAGTGACAGGCGCTGCTCGACGTATTGGTGCAGCGATTGCCCAGCACCTACATCAAGAAGGGTTCCAGGTTGCTATTCATTGCCATCATTCCCTAAATGAAGCACAATTATTAGCTGGTTTTTTAAATAAGATAAGAGCAGAAAGTGCCTTTGTTTTTCAGGCTAATTTAAATCAGCCTAATGAATGTAGGGATTTAATTAATCAAGTATTGCAATGGGGCGGTAAATTAAATGTACTCGTTAATAACGCTTCTACCTTTAAACGAACAACTATTAATGAAGTTAATTTAGAGGATTGGCAGGAACTCTTTGCCGTTAATGTGCAAGCCCCATTTTTATTAAGTCTTGCAGCTTATCCTCACTTATCTGTACAGCAAGGTGCAATTATTAATATTACCGATATTCATGCCGACAAGCCTTTACGTGAATATGCCGTTTATTGTCAGACCAAAGCGGCACTTGCTATGCAAACTAAAACTTTAGCGAAAGAATTTGCCCCAAATGTTCGCGTTAATGCTATTGCGCCTGGTGCAATTGTATGGCCTGAAAAGGAAAATGCCTTAGACCATAAAGTACAAGAATATATTATTGCTAGTACTTTGTTAAAACGACACGGGGATCCTCGCTTTATTGCACAAGCGGTTATCTCCTTAATTAATAATCCTTTCATTACCGGGCAAATATTAAATGTTGATGGCGGCAGAAGCATTAGTTAACGTGAGCTCGACATAAAAGGGACGAAGTCTCTTTTATATCGCTAATCGAACGTTACCCCGTAAAATGCGCAGCATTTACGCGGGATCTATGGTTATTAAGCTCATATTCTAGTTATTTTTAATTAAAAATTGTTCGATTTCTCTTAAAGTGGTTAATTGATAGAAGGTAGATAGTCGCTCTGCAGGCAATTGATGCCTAAAATAATAACGTACGAGTGAGCGGCTTTGTAAAACGGCTTTATATTCAGTTTCAAGTTCAGCTAAATCATTTAAATGAAGCATAAATAAATCTTTTAACTGATTTTTATCTAATTTGATAGAAATATCGTTTATGATTTCCTGAAATAACCAGGGTTTTCCAGAACCTGCCCGAGAAATCATAAAGGCATCACCTTCCGTTGTTTTAAGTGCCTTTAATATCGTTTGTCTATCTTTTAGATCGCCATTAACAATGAGAGGTATATTGGTTGCTTTTTTAATTAAACTAATTCGATTTAAATCACTGGGCGTATCATAAGTGTCATGCCATCTACGGCCATGAATAATGATCGCGTCTGCACCTGCATTGGCAATCCTTTTTACTAATTCAATGTCTTGTTTGGCGCTTTCTTGCAGGCGAATTTTGACCGTTAGGGGTATGTGGATTGCTAAACGTATGGCAGTTACAATCTTAATTAACTGCTCAGGATGGTCCAGTAAAGCACTACCAGCACCTTTTTTGCGAATTTTTGTTTTGGGGCAGCCACAATTAATATCGATAAGATTGGCACCTAGTGATACAAGTTTTTGGGCGGCAGCGGCCATTATACTGGGCTCATTTCCAGCAATTTGATAACACAGAGCCGTTTCTTCTTTTGCGCGAAAAAGATAACGATCCTGCGTTTTATGTTTATGGAGAATGTCATAAGCTGAGAGCATTTCTGAAACACAGTAAGCAGGTGCGAAAAAAACAGAAAATAATTTTCTAAAAGGTGCACAGCTGTAGCCTGCTAAGGGTCCTTGAATTAGACGATTAGCTAAGGTAAAAGAACGTAAAGTAAGGGGCGTATTTAGAAAGTCATTCATAGAATTCTTATTTTCGCATAATTTAGACGAAAAGTAATTTAAAACTGTGGGAGAATAGCTAAAACTACTTATATACTTTATGATGTAATTAACAAAAATTGAGTAGTTTAAATAATGGAAAAACGCTATTACTCTCCAATTGAATTGATAAAAATTGCGACGCAGCATGCTAATTGCGCCGACACCTTATTAAATAATAGGTTAGAAATACAGCTGCCTGATTTAGAGGAACATCAGGATTGTTTATTAGCTATTGTATCATTAATGTATATTGCTTTTGATCTAACTTTAAAAGCTTACTTAATTCATGATCATCGGCCAGTAAAGCAGTTTAAAAATTTGTTAGAGTTGCTCGAGCTAAACCGTGATCTTGTCTTTTCTTCCCAAGAGCAACAATTACTTAGGTGCTTATCTAGGCAGTATGCTTTCCGTAAGGGTATTGATTATGAGCTTTGGAAAGATAGACAACAATTTTTAATTTTTTGTCATCAAATTGTTGCTTTATATGAAAGATTACAAGCAATGATGCCACTTGAATTACAAGAAGATTATCAGTAATTATTTATCACCAGGTTATTAGTAACGCTAGCTTTATAATAGGCCTCTCCAAACTGCCACTGACGGTTTGGAAAGAGGTCTAATATAAACAGTGTTTTAACGTTTAGCTTTATTTTCATTTTTAATAAACCTGGTAATTATTTTTGCCAGCTCTACATAGCCTTCGTAATTAGGATGTAATTTATCTGGGAAGTATCTTTGCCAATCTTTTAAAGCATAAAAAGCGCCGCCTACATCAATGATCTTACAACTCGGGCAGATAGAATTTGTTTGGAGAAGTAACTTATTAACCGCTTGATTTCGCTCAAAATAAGCATCAGCGCGAGGAAGAAGGGTACTTATATAAATAGTTGCTTTATTATTTTTAGCATAAAGTTGGTTAGCAATTTGGACGATATTATTTACAGTATCTTGATGTAAGGTACGGTCATTCGTGCCAATGAGTAAAAAATAAGCATCTGTTACAGGTATTTTATTGATACGTGCTAATACTGCTTGCGTTGTATCGCCACCTTCACCATCGTGTCCAAATCCAAACGGATCTACATGACTACCTTCAAAATCGTAAGGCAAGCCTTGATCTCTAAGTAGGCAGCGTAAAAATTGGCCATGTCCTCCCCAAGTAATACTATCACCTATCGTATCAAATGTTTGTTTAAATTGCGGCTTATGTGTTGTTTCATAGGTTGAAAGCTCATAAGTACCTTTAGGCGGGAGATCTTTAGTAGCCCAGGTTACAAGATAAAGAGCATTACCTGAAGTTAAAGGCGTTAGGCCTGTAATACGAAAAAACCAGGTTTTCTTATCTTTAGATAAGCCATACAGGTCATCTAAACTTGTGAAAATGTTAGGTTTTAATTGTATCAAAATAGAATGGGGATTAACTGCTGTTAAACTAATTGCTCCTAACTTAGACTTAAGCTTAATGGGCTGATCAATAAGGAGCTGGCAGGAGGAAGCTGCGTGTAAATTAGTGGTCAATAGCAAATGGTTTATAGCTAAGGAAAAAATTAAACTTAATTTAACAAATAATGAGCGAATTGATAAGTGGATTAATTTCATTTTTTCCTCCAGTTTTAACTTAATTTATGTCCATAATTAGCAGATTATTATTGCTACTAGAATTGGCTTTTGGTTATAATTTCTACAAGTAATCCGTGACTTTGCAATAAAGCTTCTTGGTTATTCGACTTGGCATCTATTAAATTTCAAGATACGATTATCTTTTTTTGCACATGGTAAAAGATATGGAGCAATTAGACCTTAGCAAGATAGAGATGATACAACAGCAAATTTTGCAATTAAATAACTATCTTAATCAACGTATACTCGGACAAAGAGAGCTAGTTTCACGCTTGTTAATTGCTTTACTTGCAGATGGGCATTTACTCGTTGAGGGCGCTCCGGGGCTAGCTAAGACACGAGCTGTAAAAGAATTGTCTGCTGTAGTTGAGGGAAAGTTTCATCGTATTCAGTTCACCCCTGATTTATTACCTGGTGACTTAACAGGTACAGATGTTTTTCACCCTCAAGACGGCTCTTTTGTATTTCAACCCGGGCCTATTTTTCACCATCTTCTATTAGCTGATGAAATTAATCGTGCGCCTGCAAAAGTACAGGCCGCATTATTAGAGGCCATGGCTGAACGACAAGTTACCATTGGAGGTAAAACTTATCCACTGCCTGAGCTGTTTCTAGTTATGGCAACACAAAATCCTATTGAGCAAGAAGGAACTTATCCTTTACCGGAAGCACAACTGGATCGTTTTTTAATGTATGTAAAAATTGATTACCCTGATGCTTCGGTAGAGCATGATATTTTGAAACTAGCACGCCGAGAAGCATCTGGTACCTATAATAGGCAAAAAAATTCAGATTTTAATATACAACCGCTTGATCAACGTACCCTTTTTGTAGCACGTCAGCAAGTTTTAAACGTGCATATGAGTGAACCACTAGAAAATTATTTAGTCCAGCTTGTTGTTGCAACACGTAACCCTAGTGTTTATAGCAGCGATTTAGGGCGGTGGCTACGCTTTGGTGCAAGCCCGCGTGCGACAATAGCGCTTGATCGGTGCTCTAAAGCACATGCTTGGCTTTCTGGCAGAGATTTTGTTACACCTGATGATATTCATACTATCGCTCATGATGTCTTAAGACATCGAATTTTATTAAGCTATGAGGCAGAAGCTGAAGGTATTAATAGTGATAACTTTATTGATTCATTATTACGTTTAGTAGCAATTCCTTAGGAAAAGTATGACTTACGGTCTTATTACAGAACTTGATGAATTAATCGCTCTAAGACGCTTAGTTAATCGTAAGCGTGCGCATATGGATGCTAGAGCAGTAAGAACTGGTAATCATCTCTCTTGCATTCGTGGGCGAGGCATGGACTTTGCTGAAGTTAGGAATTATCAAGCTGGCGATGAAATACGTCACATGGAGTGGCGTGTAACTGCTCGTACAGGAAGACCACATATTAAAGTTTATCAAGAAGAAAGAGAAAGACCTGTTATATTGCTTGTTGATTTTAATCCTTCTATGTATTTTGGAACGCGACATGCTTTTAAATCGGTTGTTGCTGCGCGATTAGCTGCCTTAATTGCTTGGGCTGCAGTAAGTCAAGGAGACAGAGTAGGGGCTCTTTTATTCTCACCGCGAGAGCATAATGAATTTATGCCAAGGTCCCGTGAAGCAGGCGTACTACCCTTACTAGCGGCTCTTAACCACTATACAAAACAGTTTCGCCAAGTACAAAATGAAAGTAAAACAGTCCCTTTAAACCAAATTATAAGTAAATTACATCATGTAGTTAGGCCGGGAAGCCTTATCGTTTTAATCAGTGACTTTTATGAATTAGATGAGAAATGCGAGCCGCATCTTAGTCGTTTAAAAATTAATAATGATTTATTAACCTATCACATTTGTGATCCTCTAGAACTTTCCCCACCAAAACCGGCTTTATATGCTATTACGGATGGTAAACAAGAATTGTTATTAGATACTACGTATCCAAAATTAACTGAAGATTATAAAGCTTGGTGCGACAAACAACAGTTTAAAATTCAAACCAGTTTAAAACGATTACAAATTCCCTATTCTCAAGTAACAGCCGAAACAGATCTATCGCAATTAGTTAATCAAACTTTTCCGCGGAGGCAACGTGTCTGACCCACAAGTATTAGCTAAATTGCATGATATTCACTTGCCTAGCTCAATAGGGTGGTGGCCTTTGGCGCCAGGTTGGTATATTTTAACTGTCTTGATTTTGCTCATTATAAGTCTATTAGTTACAATAGCGTACCGGCAGCGCCAGTATGCACGAGCTAAACGGCAGGCCTGTCAATTATTAGATAACTATGAGCAAGAATATTTAAGAAATGGTGATGTTTCTGCTACTTGCGCGAAAATTTCTGAATTATTAAGACGAGTTGCTTTGGTTTATTTCCCGCGGCAAGACGTAGCTAGCCTGCAAGGTGAAGACTGGATTAATTTCTTAAATAAGACGTCTAAAAATATTAATTTTAATGCTGTTCGCGAGTGCTTATTAATTTTACCCTATCAGAGCCGAAGCCAGAAAGTTAATTTAAAACCCTTATTTAGCCGCGCCTATGCTTGGATTAAACAGCGAGGTATTCCATGTTCGAATTAGCAGCTCCGTGGTTTTTGCTACTTATTATACCGCCATTTCTTATTTGGTTTTTTCTGCCACCTGCTACTTTAATCCTGCCAGCTGCATTGAAACTGCCTTTTTATAAAGCTTTGCAGTCCATTATTGATAAGGAGAAATTAACTTTAGCTCGTTCAAATCGAATTAGCTTATTTTTTATTATTTGGACCTTAATTGTATTGGCGGCAGCAGGACCACGTTGGGTCGGGGAGCCCATTCCTTTGTCTCAAGAAGGGCGAAATATCATGATGGTCCTGGACTTATCAGGTAGCATGGAGCTCAATGATATGCTGCTTAATGGACAGCCTGTTAGCCGTTTGACTGTAGTAAAACGGGCTGCTGAGGAATTTGTGCGGGCTCGCGTAGGTGATCGAATTGGTCTTATTTTATTTGGTAGTCAAGCGTACTTACAAACACCTTTAACTTTTGATAGACACAGTGTACTAATGCGGCTTGATGATGCAACCGTTGGCTTAGCAGGTAAAACAACCTCTATTGGTGATGCGTTAGGTTTGGCTGTAAAACGATTACAAGATGTTTCGCCAGCAAGCCGAGTCATTATTTTATTAACGGATGGCGCAAATAACTCTGGTGTATTAAATCCGTTAAAGGCAGCTGAATTAGCAAAACAGGATAAGATAAAAGTTTATACCATTGGGCTAGGTTCTGAAGCCGAATTGCAAGTACCCAATGATCCTTTCTTTAGCTTTAATGCAGGTGCTGATTTAGATGAAAATACCTTACAAGAGATTGCCAAGCTTACAGGCGGTCTTTATTTTCGCGCAACAGATACTCAAACCTTGCAGGAAATTTATAACAAGATAAATAAATTGGAAACAACATCACAAGAGCAAGCGACAGCGCGACCAAAAAAAGAGTATTATCCCTGGCCTTTAGGTATTGCACTCGTGTTATTTTTCTATTGGTTAAGTGAGAAAGCTGGTTTAATCAAGCAATTTCGGTTGCCTTGGAATCGTCATACAATGAATGAGGTTATAGAATGATAGCTGATTTTCATTTTTTACGACCGTGGTGGTTAATTGCTTTACTCCCTTTAATCTTATTAATCTGGCAATTAACACGCCAAAATCCACGCTTGGAATCCTGGAGTGCTATTTGCGATAGACATCTACTTGAGCAATTAATTCAGTCTAAAGAAGTAGGCAAACGATATAGCAGCCTTTTACTTTTGTTAGGTACAGGAATTTTTCTAATAATTAGCTTGGCTGGACCTAGTTGGGTTCGTTTACCTGTTCCTACCTTTCAGGCAATACAACCACGAGTTATCATTTTAGATATGTCTGAAAGTATGTTAAATACAGATCTGACGCCTGATAGATTAACTAGAGCTAAATTTAAATTACATGATTTATTTAATCAAACAGATACTGGTCAATTGGGATTAGTTGTTTTTACCAGCCAGCCGTTTGTCGTTTCACCTTTAACTGAAGATGCTAAAACAATTGATGCACTTTTACCTTCTCTTACGCCTGACATAATGCCTATTGGCGGGCAACAATTAAATGATGCTCTTAAAGAAAGTGCTCGATTAATTAAGCAAGCCGGTTTTACTGAAGGTCAACTACTAGTATTAACGGGGACCCCACCTGATACCCAAGCGAGTGATGTTGCTAAAAAGCTAGCTGACCAAGGCATTACAACATCTATCATGCCCATTGTTGCTAATGAATCCCTATCGCCTTTATTTAAGTCATTTGCTAGGGCAGGACGCGGTATAATTTTATCATTAAATGATACACCAAGAGATTTAGAACAATGGTTAGCTACAGCCAACAAAAACCAGCAATTTACTCAAAATGAATACAAAGATACCCCTGTTTGGCGTGATGAAGGGCGCTGGTTCTTGCTACCTGCTCTTCTTTTACTATTACCTTTGTTTCGACGTGGTTGGCTACAGAGGATTGATTCATGATAAGGTTATTTAAGCTTTTACTACTTTTAATAGCATGTAATAGTTATGCTTTTACTTGGCAAGATCTTTGGTTAACAAAAGACCAACAGGGTGAGCGATTAATGCAGAAAGGTCAGTTTAAAAAAGCACAAACAACCTTTAATAAGCCTGCTTGGCGTGCTAGTGCTGCCTATCGTGCCGGCGACTATCAAAAAGCTGCGCAGACTTTTGGCACTTTGCAAACTGAGCAAGGCTATTATAATCAAGGTAATGCTTTAGCACATCTAGGTAAGTATGAAGAAGCAATAAAAGCCTATAATCAAGCATTAACATTAAATCCAGCTAATAAAGATGCCTTATATAATCGCCGCCTACTAGAAGACTTATTAAAAAAACAAAAAGAAAAACAAGCAAATTCTCAGCAAAATAAACAACAACAAACAAATAATCAACAACAAGATAAAAATCGGCAAGATAAACAAGGGCAACAAAATAAACAGCAGGATAAGCAAAGTCAGAATAGTGCAGCTAACCAGAATAAAGATAAACAGAGCCAGCAACAGAATAATAATCAACAGCCTCAATCCGAGCAAAGCTTGAATTCCCAGGAAAAACAAAATCAACTGGATAAGCAGTCAGATAGTCAAACATCTGAAAATAAGCAAAATAACAATAATAAAAACCAGCCTGCTAACCAAGATAAGCAGGAACCCGCTAAGCAAAATAAGCAAGAGCCTAAAGAGCAAGCAATGCAGGCATCAAAGACTATGCAGTCTCCTCAAGAGCAGGAGAAGGAGCAAGCAAAAGAGCAATGGCTACGCTTAATTCCAGATGATCCAGGTGGATTGCTAAGAGAAAAATTTCTTCGAGATTATATTCGTAGACAACATGGGTGGTATCAATGAAAAGACTAATTTTTGCGGTCATTATCGTAATTTATAGTAGCATTATACACGCCGAATTAACGTTGCAAGTCGATGCAACGAAAGTAAAAAAGGGCGAAACATTTCGCCTTACCATTACCAATGATAAGATGCCTACAGGTGTGCCTGACTTAACGCCTTTGCAGACCGATTTCACTATTGTAGGTACAGAAAGAAGTACTAACTACAGTATTATTAACGGGACAGCCACCTCTAGTAATCAATGGACAGTTTTGTTATTACCTAAAAAAACTGGCGTCTTATCCATCCCTGCTATTCGTGTTGGGCAAGAGTATACACAGGCTAAAACAATTGAAGTTGTCAATGATCAAAGCAGCACCAATCCAACTACCGTAGATAAACAGCAAGATGTTATATTAACCGCTGAACTCAGTAATAAACATCCTTATGTTAATGAACAAGTTATTTATACAGTCAAATTGTATAATAGCCGACGCTTGCTAGACGTTAATTATCAAGGTCCACAAATGGATGATGCTTTGTTAATTCCTCTAGGCGACGGGCGACGTTATCAGGCAGCTGAAAATGGTCGAATCTATTCTGTAGAAGAACAACAATATGCTATTTTTCCACAGAAAAGTGGTGAATTAAATATTGCCCCCCCTTCTTTTAATGCCTTGATTTACGACGCTATTCCAGAGCCTATTCATGTTCAAGCTTCTGCTAGTAAATTACAAGTAAAACCCATACCTGCAAGTTTTCAAGGAAAAAATTGGCTACCTGCCAAACAAATTAACTTAACCGAGAAATATGATCAAACTACAAATTCCTTACAACAAGGAAATACATTAAGACGTACTATTACATTACAAGCAGTAGGCACGCCAGCACAGTTACTTCCCAGTTTAACATTTAATAATACGGATCAATTTAGTGTTTATCCTGAAAGGCCTATCGAGAAAAATAGATTCCACCAATTTGAACTTATCGGGACAGCGACTATTAATATTACCTACTTGTTAAATAAACCTGGCAAGATTACTATTCCGGCCGTGCAATTACCCTGGTTTAATATTGTTACTAATAAAACCGAAATAGCTACTTTACCTGAATTAACGTTAAATGTTGTTGCTAACACTACTAATTCTACTAATGCTAGCACTACTACAGCCACAGCAGTACCTATGCAGCAGTCTCCAACTACAACACCTAAAATAGATAATGAGACAGAGGTAAATAACAGCCAGCTTATAAATGACTTAAGTAGTGAGAGCACTAATAATTTGCCCTGGTGGCTAGCAGGAGGTTTTGCTATAGCATGGCTATTAACTTTATTATTATGGTGGGCGCGAAATCGACCAGGGACGGCTAGTCATATAAGTAAAAGAAAGGTATTCGCTCAGTTAAAACAAGCCTGTTTAACCAATCAGCCAGAACTTGCACGAGTTTCTTTACTTAACTGGGCTCGTTGGCAGTGGCCTGACTTAGAATTTTTGAATTTAGATGATATAAATAAAATTGTCAGTGATATGGCTCTGAAAAGAGAGATTAATGAGTTGTCAAGGGCAATCTATCATCCTGGCCAATATAATTGGAGAGGTGAAAAATTGTGGCAATTAGTTGCTAACTATAAGCGGGATCCAATGAGCAGAGCAAATAAAGATAGACCATTAAAACCGCTAAATCCTCTTTAAATAAATTAAAGATATTAAAATATACTAACTCTATTATTAAAATGCTTGCAAAATATGCTTCACCTATTAAGCTTTATATCGTGTTGCAAGCTCACTCGATTTTAGCCCTGTATCCCCTTTATACACTCCCTCGCCTTAATCACTTGCGCCTTTCCTGAAGATTAGTGAGCAAGGCTATATGCCAGTAGCTATATCATAATTTTTAAAGGGTTAAATCAGTTTTTTTCGCATAACTACTATAAATAGCATGAGGCTTTTGCATGAAGAAAGCCCAATACCGATCACCATAGGACCAGTGCCAATATTCAGTTGGATAATTAACAAAACCAACGGCAGTTAGCGCTTTACTCATAATGGCTCGATTTTTTTTGGCCTGTAGAGAAATTTTTTGCGATGCAGTGCGTGATAAAGAACCATCATCCTTTATCCAGTCTTTAGGATGAATACCCATATCAACAGGCTTGCCTGCATCATCAATTAAGTAAATATCAACAGCGCCTCCTGTAGAATGGGCAGGTATGTTTTTTGTAGTATCTAAATTTATAACTGGAGAAACTAATTTAGTAGTCTCCTTAAAAATTTGCTCCCTAGACCAATTTGGATGTTGTTTTTTAACAATATTAAAACGATTATCAAATAGTTTTTTTTGTAAATTGATACTTCGATAACCTTCATATAGGCAAAAATGTAAGCCTTTTGGCAATAGTTTTTGCGCTTGTTTAAGCTTTTGATAGACTGTGTTTCGCAATTTGGTGTAGTCCTGATTGTTAGGAATTTCAGGTGAGCTACCGTAGGCAATTTCCTTTTGACTCTTTAAGTTAATTAAAAGTTCACAGTTGTCTTTAATAGGAACTGCCAAGACATTCGGATCTGTAATTAATACAATATAATTATCTTTTGCATAGCCAATACTTTTATTTATGCTTAAAAAAGTAATGAATACAAAAGATAAATTTAATAGTACATTTTTCATAGAAAAACCTTTCCTATTGTTTTATTAAAATCAATTAACTTACTAAATTAAAGTATTCTAGCACTCTATAGATGCTTACAATATTAATTAAATATCATCACTTATGATGCAATTTTGCCGATTATAGGTTATAATAAAATTACTTGCATTCCAGCAATCCTAAATGAAACATTGTTACTACCAGTGCATAACATCCTTCCTTTGTATTCCAAAGTGGCATATTTATCGCGCAATAGACTCCTACGATGCTTTGTTATTGGCTTAATGGATCAAGTATGTGTTTAATTTAAATTGGAAAGTATACATGTCTGCTATAGAAACTGGCCACGTTAAGTGGTTTAATGATGATAAAGGTTATGGCTTTATTAGTCGTGATAATGGTCAAGATGACGTTTTCGTTCACTTCCGCTCAATTGTGAGTGCTGCTGGCCGTAAAACGTTACTCGAAGGTCAAAAAGTAAAATTTACTGTAACAAAAGGTCCTAAAGGACTACAGGCAGAAGAAGTAACTGCTGTCTAATCTGCTTTTTTTCATCTCCTACCAATAGCTGCCTGTCTGTTATTGGTAGGAAAGATGAGTCTTGTCAATTAAATCTCTTCTTAATAAGAAAGTGCTTTCTTGCACCTTATTTTTAAAATAATAGTCATTTGCTGCTATTTTTTTTCTTAATGTAAGAAGTTAAGGCTTACATCTTATTATTTCACCAATTTACCTAAAATAATGTTCATATACTGCTGATAAAACAGTATAATAAATAAAATCTCGTTGCTAGGACGCGTATATGAAATACAGGGTTGGCCTTTTTCTGTTCTTATTTTCACTAACAACGCTAGCACTACCGGTAGTAGGTGAATTTGAAGCAGCAAAAATTTGTCCTGCTTATCTCTCGAAAAATAAAAAAACTAATCCTGATGGCTTATTCGTTCAGCCTAATACGCATTATCAGATTAATGAAATAAATCGTGCAAATAATCCTGATTGGTTTCGTATTGAGATTCCAGAAAATTCTCAATACCCTTTGCGTTGGGTAAATAGTGATTGTGGTTATGCTTCATTTGAAATTAATCAAGCAAATTGTCAACAAGTGCCTGGTATGGCGGATAGTTATGTATTAGCGCTAAGTTGGCAACCAGGTTTCTGTCAGACTTACGGCTATGAGGCAGGCAAACCTGAATGCTTACGTCTTCCCTCAAATAGCTACCAAGCTAGTCATTTGGTTTTACATGGTTTATGGCCTAATCAAGACGTTTGTGGACAAGCTTATGGTTTTTGTAATACCAGGCCTCAGTCTAATCACTGTGATTATCCTGCCTTAGATTTTAGTGAGAAGGTAGCTAATCTATTACGATTACTTATGCCTAGTTTTGCAGTAGGAAGTTGTTTAGAAAGACATGAATGGTATAAGCACGGCACTTGTCAAATTTTATCTAATGATGATTATTTTTCTCTGGCTTTGCGTTTAACTCAGGAAGCACAGGCGACTGTCTTAGGTAATTTCCTGCATAGTCATGTAGGACAACGAGTACCCTTAACACAATTAAAAGAAGTTATTGGGCAATCATTTGGTATAGAAGCAGTAAATAAAATTTATTTAGGTTGCAAAAATGGCTATTTGGTTGATATTTTTATTCAGTTACCTGCTTTAATTCCATTTAACGAACCACTTAACTCATTAGTGCTAAAAGCAAAAGGTTTTAATCGGTATGATGGTTGTCCAACGATGGTAAGTATTTCTAATTTTTCTAAAAAAACTTTTCAACCATTTGATTTAAGGAAATTTATAGCAAGATTTAAGCATTAACCTTGCGTGCTGAAGTAAGTTCGTCTAATGTAGGGAAATAAATTTAAATGGACAAATAACTTATGCTGAGGCGCTCATTAATATTATTTTTTCTAATATTATTTCTTGCTGGGTGCACTCGAACTTATGTATCTGCTCCAAAAACGATTCTTACTGTAGGTAAAACAACGCAGACAAGAGTGTTACCTGCCTTTAATGATGTCATTGTGCACGGTAGAATAAATGTTAGTTTACATACAGGTTATGCTAAATCTAAAGTGATTTTACGGGGTGATCCACGTGATTTAGCTCAAATTAATATTTCCTCTAGTAATAGTAGATTATTTGTATCACTGTTAGATGCTTATCCCCAACATGGTCCTATTAATATAGAAATTCGCACACGCCATTTAAACACTTTTTCCTATCAAGGCAGTGGCACAATTAATGGCCAACATTTAAACTCAGGGTTATTAGATTTATTCATTACCAATCCGGGAGAAACGCGTCTTGGTGGTAATATTAATTTAGGTCGCCTTGAAGTCCATGGTCCAGGCTATCTTTCTATAAGTGGTATTAAATCCTCTAATCTACAATTAGTTGTTACGGGAAATCCTACAATTCAATTAAGCGGGGTGGTTAATCTTTCGAACCTTGATTTAAGAGGTGACGCTAATATTAGTTTATATTGGGTCAAGAGTGACTGGTTAACTATTCGTGGTCGCGGCCATTCAACCATCCAATTGGCTGGTATTGTCAATAAATTAGACTTAGAGTTATGGGATTATGCGCACTTTAAAGGTCGTTATTTACGTGCTAAACGTTTATTTGCTAAAACACATCAACGCGCCGTAGCAGAATTATTAGCTATCAAACGGCAGCATACTTTGGCAACTGACGCTAGTGATATTTATTTTTATGAAATTCCAGACATGAAGACTGATTTTATGGCATTTGATGGTGCAGTGCTCGATATGCGCGATTTAAATAGTCCTTTTGTCGAAGAGTATACTCGATATAATAAATAGCTAAGCTAATTTCTAGATTTAGGCCTAAAAGCCAGCTAACCAATAAAGCTACCTGTATTTAGCTGCTTTATAGTCTTAGAAAATGACTAAACTCATAGTACCTTAGAAAATTTAATAGCTGTAGAATATTTGCTGAGCGATTTTTAAAATGACACTATTTTCTATTTTTGAAAGCAATTGATTCTATTTGTGTAAATATGGTACAATAAGCCTAATTTATTTTCTATTTATTAGGTAGTTGTAATGAAAATTTTTATTCGTTCTCAGGTCATAAAAGAATTTGGTATCGATTTTGCGGACTATGAAGAAACACTACAGATATTTAGGGAAAATCCATCACATTCCTCGCTTAATTTAGAAAAATTACATAGTAAAGGTGCTCAACCCCTCTATAGTATCCGAGATAATCGAGAAAGAAGAATTATACTCTGTCCAATTAAAACAAAGTTAGGGGAACAGGTTTGGGTCGTGACAAAAATCTTTACTCGTCATGAGTATGAAAAACTTAAAAATGGCGGCGGCATAGTAAGTTTAAGCGACGCAGAAAAAGAAGAGTTAACGCAAGCCTACGTTGAAGTGGGTTCAGGTAAAGAAGAAAAATCAGAGTTGGAAATCAAAGAAACAACACAAGTAGAGTACGTTAATCAACAGTATATTTTTTTAGATGATGAGCAGGAATCATTAAAGAAGGCTTCTTTGCCCAGAATTATCAGTGGCGCACCCGGCTCAGGTAAAACAAGCACCCTTTTAGCCTTAATTAAACACAATATGGCCCATTGGGCAGCACAGAAAGAAGAAGGCCAACTTCCGCGTATTTTAGTGTTAGCAAAATCAAAGTTTTTGGTGGAGCAAATGCAGAAGGAATGGCAAGAGATGTGTAAAAAGGATCGCAGCATTAAGCCAGAGTGGATTAAATGCATAGAATTCCAAACACCAGAAGATATTTATAAGGCTAATCACCCAGGACAAGCAATCACGTTCATAGGCGAAACAGAATTTATTAAGTGGTACCTAGAAGATTACGCCAAAAAACACAACAACAAGCATGGTAAGCAGGCCGCGTTACCTATGGGCAAGGACAATGCTGCGCTCATTTATCAAGAGCTGCATACGATGTCAGGGTATTCAAACCTTGATACTTATAATAATCAGGTTAACGATAATTTATCCTTATTTGCCGACCCTAAGGCTCGTAAGACAATCTGGCAAGTGTATGAAGCATATCGCAGCCATCTTAACAAGCAAGATAAAAAAGTAGATTTAGCATTTAAGCCTGTTGTGCTTAGCCGGCAGTATGATTTTGTTGGTGTGGATGAAGCACAAGATTTATCAAGGCAGCAACTGCGAACACTGGTACAAATTGACAGAAACACAGCTAGAAAGAACCTAGTGGTTTGTGTAGGGGATCATCAACGTTTATTTGGTAGCGAATCAACCATCCCTTTTCTAAAAACCCTTTTTTGGGAAGTAGGAGAAAAAGAGGCCATTCAAAATAGTGCACTTCATGCCTCTTATCGCTGTGCTGAGCCAATTATACGCTTCGCTAATGAAAGCTTGATCCTTAAATATCAAGCTATTGGTGGGTCAGCGGTTGCTGATAGTAATGAACTACCCTTCATCGAAGGCATTGGGGAACAAAAAAAAGGGAATGTAGTTTGGTTGGGGGGCAGTGATTCTAAGAGCAAAGAATCCGATAGCGAAAAGCTTGCAATAATTAGTAAAAATAATCGCGAGAATGCTGATTTTGTTGTTATCACAAGCCCTGAACACTTTGAAGATGCTGTGTCTAAATTTGGCCGGGAACGCGTCTTTACCGCTAAGCAGATGAAAGGCCTGCAAGCCAAAGAAGTGTTGCTCTACAAATTTTTTGAACAAGATGGTTTTAAAGCAGCTAATAAGCCTATAAGCCGAGAGCCAGAAATTGATTTACAAAAAGCTCTAGAGGAAGGCAAGATACCCAAAGGATGTAAGGATGGTAACATTTGTCATAACAATATTTTTAACGAGCTCTTTGTTGCTATCACGCGTGCACAAGCCTCTCTCATTATTTATCAACCAGAGCAGCATGATATTGCAGCTATAACCGCTAGATTAAAAAAATCTATTAACGGAAACTCTTCAGCGTATGCGCCAAGCCAGGAAGTTCACGTCTCTTCAGAAGAGGATTGGCGTAAACGTGTTGAAGAATTAAAGGCAAGGGCGAAATCTGACCCTGATCCTAAACTACAGGCGATGATTCTTGAAATTGAAAAAAATTATTTAAAGAATTCATCAGAAATGAAACAAGAAGTAACTGAAAGTAAAGCAGAGCTTACTCCTTTGGAAGCATATCTGAGTCGGGTTAATCCTGAAGCTGATGCTAAGACCGCAATTCAAAACTCTACTTCTAAAGGAACCAATAAAGGAAAAAAACAACAATTACAGAAACAAGCTACGCAGTCAAATGTTAGAAGCCAACCATCCAAACCGCCTGTTAAAAAAGAAACTAAGGAAGAGTCTCTTCAAGATATGGATGTAACATTAGCTTCGCTTAGCCCTGAGAAAAGATTAGATGTAATCTTAGAATATATTATACAAGGCAAAGTAGAAGCCATAGATGCACTACTTAATTTTCCATTTCAGGAGCTGAAAGATTATCAGAGCTTAAGCAAAGAAGAACAAATTGCACAAAATTTACCTGCGCAAGTGTTAATAAAGTACGTTAATCCGAATAAAGTTGAGAGACCATCATTGCCAGAGCCTCTTATAAGGGCACTAGCAGCTTATACAAAACAAATTAGCTCTTTGACCCGATTAGAACAAAAAGAGCGCCAAGATGCCTTCATGGCATTTCTTAATTATCGATCAGTCGAGTGGCCTTTGCCATTAGCAGTTCTTATCTTAAAAGCGCCTAATATAGATAAAACTACCATTGATTTTATGCAAGGCTTTAAGCAAAAAAGGCGTAACGAGCTTAATTCAGGATTAATGAGTGGAGAGATTAATGTTGTACCCAAATTACAACGTTTAGGATTGATAAATACAGAAGATGGCGAAGGCAAGAAAGGCCATGAAGGTGGGACTCCTTTACAATGCGCAGCTTATAATGGTCATGTTGAGTTAATTAGTAAGCTATTAGCAGCGGGCGCAGATATCCATTATACTAATAAAAAATACGGAACTGCTCTTCATCTGGCAGTCCGGGGTAATCATCCAGAAGCAATAGCTGCATTAATAAAGAATGGTGCTGATATTAATCAACCCAATGAGCAGGGTGAAACACCGCTTCATTTGGCATTACAAATAGGCAATATAGAAGCCGCTATCGCTTTAATTAAAAATGGTGCTAATGTTGATAAATCCAGTAATAATATTGAATCACCGCTTCATGTTGCAGTACGAAAAGGCTATATAGAAGTCATTAACGCCCTATTAGAAAGAAATGTTAATGTGAATCAAACCAATGCTGATTGTGAAACCCCTCTTCATGTTGCTGTCAAAAATAATAAGTTACTAGCCATTAAAGCGTTACTCAAAAAAGGTGCTGAATTAAATAAATATGATTTTTTTTACCAAACTCCTCTTTATATCGCAGTTGAAAAAGGTTATACAGAAGCTATTAGCGTCCTAATAGAAGATAAAGGCGCTGATGTTAATAAGGCTTGTACTGATTATCGTGAATCACCGCTTTATGTAGCAGTTTACAGGGGTGATGAACAGACCGTTGCTGCTTTGATAAAGGCAGGAGCTGATGTCAATCAAGCTAACTCTGAAGGTCAAACTCCCCTTATTGCGGCGGCAGTAACGGGTAATGTTAACATCGTTTCCGCTTTAATTGCCGTTGAAGGCTGCAGATTTGATACTTATAAAGCAAGCATTGAAGAGATAGAAGAGAATGTGCAAGAGTATGGTGATAAAGAGGCAAAAGAGAGAGCCAAAAAATTTATAGAAACAAGAAAAGCCGATGAAGACGGTAACTTTAGTATTTTACCGCATGAAATGGCAGCTATTTTGGGTCATGATAAAGTAAAAGTATTGATTCAAGATAAAATGGATCAATCAGTAGCAAGAAAGGCTGGCAAGCTCGGTGTTTTTGGCCCGCAACAAGAAAACAGCTTTGCACCAGATGAAAATCAGGTGCTAACCCCTTAAAAATACGTACATGGATAGCTAATTTGCCTAATTACAGTTACATCAACATTATTTAATAGCATTTTTTTGAAAGCATTGAATAATAGTTTGAATATCATTATCTAATGGTAAAACATGGGCGGAATTAGGTAGCCATTGAATTGTGATATGAGAATAATTTTTAAAGCGGTTGGCAACCTGCTGACTATCAACTACTTTATCATGCGCACCTAAAAATAAATCAGTAGGGCAGGTGGGGGCAGTAAATGGAAACTCCCGAATCAGTTTAAGTATTTCAAGGCTAACTTCTAGAGGAATTTGCCGGTAAGCAATTTCTCCTCCCCTAAATTCTTTTAAACTAAACCCTCTTTTTAATGTCATTTTCTGATAGATTTGTTGTTGCTCTGAAGAAAGATAAATATTGCCAGCTGCGCTGCGGATGCTGCGAAAACCCATTGTTTTTAAAAACTGAATTAACCAGATTGTTTTTGTTACGTTGAGAGTTAATTCTAAAGCGGGTGCGAGTAAATATAAATGTCGCAAGTTAAATTTATTACTTAAATGACAACCAAGAAGCCCACCTAATGACAGTCCCAGTACGTCAACATATTGATAGTTGTCCAACAAAGAGGCACAGGCTTGTTCGGCAAAATGAATTAATTCGCTACCTTTTATCTGGCTAAAAGCTTTAATACTTTCTACATGGCCTGGCAAGGCGGGTATCATTAAACTGTCATAAAAATCCTTAATATGCGGTAATAAAAACCGATATACGCCCGGCGTAGAAGAAAAACCATGCAAAAGTAGAAGGGCACTGCGGTTTTTCCGATTAGTTAATTTTTTGGGTGCTATAATGTCGGTATCTTTAGCGCTTATTATAGATAGCTGAGTCCCCATATAGATACAGCGTAAGTCTTCATGCTTCATTAAGCTGCCTTAATTGCTAAAAAAGTGTAAAAAATAAGCCAACATGGTTTATAATTAATTTAGTTGCAGTAAAATTTATTTTAATTAATATTAATACAATCTAATTATTTAGTGATGTTAGTAATTGAGTCAAGCTCAATATAATTAGCTTAAAATTTGATTGCTTATACAGTTAGTTGAGGTGATTATTATGGCTTCAAATCCAAGTCCAAGTCCAGATTTAGGAGACAGTCCAAATTTGACACCTATGTTGATGAGTTCGGAATCTACGAATGAAGAGGTAATGAAGATGGCATTCCCAGAAGCTAAAGACTCCGATGATCAAGATTGTTCAAAAAAATATGATGACGATCATAAACAGCAGAATATGAATATGAATAATGTACAGGATATAGGTAAGTTTGTGGAAGAAAACCCAGAAGCAATGGCCATGGTACTGTAATAAATTTAATTTACTTTAAGACAGCCCTAATTGATAGGGCTGTTTTGTTCACTTATTAAATTTCCATCAGTTTATGCGGCAAGCTTTCTAAACGACCAGCTTGAGTAACAATTACATAATTTAATTTACGTTGTAATTCTGTAATAGTATCTGCCCCAGCATAAGTTAAACCAGAACGCAGTCCACCAATGATATCCGCAATAATGGCTTCGTGATTATTACGATAGGGTACTTCAGTGGCAACCCCTTCTGCTGTTTTCCACTCATGCATCTGACCTAGAAATTCCTCTTGGGCTTCACGAGAGGCCATTCCACGATAACGCTTAACTTTTTTTCCATTTTCTTTAGTAATAACATCACCCGGCGTTGGCTCAGTACCTGCAAGCATGCCACCAATCATGACAAAATCAGCACCAAACGCTAATGCCTTAACAATGTCACCTGATGTGCGAATGCCACCATCGGCAACAATGGAACGGTCTGAACGAGCACAATCTTGAATACAGGTTAACATAGGAATACCAAAGCCAGTTTTAATTCGAGTACTACATACAGAGCCGCCACCAATACCGGCTTTAATGATGTCAGCGCCACAAGAAGCTAGATAGTCAGCCCCGGCATAGGTGGCAACATTGCCAGCCATAATACACCGTGTGCCTAATAATTGCCGTAGGCTTTTTAAGGTCTTACCTACATATTTAGCGTGTGCATGAGCAACATCAACACAGAAGTAATCAGCACCGGCATCCCTTAATGCTTCTGCTCGTTGTAATTCCGCTTCGCTACAACCAACAGAGACAAAAACTGGACCTGTGCAGCGCTTAAATTCAGCAATATTATCCTCAACGCTTAAAAAACGATGTAAGGCACCAATGCCACCTTTACCGCGCATAAAATTAGCCATTTTGCTTTCAGTAATTGTATCCATATTGGAGCTAATAACCGGTAGTTGTAAATTAAGTTTACCCAACCGGTCAGTCATACTAATATCGACGACTCTCCTTGACTCATGATGATTGTAAGCAGGGACTAATAATACATCATCAAAGGTGATGGCATGATTGTTCATCGGTTATCCTCTTTTAAAAGACGTACTATAAATGCTCAGCTGCATAATAAGCAAGTCTTGATCGTTCTCCGCGCAATAGAGTCATATGCGCGCTATGCTCCCAATGCTTAAACCGATCAACGGCAAAAGTAAGGCCGGAGGTTGTTTCAGTTAAATAAGGCGTATCAATTTGCTTAATATCGCCTAGACAAACAACTTTAGTGCCAGGGCCTGCACGTGTTACTAATGTTTTAATTTGTTTAGGTGTTAAGTTTTGGGCTTCATCAATGATGATAAATCGGCTTAAAAAAGTTCGTCCACGCATGTAATTTAAAGAGCGAATTTTAATTTTATTTTGTAAAAGATCTTGGGTTGCATTACGACCAAAGCTGCCACCTTCTTGTGAGCTATGCAGTACTTCTAAATTATCCATTAAAGCACCCATCCAAGGTGTCATTTTTTCTTCTTCTGTCCCAGGCAGAAAGCCAATATCTTCGCCAACAGGAATAGTTACTCTAGTCATAATAATTTCGGCATAGCGGTTTTGATCTAAAACTTGGGTTAAACCAGCTGCAATCGTAAGTAAGGTTTTCCCTGTGCCAGCTGATCCTTGTAGCGTTACAAAATCAATATCTGGGTCAAGTAATAAATTTAAGGAGAAATTTTGTTCTCTATTGCGGGCATTAATTCCCCAGACCGTATGTTTGGGCTGAGTATAATCGCGAGCGACTTGTATAATGGCATGTTCTGCTTCAACTTTTTTTACAATGGCTTGAAATTGATTATCTTCGGTACTTAAACAATCATTGGCATTCCAATGGTGGGTTAAAGGACCGCTAATTTTATAAAAACTTTTGCCATTTTCCTGCCAAGCATTCATGTCTTTAACATGAGTATCCCAAAAATTATTATCTAAAAAGTGCAAGCCACTATGTAATAAGCTAACATCATCAAGCACCTGATCATTGTAATAATCTTCCGCTTTGATGCCTAAGATGCCTGCTTTAATCCGTAAATTAATATCTTTAGAAATAATAATGATTTGTCGTTCCGGATATTTTTTTTGTAAGCCAAGTGCAGTTGCTAATAAAGTGTTATCAGGCTTATGTCCAGGTAGGGTACTTGATCCTATTTGCTCAAAATCATCTGTTTGGAAAAATAAGCGGCCTGTAGTTTTACTATTGTCATGATGTAGGAAGCTAGGAATGGGAAGTCCCTCAACAATTTGTTTATGGGTTGCACCACTCATTAATTCAACCAACATTCGGTTTGTTTGCCGAACGTTACGGGCTACATCAGAAAGCCCGGTTTTATGGCTGTCTAATTCTTCTAAAACAACCATAGGCAAATAAATATCATGCTCATCAAAACGATAAATTGCTGTTGGATCACTCATCATGATGTTTGTATCAAGCACAAAAAGCTTATTTTTATATCCCTTGTTATCCATAAACTACTCCATCAGCCAAAGCATTCATTGTGATAACCTGACTAGTCTCCGTCAAGGTCTCTTTAAGGTGTTTTAACAATATAATTAGGTCTTAACATTTTAATGAGAACTAATATCTACAACAGCAGATTCTTTCTGTAATTTTCTTAGCGTAGTTAATACTTCATCAACATGATTAGGTACACTAACTTTTCGCCATTCATAAGTTAAAACACCTCGAGGGTTAATAAGAAAGGTACTACGTTCTATTCCCCTTACTTGTTTGCCATACATATTTTTCATTTTAATAACGTCAAACAACTGACATAATTTCTCATCATTATCGCTGATAAGTTCAAAGGGAAAGGCCTGGTTTGATTTAAATTTCTCGTGCGATTTAATGCTGTCACGGGAAACACCCAATACTAAAGCATTTAATGCTTGAAAGCTTACATATGAATCGCGAAAATTCTGCCCTTGGGTTGTACAGCCTGGCGTTGCATCTTTTGGATAAAAATAAAGTATCACCCATTTACCTTGGTAGTCAGATAAATTAGCGTTAATACCATTGGTTGCTGCAAATTGAAAATCAGGTACCTTATCACCAACTTTCATGACGTCTCCTAAATTTAAATACACGTTTTATTTTATATTTATAAGTTAAATTGAACAAACAAATTTAAAGTGACTGTCTTTATTTGGCAATCTGTAATTAACAAGGGTTTATAAATGCGCTGCTTAATGAAGTTTCCATTTATAGCCTCACCCACTAAGCTTTATACAGCGTTGCAAGTTCATTCGGCTTTAAGTCATGTATTCTATCTACATTCCTTCGCCTCAATCACTTGCGCCTTGTCTAAAGCTTAGTCGGCGAGGCTATAGATTACTATTTTATAGCTTCACCAATTTTCCTAGCCAATGTTATACTCTATCTTTTAGTATTCAGTTAGGCGATTAATGAGCAGTAAAGATCAAAATGCCTCTATAGCCCTAAATAAGAAAGCTCGTTTCGATTATTTTATTGAAGATGAGTATGAGGCAGGTTTAGTACTTGAAGGTTGGGAAGTAAAAAGTCTGCGTGCTGGTAAGATAAATTTATCTGATGCGCACGTTATTATTAAGCACAATGAAGCGTTTTTATTAGGTGCGCAAATTCAGCCGTTACCTACTGCTGCAAAACATTTATATCCTGATCCTATAAGAACACGTAAGCTTTTATTAAATAAACAAGAATTAAATAAGTTAATTGGCAGCGTAGAAAGGCAAGGCTATACCTTAATCCCTTTATCATTATATTGGCGTAAAAACCTTGTAAAGATGAAATTGGCTTTAGCAAAAGGTAAAAAAACTCATGATAAGCGTGACACAATAAAAGAGCGGGATTGGCAGCGTGATCGTGCAAGACTATTAAAAAAAAATAATTACTAATTGAAGAAAGAGACTTACATTATTGAAATTAAGTAAATAAAACATTGACTAAGTTACTACGAATTCTAATTATAATAGACAAAAATAAAAAGCTACATGATAATCAGATTGACAATAAATAGACATCAGTCTTTAATCTAA
This sequence comes from Legionella pelazae, assembly GCF_052527395.1. NCBI lineage: Bacteria > Pseudomonadati > Pseudomonadota > Gammaproteobacteria > Legionellales > Legionellaceae > Legionella > Legionella pelazae. The sequence goes on from NZ_JBNVZS010000007.1 coordinate 160,638, forward strand.
AAGTATCTCTATTTTCAAAACTGGTGACTACTGTACAAATCTTGTAAGGCCTGGTTGCTTAAATTTTGAGCACTAACAAGTTGTAAAAGGAATTTTTTAACCTAAGGAGGGGACTATGTCATATTGCACAAAGTTGTGCAGGATCTTATTTATACTTGCATTCTTTTTACCTATCTTGGTAAGAGCAGAGGTGCCTGTTAAATCCATGGTAATTTTTGGCGATAGTCTTTCTGATACAGGTAATACTACGCACCTTTTAAAAAGTCTAAGAAAAGAAGAAAGCCCTGCTTATCTGGTTTATCCTGTAAAAGTATTTGTTATTAACAAAATGACTGAATTTGCGGAAGAATATTATATTCCTCAAATTCTTCTCGATACGGGTATCGATATGGTAACAGATTTTTTTGATACGGGTGTTGGGCCTATGCTTGCGTCCCTTATTTCAAAGGTTAAAAAAGCACCAATCTTACCTGGCGAGCCTTATTGGCAAGATCACTTTTCTAATGGCCGGGTTTGGGCTGAATATTTAGCACCTATGCTTTCTGTTGATAGAGAAGATAAGCGTTATTTTGTCAATAAAGCATTCGGAGGTAGTTGGACTGTTACTTATGATCATCAATTGACAATATGGAATTTAATACGTCACCCTCTGTTAACAGTAAAAAACTTAATTGTTGGTAAGTTAATCCCGCCTAGCTTAGGTTTAACTGTCCAAGCACATTTATTAGTTAATGAACAACTAAGTGATGAGCCAGTTTATTTTATCTTTATTGGCGGTAATGATTATCTTAATACCTTTAGATTTGAAGATAATTATGAGCCTACTCGATTAAGCGCTTACATAGATAATGTCATTACAGGTCTAGACTATTCTGTACAAAAGTTAGTTAAAGCTGGCGCTAAACGTTTTGTTATTTTAGGCGTGCCATCAGTAGGCGTTGCACCTAAGTATGTAAATACAGCGGATAGTGATTTATTAAACTTTGTTAGTCAAACTCATAACGAACGTTTGGCGCAGAAAATAACAGAATGGCAAAGTACTTTTCCTGATGCTGATTTTCTCTTTGTCGATATTCAGCCTATCTTGTATAAAGCAATCGAGAATCCCGCCCTCTTTGGCTTTAAAAATGTAACTGATGCTTGTATAGATATTAAATTCCCTATGTATAAAGTGTTAAAAGATTCCCCATTTAAAGGTAACTTCGTGCTTGAATATGCGGAAGCACTACAGTACCAAGATAAAAATTTCGCTCCTAATGAGAAAAATTATCATGTTTGTAGTAATCCTGATGATTACCTCTTTTGGGATGAGATTCATCCAACAACTAAGGCGCATTTATTCTTAGCAGATGAAATTTGTTTAGTCATGAAAGCACATGGCTATAAAACGAATTGTGCGCACCTTATAAAAAGCTAATATTTAAATAAGGATATTTATTATGGCATACTGCACGTTTTTTAATTTAAGCAGTATGCCGATACTGGAAATTAAATTAAGGAGTAATGCGACATGTGTGGAATTATAGGTGCAATATCTCAACGCGATATTAGCCAGATTTTATTAGCGGGGCTTAGGCGTCTTGAATATCGCGGCTATGATTCTGCAGGTATCGCAGTTATTAACAATAAAGGCTGTTTAAAACGGGTCCGTATTCAAGGTAAAGTGCAGGCTTTGGCAGACGCTATGAAAGAAACGGCTGTTAGTGGCAACATGGGTATTGCTCATACACGCTGGGCAACTCATGGAAAACCTTGTGAGGAAAATGCTCATCCTCATCTTTCTAATGGGCAAATAGCAGTTGTCCATAATGGAATTATTGAAAATCATGATGCCTTACGTGAGCAATTAGAAAAAGCTGGTTATGAATTTTCTTCCGAGACAGATACTGAAGTAGCAGCTCATTTAGTCCATTATCATTATCAACAACATGAAAATTTATTACGTGCTGTACAAGAAGCCGCAAAATTAATGCATGGTGCATTTGCTTTAGGTGTTATTCATGAGCAACGTCCACACGAATTGGTAGCTATTAAAAAAGGTAGTCCACTTGTACTCGGATTAGGTATCGATGAGCAATTTATTGCCTCTGATGCACTAGCTTTAGGTGCATTTGCCGAGGAAGTAATCTATCTAGAAGAAGGAGATAGTGCTCATCTACATGACGGTAAAATTGATATTTATGATATGAATGGTCAGCCAGTAAGTCGACAGACACAGGCATTTGATGGTGATAGTCAAATGATAAATAAAGGTAAGTATCGTCATTTTATGTTGAAAGAAATTTATGAGCAAAGCAAAGTCTTAGTAGATACGCTAGAAGGCCGCGTTGCTTCACAAGAGGTTGTAAGAGCGAGCTTCGGTGTAGAAGCTGCCAGGTTATTTAAAGATATCAAACAAATTCATATTATAGCTTGTGGAACGAGTTATCATGCCGGTCTTATTGCTCGTTATTGGTTAGAATCTCTAGCAGGTATTTCTGCACAAGTAGAGATAGCAAGTGAATATCGCTATCGAGATGTTGTAGTTAATAAAGGCACCCTTTTTATTGCTGTCTCCCAATCTGGTGAAACTGCTGATACATTGGCAGCGCTACATAAGGCCAAATCTTTGAACTATTTAGCTACTTTAGCTATTTGCAATGTCTCAACAAGCACCTTGGTTCGTGAAGCAGATTGTGCATTTTTAACTCGAGCAGGTATTGAAATTGGAGTTGCTTCAACCAAAGCGTTTACGACCCAATTAGCTGCTTTTTTAATGCTAGCCGCAGCATTATGTAGTGATGAACGCACAACAGAGGTATTAAATCAATTAAAAGAGTTACCAGCTTGTTGTGAGCGCGTTTTACAAATGGACAGGCATATTGAATCTCTATCACAACTATTTGTAACTAAATCGCATGCACTTTTTCTAGGCCGAGGTGTGCAATATCCTGTAGCTTTAGAAGGCGCCTTAAAGCTTAAGGAGATTTCTTATATTCATGCGGAAGCTTATCCAGCTGGAGAACTAAAGCACGGTCCTCTGGCTTTAGTTGATAATGAAATGCCAGTTATTGCTATAGCGCCTAATGATGAGCTATTAGATAAATTAAAATCAAATTTACATGAAGTGAGTGCTCGCGGTGGCCAATTGATTGTTTTTGTCGATGATTCACAAGCCTGGCAACCTAATGGCGCACAGTTAATTCCTGTTCCCACGTGCGGGCATTGGATTGCTCCCATCATTTATACGATTCCATTACAGTTACTTGCTTACCATGTGGCAGTAGCGAAGGGTACAGATGTTGATCAGCCTCGTAATTTGGCGAAATCAGTTACAGTTGAATAATTCCTAGCTATCTGCCTAATTAGCGGATAGCTTTATATATTTTAAAATCGTTTAGTTCTCAGTAGGGCATTTAGACTGTGGCTCCCAAAGAGCAATAGTAGCGCCTGTAGGATCAATAATTATTGCAAAGTGTCCATAATTTCCTATGGCTGTCATAGGTGTTTTAATAACTGCGCCTAATTTTTGTGCCTGCTCTAAAATAATATAAAGGTTGTTAACAGAGAGGTAACTTAGCCACTGTGCTGGCACTTCATTTGCTTTATCAGAAGGCATTTGCCAGATACCACCAAATTCCTTATTGTTTATGCTAATCAT